>NZ_JBEXYC010000073.1:0-30968 GCF_040630835.1 Kitasatospora sp. NPDC005751
GAACGCGGCAACCCCAGCGCCACCACCCTCTCCGGCCCCGCCCCCCGCGCCACGAACAACCGCGCCAACCGGTTCACCCGGGCATCCAACTCCGCGTACGACCACGACACCCCACCGAACACCAGCGCCGTCTCACCCGGCACCGCCACCGCACGCTCCGCCAACAGATCCGCCACCGTCGCCCCCGGCAACCCACGACCCGTCGCCACCCACTCCCCCAACACCAGACCCCGCTCACGCACCGTCAACACATCCAGGGTGCGGACCGGGCGGTCGGGGCGCTCCAGGATCTGCTCCAGCAGGGCCAGCAGCCGCTCGGCGTGCTCCTCGACGACGGCCCGCTCGAAGACGTCCGGGCGGTACTTCCACTCGAAGGTGAGGTGCTCGCCGGGGTTGGTGATGAAGATCAGCGGGAAGTGCGTCGCGTCGACGTCCGTCACCTGGCGCAGGCCGAGGCGCTCGCGCAGGCGGTCCCGCAGGCCCTCGTCGGCCGGGGTGTTGCGGAGCACCTGGAGGGTGTCGAACAGCCGGCCGAAGCCGGTGCCGCGCTGGATCTCGCCCAGCCCGGTCTGGTGGTGCGCCAGCAGGGCGCTCTGCTCGTCCTGGAGGCGGGTGAGGAAGGCGGCGACGCCCTCCTCGCCGTCCAGCCGGGCCCGGACCGGCACCGTGTTGAGGAACATGCCGATGGTGGCGTCGATGCCGGGCAGCTCGGCCGGGCGGCCGGAGACGGTGGCGCCGAACACCACGTCCTCGCGGGCCGTCAGACCGGCCAGCAGCAGGCCCCAGGCGCCGGAGAGCACGGTGTTGAGGGTCAGGCCGTGCTCCCGGCCGAAGGCGGCCAGCCGCTCGCCGAGCCCGGCGGGGGCCTCGACGACGACCTCCTCCGGCAGCAGCGCGGCCCGCTCGCGGGCCTGCGGGGCGAGCAGCGTCGGCTCGGCCAGGCCCTCCAGCGCGGAGCGCCAGGCGGCCCGGCCGGCCTCCTGGTCCTGGCCGGCCAGCCAGCGCAGGAAGTCCCGGTAGGGCAGACCGGCGGCCGGCGGGCGCTCGCCGGCGCAGCGGGTCAGCACCTCCTGGAGGAAGAGCCCGGAGGACCAGCCGTCCCAGAGCAGCGCGTGGTTGGTGATCAGGACGCGCTGGCCGCCGTCGGGGGCGAGCACCGAGACCAGCCGCAGCAGCGGCGGCGCGGCGAGGTCGAAGCGGGTGAACGCCTCGCGCTCCTTGAGGAGGCGCAGTTCGGCCTCGAAGTCGTCCGTGCCGAGCGCCGAGAGGTCGACCTCGATGAGCGGGACGTCGACGGCGCGCGGCAGGAACTGCACCGGGCGCTCCAGGCCGTCCTGGAGGAAGCCGGCCCGCAGGTTGGGATGGCCGTCCAGCACGGCGGCCACGGCGGCGCGCAGCACCTCCAGCGGGATCCGGGCGGTCAGCGAGAGCACGTCGCGCGAGGTGTGGACGTCCAGCGCCTGCTCGTCGTACCCGGCCTCGAAGAGCAGGCCCTCCTGGAGCGGGGAGACCGGCCAGACGTCCTCGATCTCCAGCTTGGGCACGGCGGCGCGGACGAGGGCCAGTTCGGCCTCGGTCGCCGGAGGCAGCTCGGGCAGCTCCGGGGCGGCGCCGGCCGCCTCGCGGCGGTCGGCCAGCTCGGCGAGGGCGGCCGGGGTGCGGCGCTCGAACACGTCGCGCGGGCTGAGCGAGAGCCCCTCGGCGCGACCGGCGCCGATCAGCCGGATCGAGGAGATGCTGTCGCCGCCGAGGCGGAAGAAGTCGTCCTCGACGCCGGCCCGCGGCAGGCCGAGGACCTCCGCGTACAGGTCGCAGAGCAGCTGCTCGGTCTCGGAGCCGGCGTCCCGGCCGGCCGCCAGGCCGGTGTAGGCGAGCGCCTCGTCGGGCAGTGCGGCCCGGTCGAGCTTGCCGTTGACGGTCAGCGGCAGCGCGTCCAGCACGGCGAAGGCGGACGGCACCATGTACTCCGGCAGCCGGGCGGCGAGCGCCCGGTGGAGTTCCTCGGTGTCGAGCAGGGCGTCCCGGGCGGGGACGATGTAGGCGACGATGCGCCGGACGGCGCCGGGCCGGACCAGCACGGCGGCCTGGGCCACGCCCGGCTGCCCGGCCAGCGCGGCCTCGATCTCGCCGAGTTCGATCCGGTAGCCGCGGATCTTCACCTGGTCGTCGGTGCGGCCGAGGTACTCGACCTCGCCGTCGGCCCGGCGGCGGACCAGGTCTCCGGTGCGGTACATGCGCTCACCCGGGGCGAACGGGTCGGCGACGAACCGGCCGGCGGTCAGGCCGGGGCGGTCCAGGTAGCCGCGGGCCAGCTGCGGGCCGGCCAGGTACAGCTCACCGGGCACGCCGGCCGGGACCGGCCGCAGCAGGCCGTCCAGCACGTGGGCGCGGGTCCCGCGCAGCGGGCGGCCGATGACCGGGGCGGCGCTGTCCGCGAGGTCGGCGACCAGGGCGTCGACGGTGAACTCGGTCGGGCCGTAGTAGTTGACGGCGGTGACGCCGGCCTCGCCGCGCAGCCTGGTCCAGAGCGGTTCGGGCAGCGCCTCGCCGCCGAGCAGCAGCACCGCCGGGCGGTGCTCGCCGGCCAGCAGGCCGCTGTCGAGCAGCTGCTGGGCGTACGAGGGGGTGACGTCGAGGGCGTCGACGCGGTGGGCGCGGGTGTAGCCGACCACCGCCTCGGCGTCCCGGCGGTCGTCCTCGCCGAGGACGTGCAGCTCGTGGCCGCCGATCAGCCAGATCAGCTGCTCCCACGAGGAGTCGAAGGAGAACGACGCGGTGTGCAGGGCGCGCAGCCGGGCCCGGCCGGTGGCGCGCAGCGCGTCGGCGAAGGTGGTGGCCAGGTGGTCGTGGATCAGGTTGCCGAGGCCGCGGTGCGGGATCACCACGCCCTTGGGCCGGCCGGTGGAGCCGGAGGTGTGGATGACGTACGCGGCGGCGTCGGGGTGGACGGGACCGCCGCGCTCGGCGTCGGTGAGCGGGCCGGCGGGCAGCGCGGCGAGGTCGGCGGCGGTCCGCGGGTCGTCCAGCAGCAGGACGGCGGCGCCGGGCACCTCGGGCAGCCGGGCGGCGACCTGGGCGGTGGTCAGGACGACGGCGGGGCGGGCGTCCGCCAGGAGCAGGGCGAGCCGCTCGTCCGGGTGGTCGAGGTCGATCGGCAGGTAGGCGGCGCCGGCCCGCAGGACGGCGAGCAGCGCGGTGACCGACTCGGCGGAGCGCGGCAGCGCGAGGGCGGCGATGTCGTCGGCGCCCAAGCCGTGGGCGCGCAGCAGCCGGGCCAGCCGGTCGGCGGCGGCGTCCAGTTCGGCGAAGGAGAGCTGGACGGGGGCCGGGCCGCCGGTCAGGCCGGGACCGACCAGGGCCCGGGCGTCCGGGGTGCGGGCGGCCCGGTCGGCGAACAGGTCGGCGGCGGTGGCGTCCGGGACGCGGTGCTCGCCGCCGGAGACGGTGGCGGGCAGCGCGGCGCGCTCGGCGGCGTCGAGCAGGTCCAGCCGGGCGAGCGGGGTGTCCGGGTCGGCGGCGAACGCGGCGAGCAGGCGCAGGAAGCGGTCGGCGATCCGACCGGCCTCGGCCTCGGTGAACAGCTCGGGCCGGTACTCCAGCTCCAGGCGCAGCCGCTCGCCGGGCAGCACGGTCAGGCCCAGCGGGTAGTGGGTGGCGTCGCGGGCGCCGAGCGCGGTGACGGCCAGGCCCTCGACGGTGCCCAGGCTCGTGCGGAGCGCGTCGCCGCCGCCCTGGTAGTTCTCGACCACGAGCAGGGTGTCGAAGAGCGCGCCCTCGACGTCGGCGAGCCGCTGGATGGTGCCGAGGCCGAGGTGCTGGTGAGCGATCAGCTCGGCCTGCTCGCGCTGGACGGCGGCGGCGGCGCCGGCCAGGGTGGCGCCGGGGGCGAGCCGCACGCGCACCGGCACGGTGTTGATGAAGAGGCCGACCATGGTGTCGGCGCCGGGCAGGTCGTCGGGGCGGCCGGAGACGGTGGTGCCGAAGACCACGTCGGCGGTGCCGGTGAGCGAGCCGAGCAGGACGCCCCAGAGGGTGTGGGCGAGGTTGCCGAGGGTCAGGCCCCGGCCTCGGGCGGCCTCGGCGACGGCGGCGGAGAGTTCGCGCTCGGCGTGCAGGGTGACCACCGCCGGTTCGACGGCGGTGGCGACGCCGGCGCCCGGCGCGACCGGGTGGGTCTGGGCGAAGCCGGCCAGCGCGGCGCCCCAGGCGGCCTCGGCGGCGGCGGTGTCGCGGGTGGCGAGCAGCGCCAGGTGGTCCTTGTAGGGGCGGACGGCGGGCAGCGCGGCGAGGTCGCCGGCCGACCCGTAGAGCGCCAGCAGCTCGCGCACCAGGATCGGCATCGACCAGCCGTCGAGCAGCAGGTGGTGGCAGGTGATGACGAGCCGGGAGCGGTCCGGCCCCAGCCGGAGCAGGGCCAGCCGCAGCAGCGGCGGGGCGTCCAGCTCGAACCGGTGGTGCCAGTCCTCGTCCATCGCGGCCAGTACCGCGGCGTCCTGCTCCGCCCCGGCCGGGGCGGTCAGGTCGACCACCCGCAGCGGGGTCTCCACCTCGCGCTGGACGAACTGGACGACCGCCTCCGGGTCCTCGTACCAGAACCCGGCGCGCAGGTTGGCGTGCCGCACCAGCAGCGCGTCGACGGCGGCGGCCAGCCGGGCGGCGTCGACCGGGCCGGCCAGGTCGAGGTGCGACTGCACGACGTAGACGTCGCGCGCCTCGTCGTCGTAGAGCGCGTGGAAGAGGAGCCCCTCCTGCAGGGAGGAGAGCGGGTACACGTCCTCCAGGGCCGACGCGGCCGGGGCCTGGGCCTGCGAGTCGTCGATCGGTGCGGTGGAGTCGTTCGTCACGGGGTTCTCGGTCCTGGGGGTGGGGTGGCGGTCGGTGGGGTCGGGGGCGGCGGCGCCGCCCGGTTCGCGGCTCATCGGCGGCGCCTGCGCAGCCGCGACTCCAGCCGGTCGATCTGGGTCTGCTTGAGCCGGACGAGGTCGAGGTCGGACGGCGTCACCCCGCCCGCGTCGCCGCCGGCGGCGTGCCGGGCGAGCGCGTCGAGCGCGGCGAACCAGGAGTCGGCCAGCGCCGCCACCTCGTCCTCGCCGAACAGCGCGCCCGGCCAGCTCCACTCGACCGTCAGCTCCGGGCGGCCGTCGGGGCCGGCGGCGACGACCGCGTCGATCTCCAGCGGGTAGCCGGCCGGCATCAGCCGGTCGGGGCCGGCCGCGGCGGCGACGGCGGTGCGCTCGTCCTGCGGGGCGAACGCCCAGCCGCCCTGCGGTCCGGCGCCGGTGTCCGTCCGGCCGCGGTAGTTGAACAGCACCTCGGAGCGGGGCACCGCGGCCAGCAGCGGCGCGGTCTGCGCGTTGAGGTGGCGCAGCAGGCCGAAGCCCAGGCCCCGGTCGGGGGCGGCCCGCAGCTGCTCCTTGACCTGCTTGAGCGCCTGGCCGGTCATCGCGCCGCCGGTCATCGCCTCGGCCGGGTCCAGCCCGGTCAGGTCGAGCCGGACGGGGTGCACGGTGGTGAACCAGCCGACGGTGCGGGCGAGGTCCGGGGTGAGTCCGGCCGCCTCGCTGCCGCCCCGGCCGTGGCCCTCCAGGTCGACCCGGACGGCCGGTGCGGCGCCCGGGCGGGCGGCGGCCACGCCGAGGGCGAGGCCGGCCAGCAGCACGTCGTCCACGCCGGCGCCGAAGGACTGCGGCAGGACGGTCAGCAGCGGCTCGGTGCGGTCGGCGGGCAGGGTGCGGCGCAGCGTGCGCAGAGTGGCGACGGTGTCCCGGGCCGGGTCGGCGGTGAGGCCGCCGAGCGGCCCGGCCGGACCGTCGAGGACCTCCCGCCACTGCCGGGCCTCGGCGATCCGGCCGCGCTCGTGGGCGTGCGCGAGCAGCTGCTCGGACCAGGCGCGCAGGCTGTGGGCCTCAGGTTCGAGGGCCGGGCGGCCGCCGGCCGCCAGCGCCTCGTAGGCGGTGCGCAGGCCGGGCAGCAGGGTGCGCCAGGAGACCCCGTCCACGGCGAGGTGGTGGACGGTCAGCAGCAGCCGGCCGTCGGTGTCCGGGCCGGCGTCGAACCAGACGGCGCCAAGGACCCGGCCGGTGCCGGGGTCGAGCGCCGCCGCGGCCGCGTCCGCCTCGCGGGTCAGCAGGGCGGTCCACCCGGCGGGTCCCGCCTCCCGCGCGCCCCGGGCGTCGACCCGGCGCAGGGTGCGCGGGTCGGTCAGGGCGGGGGCCGCGTCGGCGGCCAGGACCTCCTGGGTCCAGAGGCCGTCGGTGCGGTCCAGCCGCAGCCGCAGCGCCGGGTGGCGGGTGGCGAGGGCCGCCAGCGCGTCCCGCAGGGGCTGCTCCCGCAGCCCGGCCGGGACGGTCAGCAGGACGGACTGGTTGAACCGGTCGATCGGGCCGCCGCGTTCGCGCAGCCAGTGCACCACCGGCAGGGCGGGCAGCTCGCCGTCGGCGGGCGGCGCGACGGCCGCCGGGCCGGCGGGTGCGGCGGGCGTGCCCAGGCCCTTGGCGGCGGCGAGCGCGGCCGGGGTCGGGTACTGGAAGACGTCCTTGGCGGCGATCGGGAAGCCGGCCGCGCGGGCCCGGCTGACCAGTTGGATGGAGACGATGCTGTCGCCGCCGAGGGCGAAGAAGTTCTCCTCCTCGCCGACCTCGGGCAGGCCCAGCACCTCGGCGAAGACCCTGGCCAGCGAGCGGCCCGGGGTCTGCCCGGCCGCCGCGGGGGTGGCGGCCGGGCGGCGGGCCGGGTCGGGCAGCGCCTTGCGGTCGAGCTTGCCGTTGACGCTCAGCGGCAGCGCGTCCAGCACGGTGACGGCGGCCGGGACCATGTGCTCGGGCAGCACCGCGGCCACCGCGGCGCGGACGGCGTCGCCGCCGACCGAGGCACCCGGCTGCGGGACGACGTAGCCGAACAGCTGGCGGGCGCCGCCCTCGGTGACGGCGCGGGCGGCGACGGCCGCCTGGGCCACGCCCGGTGCGGCGGCCAGCGCGGCCTCCACCTCGCCGAGTTCGATCCGGAAGCCGCGGATCTTCACCTGGTCGTCGGTGCGGCCGAGGTACTCGACCTCGCCGTCGACCAGCCGCCGGACCAGGTCTCCGGTGCGGTACATGCGCTCGCCCCGGGCGAACGGGTCGGCGACGAACCGGCCGGCGCTCAGGCCGGGGCGGCCCAGGTAGCCGCGGGCCAGCTGGACACCGCCCAGGTACAGCTCGCCGGGCACGCCGACCGGGACCGGCCGCAGCCGGGCGTCCAGCACATACAGGCGGGTGTTCCAGACGGGGCGTCCGATCGGGACGACGCCGGAGCCGGCCCAGGCGCGGTGGTAGGTGACGTCCACGGCGGCCTCGGTGGGCCCGTAGAGGTTGTGCAGCTCGATCTGCGGCCAGAGGGCCGCGAAGCGCTCGACCGCCGCGGGCGGCAGCGCCTCGCCGGAGCAGAACACCCGGCGCACCCCGGCGAAGCGGTCCCGGACGGTGCGGTCGGCCTCGGCCACCGCGGTGAAGGCGGTGAGCATCGAGGGCACGAAGTGCGCGGTGGAGATGCCCGCGCCGGCGGCGAGCGCGGCCAGGTACTCCGGCTCCCGGTGGCCGCCGGGCCTGGCCAGGACCACCCGGGCGCCGCTGACCAGCGGCAGGAAGAACTCCCAGACCGAGACGTCGAAGCCGGCCGGGGTCTTCTGCAGGATCCGGTCCTGCGGGGTGATGCTGTAGACCTCGCGCATCCAGTCGAGCCGGTTGACGACCGCCCGGTGCGGGACGACGACGCCCTTGGGGCGGCCGGTCGAGCCGGAGGTGAAGATCACGTAGGCGGGGTGTTCCGGCTCCGGGGCGACCGGCTCGGCCTGCGGCCCGTCGGCGTCGACGCCGAGCACCGGCACGCCGGGGACGACCGGCAGCGCGCCGGCCGTGCCGGGCAGGGTGAGCACGCAGACCGGGGCGGCGTCCTCGACCATCGCGGCCAGCCGGTCCGCCGGGTACTCGGTGTCCAGCGGCAGGTAGGCGGCGCCGGACTTGAGCACCGCGAGCAGGGCGACCATCAGCTCGACCGAGCGCGGCACGGCGACCGCGACGATCCGGTCCGGTCCGGCGCCGTGCGCGGCGAGGACGCGGGCCAGGCGGCCGGCCCGCTCGTCCAGGCCGCGGTAGGTCACCTCCGCGCCCTCGAAGGCCACCGCGACCGCGTCGGGCGTGGCGGCGACCCGCTCGGCGATCCGGGTCACCAGGGTGCCCGGCGCCACCTCGCGGTCGGTGGCGTTCCACTCCCCCGCGAGGCCGCGCCGCTCCTGGGCACCGGTCAGCTCGACCCGGGCGGCCGGGCGGTCCGGCGCGGCCAGCGCCTGCTCCAGCACCCGCAGCAGGCGGGCGCCGAAGAGCCGGCCGGTGGAGCGGTGGAAGAGGTCGTCGGCGTAGATGACGGTCAGGTCGGTGTGGTCGCCGTCGGCGGACTCCACGAAGGTGAAGGCCAGGTCGAAGCGGGCCGCGTGCACCGGGTCGGGCAGCAGCGTGGTGCGGGCGCCCAGCAGGCGGTCCAGGCCGCCGGCCTCCTTGCGGTGCTGGACCATCACCTGGAACAGCGGGTGGCGGCCGAGCGAGCGCTCCGGGTTGACGATCTCGACCAGCCGGTCGAACGGCAGGTCCTGGTGGGCGAGCGCGCCCAGCACGGTCTCCCGGGCGCGGGCCACCAGGTCGTCGAAGGTCGGCTCGCCGGAAAGGTCATGACGCAGCACCAGGGTGTTGACGAAGAAGCCGACGACCGGCTCCAGCACCTCGTCGGCGCGCCCGGCGACCGGGGTGCCGAGCGCCACGTCGGTGGTGCCGGCGAGCCCGCCGAGCAGCAGCGCGGCGGCCGCCTGGGTGACCATGAACGGGGTCGCGCCGCTGCGCTGGGCGTAGCCGCGCAGCTCCCGGTGGAGGGCGTCGGGCAGCCGCAGCCGTACCGCGCCGCCCCGGCCGGTGGCCTCGGCGGGCCTCGGCCGGTCGGTCGGCAGGGCGAGTTCGGCCGGCAGGTCGGCCAGCCGCCGCGTCCAGTAGCGGGCCTGGGTGGCGGCGCTGCCGTCCTGGTCGGCGAGCAGGTCGGCCTGCCAGAGCGCGTGGTCCGCGTACTGGAGCGGCAGCGGCTCGAAGACCGGCGCCGTGCCGGCCAGGCGGGCGGCGTAGGCGTGGTCGAGGTCGCGCAGCAGCACCCCCTCGGACCACTCGTCGCCCGCGATGTGGTGCAGCGCGACGCTCAGCACCGACCGCTGCGGCCCGGCGCGGAGCAGGGTGGCGCGGACCGGGATCTCCTCGGCGAGCTCGAAGGCGTAGGCGCCGGCGGCGGCGACCGCCCGGTCGAGCCGGCCCGCCGCGACCTCCTCCACGGTGAAGGGCACGCCGGCCTGCTCGGGGGTCAGGATCCGCTGGTGGGGCCGGCCGTCCCGGTCGGGGAAGACCGTCCGCAGCGCCTCGTGCCGGGCCAGGACGTCCGCGAAGGCGGCGCGCAGCGCGTCGGTGTCGACGGCGCCGTCGATCCGCAGCGCGCACGGGATGGTGTACGCGGTGCTGGGGCCCTCCAGCCGGTACAGGAACCAGAGCCGGGCCTGCGCGGCGGAGAGCGGCAGCGGCTCGGGGCGGGGCCGCGCGGCCGGGGCGGGGCGGCCGGTGGCGGCGGTGGCCAGCCGGGCGGCCAGGGCCGCGGCGGTGCGGCTCTCGAAGAGGTCCCGCACGGCGACCTCGACCCGCAGCGCGGCGCGTAGCCGGCCGACCACGCGGGTGGCGAGCAGGGAGTGGCCGCCGAGGTCGAAGAAGTCGTCCTCGACCCCGGCCTGCGGCAGGCCGAGCACCTCGGCGAAGACGCCGCAGACCACGGCCTCGCGCTCGTCGCGCGGGGCGCGGCCGGCGGGCGCCGCGAAGGCGCCCGCCTCCGGCTCGGGCAGGGCGTGCCGGTCCAGCTTGCCGTTGACGTTCAGCGGCAGCGCCGGCAGCGCCGGCAGCGGCACGATCGCGGCCGGGACCATGTACTCGGGCAGCGACCCGGCCAGCGTCCGGCGCAGGGCGGCCGGGTCGGCCTCGCCGCCGGGGGCGGGCACGACGTAGCCGATCAGCCGCTTGACGCCGGTGGCGGTGGCGCGGGCCAGCACGGCGGCCTGGGCCACGCCGGGCAGGGCGGCCAGCGCGGCCTCGACCTCGCCGGGCTCGATCCGGAAGCCGCGGATCTTCACCTGGTCGTCGTCGCGGCCCAGGTAGTCCAGCGTGCCGTCGCCGCGCCAGCGGACCACGTCGCCGGTGCGGTACATCCGCTCGCCGTCGCCGAACGGGCAGGCGACGAAGCGGCCGGCGGTCAGACCGGGGCGGTTGCCGTAGCCGCGGGCCAGGCCCTCGCCGGCGATGTACAGCTCGCCGGGGACCCCGGCCGGGACGGGCCGCAGCCGGGCGTCCAGCACGTAGACCCGGGTGTTGCCGATCGGCCGGCCGACGCACGGGGTGGGGCTCTCGTCCAGGGCCGCGCCCAGGGTGTCGACGGTGTACTCGGTCGGGCCGTAGAAGTTGTGGCCGAGCACGCCCTCGGTGTCGCGGATCCGGCTCCACAGGGCGTCGCCGACGGCCTCGCCACCGACCAGGAAGAGCAGCGGGCGGTGCTCCGCCGAGTCGAGCAGGCCCCATTCGACCAGCTGCCGGCCGAACGACGGGGTGACGTCCAGGGTGTCGATCCGGTCGGCGAGCAGCCGGGCGACCAGGGCCTGCGGGTCGCGGCGCAGGTCCTCGCCGTAGACGTGCAGCTCGTGGCCGCGGATCAGCCAGAGCAGCTGCTCCCAGGAGGAGTCGAAGGAGAACGACGCGGTGTGCGCGGCCCGCAGCCGGCGGCCGCCGGCGGCCCGCTCGGCCCGGGCGAAGACCGTCCCGCCGTGGTGCTCCAGCATGTTGGCCAGGCCGCGGTGCGGCACCTGGACGCCCTTGGGGCGGCCGGTGGAGCCGGAGGTGTGGATGACGTAGGCGAGGTCGTCGGGGTCGGGGCGGACGGGGTCGGCGTCCAGTGCGCCGAGCCGGCCGGTGGTCAGGGTGCCCAGGCCGTGCCCGGCGAGGACCGGGCGGGTGCGGGCGACCTCGTCGGTGGTCAGGGTGACCAGCGGTTCCGCGTCGGCGAGCATCAGCGCGATCCGCTCGTCCGGGTGGTCGAGGTCGACCGGCAGGTACGCGGCGCCCGACTTCAGCACCCCGAGCAGGGCGGCCACCAGCTCGGCCGAGCGGGGCAGCGCCAGCGCGACCACCCGGCCGGGGCGGGCGCCGAGCGCGGCGAGGTGGCGGGCGGTCAGCTCGACCCGCCCGGCCAGCTCGGCGTAGCTGAGGCGCCGGTCGCCGAAGACCACGGCGGTGTCGTCGGGGGTGGCGGCGGCGCGGGCCTCGAAGGCGTCGACGACCGTCCCGGCGGGGACCTCGCGGCCGGTGGCGTTCCAGCCGCGCAGCAGCGTGTCGCGCTCCCGCCCGTCCAGGACCTCCAGCTCGCCGACGGGCGTCCCGGGCCGGGTGGCGACGGTCTCCAGCACCCGCAGCAGGCGGGCGCCGACGGCGGCGGCCTGCTCGGCGGTGAACACGTCGGCGCGGTACTCGACGGTGAGCCGCGGCGCCTCGCCGGGGAGGGTGAGCACGGTCAGCGGGTAGTGGGTGGCGCCCCGGTTGCCGATGCCGGCGACCCGCAGGCCGCGGGCGGTCAGCCGGTCGGGGTCGACCGGGTAGTTCTCGAAGACCAGCAGGGTGTCGAAGAGGGTGCCGTGCCCGGCGAGCGCCTGGATGTCGGCCAGGCCGAGGTACTGGTGGTCGAGCAGCGCGGACTGCTGGGCCTGCAGCCGGGTGAGCGCCTCGACGGCGGGCTCGTCCTCCTCGGGGCGGAAGCGGACCGGCACGGTGTTGCTGAACAGGCCGACCATGGACTCCACGCCGGGCAGCTCGCCGGGACGGCCGGAGACGGTGGCGCCGAAGACCACGTCCGCGCGGCCGGTGAGACGGCCGAGCAGGATCGCCCAGGCGCCCTGGACCAGGGTGTTGAGGGTGAGTCCGTGCGCCCGGGCGGTGCCGGTGAGCGCCGCCGCGAGCTCGGCGGACAGCGGCAGGTGGATCTCGGCGCCGGCGGCGGCCGGGCCGCCGGCCGGGCGGCCCAGGGTGTCGGCGAGCAGGGTCGGCGCCTCCAGGCCGGCCAGCGCCTCGCGCCAGGCGAGCGTGTCGGCGCCGGCGTCCCGGGCGGCCAGCCAGCCGAGGTGGTCGGCGTACGGGGTGGTGGCGGGCAGCGCGGCGCTCGCGCCGCCGTCGCCGTAGGCGGTGACCAGCTCGCGCAGCAGGACCGGGGTGGACCAGCCGTCCATCACGATGTGGTGGCGGGTCAGCACCAGGCGGTGGTGGTCCGCGCCGAGGGTGACGAGCGCGCAGCGCACCAGCGGCGGCCGGGCGAGGTCGAACCGGCGGGAGGCCTCCTCGTCCTCGATCCCGGCGACCGCGGCGTCGCGCCGGTCGGCGGGCAGGGCGGTGAGGTCGTGCTCGGTCCAGGGCACCGTGACGGTGTCCGCCACCAGCTGGAGCGGGTGCTCGCCGATCGCGGTGAAGCCGGAGCGCAGCGCGGAGTGCCGGTTGACCACGGCGTCCACGGCGCGGCGCAGGGCCGGCCGCTCCAGCGGGCCGCGCAGGTCCAGCGAGGTGAGCGAGGTGTAGAGGTCGTCGGTGCCCTCCTCGCGCTGGTAGAGGGCGTGGAAGAGCAGGCCCTCCTGGAGCGGGGAGAGCGGCAGGACGTCGACGGTGCCGGGGTGTTCGGCCGCGATCCGGTCCAGCAGCGGCTGGCTGACGGCGGCCAGCGGGACGTCGCTGGGGGTGAGCCCGCCGGCGTCCGGCCGGGCGGCGTACGCGGCGAGGGCGTCCAGCGCGGCGAACCAGCGCTCGGCGATGTCGCGGACGGCCTCCTCGGTCAGGACGCCGTGCGGCCAGGAGAGGGTGACGGCGAGTTCGGCGCCGTCGGGGCCGTCGTGGACGAAGGCGCCGACCTCCAGGGCGTGGGCGGTGGGCAGCGCGGGGTCGGCGCCGGCCGCGACGGCGTCGCCGGCCTCGCGGGCGACGGTCCAGTGCGCGCCGTCCGCGGTGAAGCGGCCGAGGTAGTTGAAGAGCAGCTGCGGCTGGTCGGCGTCGGCCAGGGCGGGGCCGGAGACCGGGTCCAGGTGGCGGAGCAGGCCGTAGCCGGCGCCGGCGTTGGGCAGGGCCCGCAGCTGCTCCTTGACCAGGGCCAGGGCGCGGCCGGCGGCGGCGCCACCGGTCAGCGCCTCGTCGAGGTCCAGGCCGGCCAGGTCGAGGCGGGCCGGGAACTCGGTGGTCAGCCAGCCCACGGTGCGGGTGGTGTCGGCGCCGGGGACGAGCTGGTCCTCGCGGCCGTGGCCCTCCAGCCGCAGCAGCAGGTCGGCGCGGGCGCCGGCGCCGTGCCGGTCGCGGCGGCGGCCGAGCAGGGCGAGCGCGAGACCGGCGAGCAGGGTGTGGTCCACGCCGGCCCGGTGGGTGGCGGGCACGGCGGTGAGCAGCGGGGCGGTGCGGGCGGCGGGCAGCGTGAGGCGCAGCCGGCGGGTGGTGGCGGCGGTGTCGCGGGCCGGGTCGAGCGGGCGGTCGCCGAGCAGCGGGCCGGCGCCGTCGGCCAGCACGGCCTGCCAGCCGGGCAGTTCGGCGCGGATCCGGTCACCGGTGGCCGCCTCGGCGAGGCCGAGGGCCCAGCCGCGCGGCGAGGTGGCGACCGGGTCGAGCGGGCGGCCCTCGTAGGCGGCGCGCAGGTCGGGGAGCAGGATGCGCCAGGAGACGCCGTCCACGGCCAGGTGGTGGGCGGCGAGGACGAGCAGGCCGTCGGTGTCCGGGCCGGCGTCCAGGTGGACGGCCTGCAGCACGACGCCCTGTTCGGGGTCGAGTCGGTCGACGGCGGCCTCGCGCTCGATCGCGGCGGCGGCGGACAGCTCGGCCGGGGCGACGGTGAGGTGGCGCAGCCGCTCGGCGGCGGGGGCGCTGCCGGCGGGCCGGATCTGCTGGGTCCAGGTGCCGTCGGCGGCGATGTCCAGGCGCAGCCGCAGGGCGTCGTGGTGGTCGGTCAGGGTGTCCAGGGCGGCGGTGAGCCGGGCGCGGTCGAGGCCGGCCGGGACGGTGACCACGGTGTGCTGGCTGAACCGGGTGACCGGGCCGCCGCGCTCGCGCAGCCAGGAGCTGATCGCGGTGGCGGGCAGCGGGCCGGTGCCCTCGACGCCGGCCCGGCGGACCGCCGGGGCGGTCTGCTCGGCGACGGCGGCGATCCGGGCGACGGTGCGCCGTTCGAAGACCACCCGGGGGGTGAGGGCGAGGCCGGCCCGGCGGGCCCGGCTGCCGAGCTGGATGGCGGAGATGCTGTCGCCGCCGAGGGAGAAGAAGTTGTCGTCGACGCCGACCGTGTCCAGGCCGAGGACCTCGGCGACGAGGTCGGTGAGGATCCGCTCGGTCTCGGTGCGCGGGGCGCGGGCGGCGCCGTCGCCGGCCTGCCGGGGGGCCGGCAGCGCCTTGCGGTCGAGCTTGCCGTTGAGGCTCAGCGGGAGCGCGTCGAGGCCGACCAGGACGGCCGGGACCATGTGCTCGGGCAGGGTGGCGGCCAGGGCGGCCAGCAGGTGGTCCGGGTCGGCGGGGGCCGGGGCGACGTAGCCGACCAGTTGGCGGGCGCCGCCGGGGGTGAGCTCGCGGGCGGTGACGGCGGCCTGGGCGACCCCGGGCAGCGCCTCCAGGGCGGCCTCGATCTCGCCGAGTTCGATCCGGAAGCCGCGGACCTTGACCTGGTCGTCGGTGCGGCCGAGGTACTCGACGGTGCCGTCGGGGGCCCAGCGGACGAGGTCGCCGGTGCGGTAGAGCCGCTCGCCGTGGGCGAACGGGGAGGCGACGAACCGCTCGGCCGTCAGGCCGGGGCGGCCCAGGTAGCCGCGGGCCAGCTGGACGCCGGCCAGGTACAGCTCACCGGGCGCGCCGACCGGGGCGGGGCGCAGCCGGGCGTCCAGTACGTACAGGCGGGTGTTCCAGACCGGGCGTCCGATCGGGACGACGCCGGCGCCGGGCTCGGTGGGGTGGTGGGTGACGTCCACGGCCGCTTCGGTGGGCCCGTAGAGGTTGTGCAGCGGGACGTCGGGCAGCGCGGCGTACCAGCGCTCGACGACGTCGCCGGGCAGGGCCTCACCGGAGCAGAAGGCGCGCCGCAATCCGCCGCAGCCGGCGGCGGCGGTCGGCTCCTCCAGGAAGGCGCGGAGCATGGACGGCACGAAGTGCAGGGTGGTGACGCCCGTGTCGGCGATCAGGGCGGCGAGGTAGGTCGGGTCCTTGTGGCCCTCGGGGCGGGCCAGGACGACGGCGGCGCCCTCGCAGAGCGCCCAGAAGAACTCCCAGACCGAGACGTCGAAGCTGGCGGGGGTCTTCTGCAGGACGCGGTCCTCGGGGGTGAGGCGGTAGGCGTGCTGCATCCAGGCCAGCCGGTTGACGATGGCGCGGTGCGGCACCACGACGCCCTTGGGGCGGCCGGTGGAGCCGGAGGTGTAGATGACGTAGGCCGCGGAGTCGGGGTCGACGGCGGGCAGGGCGGTCGTGGTGGCGCCGGCGGGGGTGTGGCCGGGGCCGATCAGGACGGCGGCGGCGCGGGCGCTCTCCGGCAGCCGGTCCAGCACCTCGGGGACGGTGACGACGCGGACCGGGCGGGCGTCCTCGATCATGTGGGCGAGCCGGTCGGCCGGGTAGTCGGCGTCCAACGGCAGGTAGGCGGCGCCGGTCCTGAGGACGGCGAGCAGGGCGACCAGCAGGTCGGCGGAGCGCGGCACGGCCACGGCGACCACGGTCTCCGGGCCGGCGCCGGCGGCGGCCAGCGAGCGGGCCAGCGCGTCGGAGCGCTCGGCGAGCGTGGCGTAGCTGAGCGTCTCGCCCTCGAAGACGACGGCGGGGGCCTGCGGCGTGGCGGCGGCGCGCTCCGCGATCCGGCTGACCAGGGTGCCCTCGCGGACCTCCCGGGCGGTGGCGTTCCAGTCGTGCAGCACGGCGGTCCGCTCGGCGTCGGCGAGCAGCGGCTGGTCGCCGATCGGCCGCTCCGGGTCGGCGGCGAGCCGGGCGAGCAGGCCGGCGCAGCGGTCGGCGTGCAGTTCCAGCGCGGCCTGGGTGTAGAGCTCCGGGTTGGCCCCGAACTCCAGCACCAGCCGGTCGTCCGGGGTCTTGGTGACGGACAGCGAGAGGTCGTCGACCGGGCCGGAGGCCAGGGTGACGGTCTGTCCGGGGCTGCCCGCGAAGTCCAGCGCGAGGTCGAAGGGCTTGATGTTGAGCAGCGGCCCGTGGAGCCGGTGGTCGGTGCCGACCAGGCCGAGGTCGCGGCGGATCTCCTCGCCCCGGTGGCGCTGGTGGCGGCGGGTCGCGGTGAGCTCGGCGGCGGCGCGGCGCATCAGCCCGGTGTGGCTGTCCGTCCCGGCGACGGCGATCCGTACGGGCAGGATGTTGACGGCCATGCCGGGCACCCGCAGGGTGCCGGGGGCGGTGCGGGCCATGAAGTGCATGCCGAGCACGACGTCCGGCGTCCCGGTCATCAGGTGCAGGTAGCCGGCGAGGGCGGCGGCGGCCGCCTCGGCCCAGGTCGCGCGGGCCGCCCGGGCCGAGGCGAGCACGGCGGCCGAGTCCTCGGCGGTCAGTTCGGCGCGGTGGTACCGGGCGGCGGGCGCGGCCTGGGCGGTCGCCTCGGTGAGGCCGACGACGGCGGGGCGGTCCGCGAAGCGGGTGTTCCAGTACTCCCGGCCCTCGGCGGCGGCGGGGCCGGCGAGGTACTCGCGCTCGGCCTCCACCAGGACGGCGAGCGGGCGCAGCGGGCTGTCGGGCACGTCGGTGCCGGCGGCGAGGGCGGTGTACACCTCGGCGACCCGGCGGGTGAGGAGCGCGACGCTGTAGCCGTCGACGACCAGGTGGTGGAACCACTGGAACCAGAGGTGGCGCTGCTCGCCGACCCGGACCAGCAGGGCGCCGTGCAGCGGGCTGGCCTCGGGGCCCTCCAGCGGGGTAGGGACGGCGAGTTGGGCCCGGACGAGCGCGGTGGCGGCGGCCACCGGGTCGGCGGCGGCGCTGGTGTCGAGCCGGGGCAGCTGCCAGGCGTCGGCGTCGAAGGCGGTGGGCAGCTGGACGGTGCGGCCCTCGTGCTCGGCGAGCCGGACGTGCAGGCCGTCGGCCTCGGCGAGGGTCCGGCGCAGCGCCCGCTCCAGCAGCGCGGGGTCGAACGGCCCGGTGATCTCGACGTACTGGCCGACGTTGTAGGCCGGGTTGTCCGGGTCGATCCGCTGTGCGGCGAGTACCCCTGCCTGTGCCGCCGTCAGCTCCTGGAGGACTGCGGCCGGCTCGACCTGCGTGGTGTTGGTGCCCGCCTGAGGCATGGTCGGCCCTTCCCGGTTCGGTGCGGCCCCGCCGACGATGCAAGCCCGGGGCGCTCGCTGGTGCGCTGTGGTGCGTGGTGGTGCGTGCTGGTTCGTGGGGGGTGCGTGGTGGTGTGCGCGGTGCAGGGGCGCGGGGCGGCCCGCCGGGGAGGTGCCCGGCGGGCCGGCCGGCCGGGGCCTAGAGGCCCTTGAGGATGGTCTCGATCTGGCCGAGCACGTCGATCGAGGTGCCGTACCGGTCGCTGGTCGCGTAGGTGACCGGGATGACCTTGTTCGCCTGGACGGCCTTGAGGTTCTTCCAGGACGGCTGCTTGTCGAGGTCCTTGGTGTCCTGCGGGACCTCGCCGGTGGCGGCCGTCCGAGGGACCAGGATGATGTCGGCGTCGGCGAGCACGTCGAGCTTCTCGGTCGAGTAGGTGACCTCGTGCTCCTTGGTGTCGCCGGACGCCTGGGAGAAGGTGGCGCCCACGTCGCTCAGCACCCGGCCGACCCAGGAGCTGCTGGTGTCGACGAGGAACTCGCCGCCGCCGTAGGACGACGCGATGGTCCACTTGACGGTGTTGAGCTTGCCGGCGTAGTCGGCCTTGATCTTGGCGGCCTTGGTGTCGTAGTCCGACTTCAGCTTCTTGAACTCGGCCTCCTTGCCCACGGCCGTGGCGATCTTCTCCTGGGCGGTGTACAGGTCGACCGGCTTGTCGATGCCGAAGTAGAGGGTCGGCGCGATGCCTTCGAGCTTGCTGACGCCCCAGTCGAAGGCGGTGGCGCCCTCGACCACGATCAGGTCGGGCTTGAGGGAGGCGACCTTCTCGACGTTGATCTCGATGCCGGAGCCGATGGCCTCGATCTTCTTGGCGGCCTCGGTCTGCGAGGGCAGCAGCTCCATCGGGTTGTTGTCGTCGATGGTGCTGGTGCCGACCGGCTGGACGCCGAGGTCGAGCAGCGCGCCGGTGGCGTAGGAGACGGAGACGATCCGCTTGACCCCGGCCGGGACGGTGACCTTGCCGTTGGTCGCCTCGATCACCTGGGCGGCCTTGGCGCCGCCGGACGCACCGGAGGCGGCCTCGCTCGTGCTGTCGCCGTTCGAGCCGCAGGCGGTGAGGCCGAGGGCGGCGACACCGGCGGCGGCGGCGATCCTCAGACCACGGGACGGCAGGGCACGGGTGTTCATCGTTCTCCTTGGGGTACTGCGTGGCGTGCGCGGGGGCGCTGGGCGTGCGGTGGGCGGGCGGGGGGGTGAGCTGCGCGGCCGCCCGCGGGGTCAGGCTGCCGAGAGGTGGGCGGACCACACCCGGACGGTCGGGGCGCCGAGGTCCGCCAGGTCGGCGAAGTCCACCCGGGCGCCCCGGGCGCGCCACTTCTCGATCAGGTGCATCAGGCGCATCGAGTCGAGCCCGAGGTCCCGGAGGTCGTCGTCGTCACCGACCGCCGCCGGCTCCTCGCCGAGGAGTTCGGCGATGTCGGCGCGGATGCTCTCGGTGTCCAGGACGGGGGCGGACCCGGACGGGCTGGTGTCGGTCATGGCGTGGTTCTTTCGCTTCCAGGTCGAGGGGGGAGTTCGCCGGTGCGGCCCGGCAGGCCGGCGGACCGTCAGCCGGTGACGCCGAGGCGGCCGTCCTCGGCCCGCAGCTGGCGGCCGGTGTGGCGCAGCAGCAGCGAGTCGCAGATCTCGCCGGAGCGCACCGCCAGGGTGGAGAGCAGCGACGAGGTGATGCCGTGGGTGTGCTCGGTGCCGCCCTGGAGGTAGATCCCCACGTCGACGTGGTCGTCGGTCAGCACCCGGTGGTCGCGGTCGACCCGGAGGCGGCCGAGCTGGTCGGTGCGGCAGGTCGCGCCGAGGTCGCCGAGGAGGTCCCGCGGGTCGACGTGCTCGTAGCCGGTGGCGAGCACCACCGCGTCCGACTCCAGGGCCGTCGTCTCGCCGGTGGTCAGCGAGCGGACCTCGGCGACGGCGCCGTGGGCCAGCTGCCCGACGCCGGTGAGCCGGGTGGCGTTGAGGATCCGCAGCCGCTCCCGGCCGGCCACCTTCTCCTGGTAGACGGTCCGGTAGAGCTGCTCGATCAGGTCACCGTCGACCACCGAGTAGTTGGTGTTCGCGTGGTAGTCGAGCAGGGTCCGCTTGGCCTCGTCCGGCGCGGCGTAGAACTCGTCCACGGCGGACGGGTCGAAGATCCGGTTGGCGAACGGGCTGTCGTCGGCCGGGCTGTAGCCGTAGCGGGTGAGGACGGCGCAGATCTCCGCCTCGGGGAAGGTCCGGTGCAGGAACTCGACGGCCTCGGCGGCCGACTGGCCGGCGCCGACCACCGTGAAGCGGCGGTGGCGCAGCTCCGCGCGCCGCTCGATCAGGTCGGGGGCGCGGAACAGCAGGTCGCGGGTGTGGATGACGCGGTCCCCGGCGGTGACGCCCTGGGGCATCCGCGGCTTCAGGCCGGTGCCCACCGCGATGTTGCGGGCCAGCCGGACCTCGCGGTCGGCCGGGTCGGTGACCGACCGGGACTCCACCTCGACGACCTCGACCCGGCCGTCCGGGGTGGTCACCGGGCGGACCGCGGTGACCTCGCGGCCGTAGGCCGTCCGACCGGCGAACTCGGCGGCGCACCACTCGAAGTAGTCGTGGAACTCCAGGCGGGTCGGGTAGAAGGACTTCTGGTTGATGAAGTCCGCGAGCCGGCCGCGCTCCTGGAGGTAGGTCAGGAAGGTGAAGCGGCTGCGGGGGTCCCGCATCGTCACGAGGTCCTTGAGGAAGGAGACCTGCATGGTCGCCCCCTCCAGCAGCATCCCGCGGTGCCAGCCGAACGTCGCCTGCTTCTCCAGGAAGCCGACCTTGAGGGCCTGCTGAGGGTCCCGGCGGTTGTGCTCGTCGACGGCGATGGCCAGGGCCAGGTTGGCGGGACCGAAGCCTATGCCGACCAGGTCGTCGGCGCCCTCGCCTCGGTCGATTGCGCCGTTCTCGCTCGACATGATCGATCCTTCCGTTGCTTCTTGCTTCTCGGCCCCGCCGGTGTCCGGTCGACCGCCGCGGCGGCCGTCCGCCACTCGCCCACTCGCTTTAGGTAAGGCTTACCTAAGTTCTATCACTTGATCGGGTGAGTCAAATTCAGATCGTGCCCGAACCGACCATCGCGACCTGCCGACCTTCCGCGTCGGCCGCCTCGTCCCGGCGCACCAGCGGCGCGTCGGGCACCACCTCGGTACCCACCGGCGGCCCGCCGAAGGCCGCCAGCACCCCGTGGCGGACCCGTCCGTCCAGCACCCGCGCACTGCCCACGCCGGCCCGGACGGCCCGCAGGCAGCCCTCCATCTTCGGGACCATGCCACTCGCCAAGTTCGGCAGGAGTTCCGCGAGTTGGGTGGCGGTCAGCGAGGGGACCACCTCCTGCGAACGCGGCCAGTCGCGATAGAGCCCCGCCACGTCGGTGAGCATCACCAGCAGCTCCGCGCCCAGCGCGGCGGCCACCGCGGCGGCGGCGGTGTCCGCGTTGACGTTGTAGACGTCACCGCCCACGCCGCGCGCGACCGGGGAGATGACCGGGACCCTGCCGTCCGCCAGCAGCGTGCGCACCATCGAGGGGTCGACGGACGCGATGTCACCCACCTGCCCGATGTCCACCCGCTCGCCGTCCACGACGGCGTGCCGCCGGACGGCCGTCATGGTGCGGGCGTCCTCGCCGGTCATGCCGACCGCGAAGGGACCGTGGCGGTTCACCAGACCGACCAGCTCGCGCTGCACCTGACCGGCCAGCACCATCCGGACGACGTCCATCGCCTCCGGCGTGGTGACCCGCAGGCCGTTGGTGAAGTGCGACTCGATCCCGAGGCGCCCCAGCTGGGCACTGATCTGCGGACCGCCGCCGTGCACCACCACCGGCCGGACACCCGCGTAGCGGAGCAGCACGACATCCTGGGCGAAGGCCGCCTTGAGGCCCTCGTCCACCATCGCGTTCCCGCCGAACTTGATCACGACGATCTTGCCGCGGAACCGCTCCAGCCACGGCAGCGCCGCGAGGGGGCCACCCGTGCGCGAAGTTCCAGCAACCCCGGCGCGACGTGCGCGCCCGGCCAGGCCGTTCTCCACCGATCCCCCTGCACTCAGGATGCCCGCACCGGGATGTGCGGCATTCGCTCCCCTCCACCCCGCCACCCGGCTTCGCGAGTGCCGGAGGGAGTGCGGTTCGGTCGCTCCAGAACCACTTAGGCAAGGGTAACCTTACATTTCTTCACTCCTTCCGTCACCATCCCGTACGAACGTCGCCCGCCCGTGCGAAACCGGGGCGCCCGGAGCACAGTCCGCCCGGACCGCTCCACCGCGGCGGCGCGGCCACGGGCGCCAGTAGCCGAGCGCGGGCAACCGCCCCTTTGCCACGGCGAGTTCCCGGCGGGCGAACCGGGCCGGCGCCGGGCAACGAGACCCGCACCCACATGGTCGGATGGACACCGGTGGCCGCGAGCAGCCCGTCGTCCGTGAAGCGCACCCGGCGGCGGTCCTCGGTGACGTCCTCGACGCCGGTGACCGTCAACGCGAAGTCCTGCCTCGCCTCGGTTTGAGGACGACGCCCTACCAGCCCGTGGCCGTGGCCCGCGACAGTCTCCAACTCGGGGCAAACATTAGGGAAGGCTCACCTCACTGTCGGGATGGTGGACGTCGGCCCTCCGGCCACCACCCGCCTCCCTGCCGGCCGTCAACCACCGTTCGGGGGGCGGGTGGTGGCGGTGTGGCCGAACCACGCTACCGGCGGTGGGCCGCGGACCTGGTCGCCGCCGCCCACGTCCGCAACGTCGTGCACGACGGTCTGCTCCTCGTCCCCGACGAGACCCTCTCCCGCGTGCACGCGGCGTACAACACCGGACTGTCCGGCCTGCTCGGCCTGCTGACTCGGCTGCGGCACGGCGGGACCCGGCTCTGGCTCCCCGCCGGGGAGCCGCCCCTCGACCCGGAAGGGAGGTGACTCGACATGACGACGGACGTGACGACCCTGCAGAACCTGGAGCTGGAGGAGGACGCGGTCTGGCCGGACTGGATCTGCCCGATCATCAGCTGCTGGTCCTCCGACTGGCAGGCCGACTAGCTCCTCTCCGCCCCGCTCGGGTGTGGGCCGGCCTCCGGGCCGGCCCACACCCCTGTCGAGGAGGCGGTGCGGGCCCGGCGCGCCTCCCGGTCGGGCGGCTCCTGGTGGTGGACACCGCGCCCGCGACGGCCACCGGGCACGGCCGGGCCGTCACCTGCTTCCTGTACGACGCGGCGCCGCTCACGGCCACGCAGGCGGGCGCGCTGCGGTTCGCCGACGGGGAGGTCCGGGCCGCCTCCTGGCTCGATCCGGGGGAGGCGGTGCGGCGGCTGCCCCGGCACCTGGCCGCGCGGCTGACCGCCGCGCTGCGCGCGCTGGAGGACGGCGGCATCGTCCCTCTCAGGGCGGGCGTCCCCGCGACGCCCGCGCAGGGCGCCGGTGCGACGGCGGGGGCCGCGCACCGGCGGCGGCCGCCCGGCAGGATCCGCAGGGCGGTGGCGCGCGACGGTGGCCCGACGTATGAGTCGACCCGCACCGGGGCGAAGCGCCACGGGGCGGAGCGACGACGGATGGAGCGACGGCGGGAATCGCGGTCGCGGTGAGGGTGGTGAGGGTGGGGGCGGGGTTCGGCCGCCGGGAGTCGTGCGGGCGGCCTCAGGCCTCGGGGAACTGCTCCTCGTGGTCGGCCACCCCGGCGGGTTCCAGGAACGGCGCGCGCTCCACGGGCTGCAGGTGGTGGCGGTCCGTCTGGACGGGAACGGTCGCGGAAGGCTCGGAGAAGGGCTGCCACAAGGGGCGCAAGTCGGCGGTCACGATCACCAGTCTGCCAGTCCCGGGGCCCGCCCGGTGCCCGCCCGCCCACCGACGGCCGGGTCGGCCCCGCGCGACCGTCCCGCGGCGGGGTGCGGCACGGGCGGATCCGGCGGTGAACCGGCCCCGCGGCGGGGGCGGTGACGCTCCCCGCCCCGGTGGGTCCGGGCCGTCCGGGGCGGGTCGGCCGGGCGGCAACCGCCCTGGTAGCGTCGGGCGGCCAGCCGGAATGATCACAGGAAAGGCAGTAGCCGTGCAGGAAGTGACGTGCCACAAGGTCGACGAGGACCGCATCGCCCGGGCCCTCGACGACATCGGTGGACAGTCGTTCAACCGCTGGCACTCGCTCCGCTACGACTCGCTGTCCATCGGGGGCCTGGTACGGCTGCAGGGCGAACTCCTCGACCACGTCGGCGCCCGCACCCTGAGCGACCCCGCGCTGACCGGTCCGTCCGGCCGCGACGTCCTGCGGGCGGCCGCCGAGTGCGCGCTCGGGGTACTGGCGCTGGGCAGCTTCCCGAACGGCGACTTCGAGGTGTACTTCCCGCTCAACGACCAGACCCTCGACAGCGGGGACTTCGCCTTCGGCGACGCGGTGGACGACGTGTCCACGGCGCGCACCTGGCTCGACACCTTCGCGCTCTGCGTGACCACGGACCTGCTCCACCGGCCGGAGCGGGTGGTCGGCCCCCTGCTCAAGGACGACTACGCGCCCGCGATCCGCGACGGGGTGCCGTACTCGCCGCTGGAGTCGGTGTCGGACCCCGGCGACCTCGCCGCGATGGACGCGCTGTGCGGGTACCTCGCCGACATGGTCGGCACCTGGCCCGCGACGCGGGTCGCCCCGGAGCCGATCACCAAGCCCGACGCGCAGGCCCGCGCCGAGGCCGCCCGGCGGCTGGACGCGGCCGGTGCCCTCACCCCGGACCAGCGGCTGCTCCGCGTGCTCCTGGACGACGACCGGGCCGCCTTCGAGCACGCCCTGACCGAGCGTCTCCGCCTCCACCGGGACGGCGTGGGACCGGACCCGGAGCCGAGGACCCTGCTGCCGGTCGAGACCGTCGCCCTGGCCGCCCTCGCCGTCCGGGCGCACGGCTGGCAGCTGGAGACCCGCTCCGGCTACCTGCCGGAGGGCCTGCTGGCCGACCCGCAGGAGTAGCCCCGCCCGACGCGCGGTACGGGCGGCGGGAACTCCTGCGGCTTCCGCCGATTCGCCGAACGGCGACCGGGTAGGCGCGCGCCGAGAGGAGAGGAGAACTGTGATGCCCCGAGGATCGAGCCCCAAGCGGGAGCGCCAGTACGAGCACATCAAGGAGAGCGTGCTGGAGCGCGGTGAGAGCGAGGACCTGGCGGAGGAGATCGCCGCCCGGACGGTCAACAAGGAGCGGGCCAGACACGGCGAGGCGCGGACCGCCAGCCGGAGTTCCACCCACGACATCTCCTCCGGCCGGCGGGGCGGACTGCGGTCCCACGAGGGCGCCGGGGGCCGCACCTACGACCAGCTGTACAACGAGGCCAGGCACCGCAACATCAAGGGCCGTTCGAAGATGAACAAGCGGGAGCTGGAGCACGCGCTCGGCCGCTGACTCCGCCCGCCGCACCCCCGGAACGAGACCCGCCGCACCCCGCCGCACCCCCGAAGCGAGAGGTGGCCGTGATGACCAGACCGACACCCCCGAACCCGGACACCGAGCCGTTTCCGCACCCGGCACCCGGGCCGCGCCACCCGGGCGAGGAACCCGTCCCCGTGCCGCCGCCCGTCCCACCGTTCCCCGACCCGGATCCGGCGCCCCCGCCGCAACCCGGACCCGCCGGGGTGTGAGCGGCCCGGGTGACCGGTCCGGGCGGGCGGTCCGGGGTCACGGCCGGGAGGCACGGGACCTCGGAGAGCGACCGGTGGCGACCGGCCGTGACCGGACTGCCCGGGCGGTGGCCGGGCGGCGGGGTCACACTGGAGGTATCCGCCGTCCCCCGGGTTTGGAGGCCTCCGTGAGTGAGCTCAAGTTCGAGCAGAAGGCCTCGCTGACCCGGCTCGAAGCGGCCGACCGGCTCACCGCGCTCGCGGACGCGCTGCGGCACGGCGCCAGCGCCGAGCTGGACCTCGGCCCCGGCACACTGACCGTGCGCGTCCCCGACGAACTCCAGATCGAGATCGAGGTCGAGGTCGAGGACGGGCAGATCGAGCTTGAGGTCGAGCTCAAGTGGCGGACCGAGTAGGCTGCCCCGACGGCGCCACCCCGGGCCTGCCCCGGCCCGGCTTCAGGCCGGTCGCCGCCGGGCGCGCGCCCGGGATCCGCGACATCGTGGCACGGTGGCTGCTCCGCCCGGCGGGCGCCGCAGCGGCCGACGGCGACCCCGACCACGTCTGGTACGCCGCCTACGGCTCGAACATGTGCGCCGAGCGGCTGGCCTGTTACCTTCGCGGCGGCCGGCCGCCGGGTGGTGCCCGGACGTACCCCGGCTGCCGCGACGGGCGGCCGCCGGAGCGGGCCGTGCCGGTGACGCTCCCCGGGCAGCTGTACTTCGCGCTGGAGTCGACGGTCTGGGGCGGTGGCACGGCCTTCTACGACCCGGACCGGACCGGCCTGGTGCCCGCGCGCGCCTATCTGCTGACTACGGGGCAGTTCAGCGACATCGCCGCCCAGGAGAGGCACCGGCAGCCGGGGACCGACCTCTCGCCGGCCACCGCCCTGCGCACCGGGCGGGACCGGCTCTGGCCGGGCCGCTACGGGACGCTGGTGTGCCCCGGCTCCCTCGACCACACCCCCGTGCTGACCCTCACCGCCTCCGGCGGCCTGGCCGACGCCGACCTGCGGGCACCCCGCGCCGCCTATCTGCGCACCATCGCCGCCGGACTGGTCCAGGCCCATGGCTGGGACCTCGGACGGATCGCCGACTACCTCGGCACCCGCCCGGGGGCCGACGCGCAGTGGACCCCCGCCGCCCTCCGCCGGGCCCTGGCGGAGACCGCCGGCGACGGCTGAGGACCACACTGCGCTCCCGTCGGACCGCTCCCGAACATACCGGCCGGCCACCCTGTCGCCGCGCAGGAATGACGAACATCCCTCTGGGGAAAGGGCGTTCATGACGGCGAATGGTTCAGACCATTGACGGCCCGGGGCCACAACTCCTACGGTGGGGACCACACCGACCTGGCGCAGGCATGCCAAGAGATCGACGGCCGCCGCACCCCCACGCGCGCGCCCTGCGTCGGGCGCACACTCCATCCACCCCCACGGAGGAGCACCATGCGCAAACGTCATCTCGCCGTCGTGGCCGCGGCCGCGGTCGCGCTGCCGCTCACGCTGGCCCTGCCGGCGCAGTCGCACGGCTTCATCAACCTGCCGCCCAGCCGGGCGGCCCTGTGCGGCGCGGGCGTCGTCACCAACTGCGGCGACATCCAGTGGGAGCCGCAGAGCGTCGAGGGCCCGAAGGGCTTCCCCAGCCGCGGACCGGCCGACGGCACCATCTGCGCCGGCGCCGACCCGCGCTGGGCGCCGCTCGACGCCCCGCGCAACGGCAACTGGCCGACCACCAACGTGACGGCGGGCCAGCAGCTGACCTTCACCTGGAACATCGAGGCCCGGCACGCCACCACCACGTTCAAGTACTACCTCACCAAGCCCGGTTACGACGCGACCCAGAAGATCACCCGGGCCAACCTGGACCTGACCCCGTTCCTGACCGTCAACTACAACGGGCGCCAGCCCGCCGCCACGACCACCCATACCGGGACCCTTCCCACCGGCCGCACCGGCCACCAGGTCGTCGTGGCGGTCTGGGAGATCGCCGACACCAACAACTCGTTCTACTCCTGCACCGACGTCAAGTTCTGACCTGACGCCAGTGCCGCACCGACGCCCGTCGGCCCCCTGCCCGGCACAGCTGTCCGAGACCCGGCCCGGTGCACTCCGTCGCACGACGGAGTGCACCGGGCCAGGCGACCGGGGCGGGGCGACGGGCCGGGACCGTGTGCGCGAACCGCCCCCGGCCTCGCCCCCGCCGTGCCGAACCGGCGGGTACCCGGGGTGCCGGTGGTGCCACTGGGACGGGTGCGAGCAGCGCGGCCCGACGGTCCGAAAGGGTCGAACATCTGCGCTGTCGCACCTCTATGGCGGGCCCGAACGAATGGCTAGCATGGGCGGCCCGCACGGGAATCAGCCAAGGTGAATGGGAGGAACCACCCATGAGTGCACTGGTACTGGACATCCGCGACGCCGGCCTACTGGACATCGACGACGAGGTGATCGCGTTCGAGGACGAGTTCGACGCCGACCTCGCCCCGGCGGCCTGTCTCGCCGACCCGTTCGTCACCTACGTCCCCACCCGCTTCGACTGCGCGGTGGACGCCTGACCCTCGCCGGACACCCGGCCTGCGGGCGGGCGCCGCCCGAACTGCCGTGCGCCGCACGCCCGCAGGCCACCGCACCGGCTCGCACGCCGTACCTTCTCGCACCTGCCCGCCGACGCCCGGCGGGGTACCCGTGCGACCGGACCCGGGGACGTGGTGGACTCGTGCCGTCAGCAGCAGCAACCACCGGCGCGCGGCCGGACCCCGGCGCCGCCGGGGCGCTGCGGGCCCGGATCGCCGCCCTGGTCGCGGCCGCCCCGGGCTCGCGCCGCCAACTGCACTGCGCTGGCGACTGGTTGTATCTGCACGACCCCGGCATGCCGGCGCTCCCGCACGGCTGGAAGCTCCATGTGTCCGCCCGCCCCGACCGGTTCCCGCACCTGCTGGACGTGGTGGTCCCGATCCTGCTGCGGCGCACCTGCGACGCCAAGTTCGCCGCCGGCACCGCCGTGCTGCGCGAGCTGAACACCGGACTGCGCGACCCGGCCGCCGTGGGCAAGGCCGTCACGGTCTACCCGCGTCCGGGCGAAGAGGCCGCCCTCGCGGACGAGTTGGCGAACGCGCTGACCGGCTGGACCGGCCCCCGGGTGCCCAGTGACCGGCAGTTGCGGGCCGACGCCCCGGTCTACTACCGGTACGGCCTGTTCCGGGTCGCCGCCGAGGACTCGACGCTCCTCATGACCGGCCCGGCCGGCGAGACCTTTCCCGCCCCGGCCGCCCCCCACTATCGCCAACCACCCTGGGTGAGCGACCCGTTCGCACCGCGCACCACCCCGCGACCGACGAGCAACCGGATCGGCGACGGCGGCCGCTACCGGATCACCGCCGGCATCACCCGCGCACCGGGCGGCCATGTGTACCGGGCGGTCGACGTGGTCACCGGCCGCGAGGTGGTGGTGAAGCAGGCCCGCGCCTTCGTCGCCGAGGACGCCGCCGGCCTCGACGCGCGGGGCAGGCTCCGGCACGAGCGACGGGTCCTGACCGCGCTGGCGGGCGTGGGCGGAGTACCGCGCCTGGTCGACTACGTCCGGCACGGCGAGGACGAGTACCTGGTGAGCAGCGCCTGCGGCCGGCGCGACCTGCGTCGCGACGTGCTCGAAGGCGGCCCCTACGAGGCCCGCGCCGCCGGGCCCGGCGGCGCGCACGGGCCGGGCCGCGACTGGTGGTCGCTGGCGCGCGGACTGCTCCGGGCACTGGACGCGGTGCACGCCCGAGGCGTGGTGATGTGCGATCTGAAGCCGGCCAACGTGGTGCTCGACGCGGCGGGCGGGTGCGCGCTGGTCGACTTCGGCATCAGCGCCCTCGACGGCGAACGGCCGGCCGGGACGACCCGGGGGTACGGACTGCCCGGCCCGGCGACCACGACCGCCCACCCCACCGACGACTACTACGCGTTGGGGACGACACTGCACTACGCGGCCACCGGTCTCGACCCGGTGGTGATCGACCCGGACCGGGCCACCAACCGCGACCGCACGCTGGCCTGCCTGGCCGGTGCGCTGCCCGACCCGCAGCACCCGGCGGTCGCGCTGGTCGCGGGCCTGCTCGGCTTCGACCCGGCGGAGCGAGCGGCGGCCGCGGACGCCCTGCGCCACCACACCGCGCCGCCCGGCACGGGCCTTGCGGGCACCGTGGGCGAGCGCAGCGACCGCGCTCGGCGCGTTCCCGCGCCGCCGCGTCCGCCCCGGGTGACCGCCGAACTGCTCGGCGAGGTCGTCGACCACACCGTCACCACCTGCGTGCGGCTGGCCGGCGAGCTGGTCACCGCCGATGCGCGGAGCAGGGAGCCCCGTGCCCTGCTCTCCTTCTACGACGGCAGCGCCGGGCTCGGTCTCGAACTGCTGCAGCACGCCGACCGCCCCGACGCCCGGGCGGCCGCCACCGCCCTGGCCCGGTGGACGGCGGCACACCCCGCGATCGACCGGCTCGGCCCCGGCCTGTACGAGGGCCGCACCGGGGTCGACCTCTTCCTCGCCCGGGCGGCCGACGTGCTGGGCACCGAGGAGCCGCTCGGCGCCGATCCCGGTCCGGGTGACGTCCGCTCCACGGACCAGATCTCCGGCGCGGCCGGCCTCGGAACCGGCCGGCTGCTGCTGGCCGGGCGAGCACGCGCCGCGGGTCGCGAAGCCGAGGCCGAGCAGCACCTCGCGACGGCCCGGGCCTGCGCCCGGCTGCTCACCGACGGCCGGGCCGACGGGCCCCGGGAGACGCCGAACCCGGGGACCGCCGCACTCGAAGAAGGCTTCGCGCACGGCCGCGCCGGAGTCGCCCACTTCCTCCTCGGCCTGTCCGCCGCGTCCGCCACCGCTGCCACAACCGCGGCTCCGGCCGGCCGCGTCGACCTCGCCCACGGCGCCTACCGCGCCCACCGCGCCGAAGACACCGAGGCGGCCGCGGCGGCGGCGCGCCGTCTGGTGGACGCGCTCGCCGAGGACGTCCCCCGGCTCGTGGTGGCCGCCGGCCGGCCCGGGGCCACCCGCCGGTACGGGTCCTGGTGCCGGGGTCTGGCCGGCATCGGCACGACGCTCGTCCAGGCGGGCCGGTACTACGGCGCGGACGAGTTCCTCACCCGGGCCGCCGACGCCGCGCGAGCCTGTCGCGAGTCGGCCCCGAGGACGGCACCCGTCGTCCAGTGCTGCGGGCTCGCGGGCGCCGGGGAGTTGCTGATCGACCTGGCGCTGGCCACCGGGGACGAGCGGCACTGGGAGGCCGCCGAGGAGATCGCCGGGCTGGTCCTGGCCCGCAGCGGCGGCGGCGCGGGCCGACCGGTGTTCCCGGCCACCGATCCCACCGTCGAGTCCGCCGCCTGGGCGGTCGGCACCAGCGGTGTGCTCTCCTTCCTGCGCCGGCTCCACCGCCGGGGCGGCCCCCGGCTCGGAATGCTGCTCCAGCCCTGAACTCCCGGGCGCCACAGGGGCGACAGGGCCTGGGTCGCTACCGGGCCGGACCGGCAACGACACTGGGCGCCAGCGGCGCCACCGGCCCGCCGGGGCACCCCGGAACCCCCTCGGTAGGACGCGTACCCACCCCGCCGGAGCTCCGCCCGCCGTCCGCAGCCCTTGCGCGCACCACGCCGTGCAACAGTCACGGCCGGCTGTTACCCAGCCGATGGACAGCCGTGACACGACCTCCCGGGGACCGCGACAAGGCCCTCCTACTGTCGGTCGGGACGCGCCGACCGCACGGTCGGCGCACCGCGACAAGGAGAGACGCCCGTATGTCGAAGCACCGCTCCACCCGCACCACCAACTCGACCGCCCGTCGGGCCCTGGCGGGCTGCACCATCGCGGGGGCGGCCCTGTTCGCCACCGTCTCCGGCGGCCAGGCCTGGGCGACGGTCCTCACCTCGGCCACCGCCTCGGCCCTCGTCCCCGGCCGGGCCCGCGGCATCACCGCCGGGGGCTGCGTACACGTCCTCACCGCCGAG
>NZ_JBEXYC010000074.1:0-28471 GCF_040630835.1 Kitasatospora sp. NPDC005751
GGTCAGGCCCCCACCCTGCGCATACCGCACACCATTGGCATACCGCAGGGATCACTACCTGTCACCACCGACAACAGAACGAAAATCTCAGTAGGAACTCTTAGAGCTGGGTCCAGCCTTCGTCGGCGGGGTCGACAGCCAAAGGGTGTTGTTGGCGTCACGGATGTAGGTGACCAAGTGGTGGTCGGCCGGGTCTTCGACGGTGTGAGGCTTGGTGTCGGATGCCATGACCGCCGGACTGGAACCGCTCCTACCGCCGCCTGTTCGCCTGCCTCGCCGGCGGCGGCACCCTGGACGGCCCGGCCAACCGCACCGGAGGCGAAGACGACCCGACCTTCCGGCCCGGCGCCCCGGCGGCCGCCGGGGCGTTCGTGGTGTTCGGGGCGTGGGGTTCCCGGCCCCCTGCCGCGGTGGTGGTGCGTGGTGCGGGTCGTCTGCCAGCGTGCTGTGCGCGGGTTGCCAGCGGAGGGGCGGAGGCTGGAGGCGTCCAGGTCGGCACCGATCAGAGGAGCGCTCCCATGCCCCATCAGGTTTCTTCACCGGCTCGTTCGGTCCGGTCACGCCGCCGCCGGCTGCTGCTGACGGCTGTCGTGGCCGCTTCGTGTCTGGCGATGGGGACGATGGGCTCCGGGGTCGCGGTATCCGCCCCCTCCGCCGTACGGTCCGGACCGGACACGGCCGAGGGCGACGGCGCACTGCGGGCCCGGCTCTCGCAGCTGGCGCGGACCCTGGTGGCGGCCGGGGCGCCGGGAGTGATCGTGCGGGTGGACGACGGCCGCGGCCGGCCGGTCGAGATCGTCGAGCAGGCCCCGTGGGCGGCGCGGGGCCACCGGCTCGACGCCGGGGACGAGTTCCGGATGGGCTCCAACACCAAGACCATGATGGCCACGCTGGTACTCCAACTGGCCGCCGAGGGCAGGCTCACTCTGGACGACCCGGTGCAACGGTGGCTGCCGGGCCGAGTGCCGGACGGCGGGGCGATCACGCTGCGGATGCTGCTGAACCACACCAGCGGCCTGTTCGACTACACCGAGGACGGCGCGCTCCTGCCGTCGATCCTGGGCAGGGACCCGCGGCGGTGGACCTCGGCGGACCTGCTCGCCGTCGGGGTGCGGCACGAGCCGCTGTTCGCGCCCGGCGCGCGGTGGTCGTACAGCAACACCGGCTACGCCGCCGTCGGCGCCGTGCTCGAACAGGTCACCGGGCAGAGCCCGGCCGACCTGGTCCGGGACCGGATCGCCCGGCCGCTGGGCCTGCGTCACACCTATCTCGCCACCGGCCCGGCCTGGCTCGGCCGGCACGCCCACGGCTACGAACCGGACCCCTCCCACATGCCGCCGGGCGTGCCGGCCGCGTTCAGGGACGTCGCCGGACCGCGCCACGACGGTCACGTGGACGTCTCCGCCCATGACCCGAGCTGGGGCGGGGCGGCCGGGGCGGTGGTCTCCACCGCGCAGGACTGGGCCCGCTTCCACAGCGCGCTGATGTCCGGCCGGCTGCTGCCCCCGGCCCAGCTCGCCGAGATGCGCACCACCGTCCCGATGGACCCGGAGAACCCGGTGGACGGGCCCGGCTACGGCCTCGGCATCGAGACCGGCGCCACCCCCTGCGGCACCGTCTGGGCGCACGACGGCGGGATCACCGGCTACTCCAGCAGCACCATCACGGACGGCACCGGCAGCCGCACCGCCACCGTACTCGTGCCGACGGAGCTGCTCTACGAGTTCGAGGCCGACCCGGGGCTCGTCGAGGCCGACCGGGCCCTGCACGTCGCGGTGGTCTGTGCCATGTTCGGCACGCCCGTGCCGGCCGGCACGGCCCCGGTCGCCGGAGGCCCGGCCAGCGGGATCGTCGCCGGCCTGGGTGCGGCCGGCGGGCACCCGGCCGACGGGGCCACGCCGTTGCCCGTCCCGGCTCAGGCCGGCTGACCGGGGCGGCCCGGTGCGGAGCCGGGCGCGGTGACGAGGGCGGAGACCAGGCCCCGGGCCCGGCACCGCGACATCGCCGCGCCCTCGGCGTGCGCCGCGGCGAATCCGGCGGCCCCCAGGGCGGCGGCGGCCCGCCGGGCGATCCTGCGCACGTCCTCGTCACCGGGCTCGTCCGTGCCGCGCAAGGCTGTGGCCGCGCCGAGCAGTCGGGCGGCGCCGGCCGGCCGGGCGCGGGCGAGTTCGATGTCGGCGGCCACCACGGCGAGCCCCGCCGCGACCGGGGTGTCCCAGCTCAGCACCAGGTGCACCGCCGGGTGGTCGAGCCGGCGCACCGCCTCGTCGGGGAGTCCGTCGGCCGCGTCCGCCTGGGCGAGCACGGCCCGCAGCAGGGCGGTCAGGTGCGCCGGGGGCGCCTGCTCGCAGGCCGGTCCGGCCGGTGCGGCCCGTGCGTGCGCCCGGGCCCGCCCGGGCCGTCCGGCCTGCCACTCCAGGCGGGCCAGGCCCAGGTGCACCAGGGCCCACAGTTCCGCCGACCCGGTGGGTGCCACCTGGTCGCGCAGGCTCTCCAACTGCCGCCGCCCGCCCGCGACGTCCCCGGCCCGGGCGCGGGTCAGGGCGGCTTCCACGTCGTTCTCGACGGTGTACTCCCGCATGCCGAGCTCCCGGAAGTACCGGGTGGCCCGTGCGTTCAGCGCCAGCGCGGTGGCCGTGTCGCCGGACCGTCGCCGGAGCGAGCCGAGGGCGCTCAGCGTGCTCGCCAGGCCCCAGCGCTCGCCGAGCTCCTCGAAGCCGGCCAGCGCGCGGGTGAGCAGCGCGGTCGCGCGGGGGGTGTCCCCGGCGTGCAGGGCACGCCTGCCGCGGACCGTCAGGGCGAAGGACCGGCTCCAGGGATCCCGCCCCCCGCCGTACGGTCCGGTCGCGCCGTCCGGGGTGTCCGGCGCGTCCGCGCCGCCGGTGTCCGTGCGGGCCCCGGGCGCGGTCACGGCGGTGGCCAGCCGGGCCAGCTCCAGCAGGGGGTGGGCGCCGGGGCCGACGCCCTCGACGGCCTGCCGGATCCGCCCGAGGGCGGCCTCGGCCTCGTGCGGCGCACCGACCTCCACGACACCGAGCGCGTGGGCCACGCGTACCAGCCTGCGGGCCGCCGGATCGACCGGCCCGGGCACCTCCAGCACCCGGCCGAGCAGGTCCAGCGACTCCGGGGGGTTGCCCCGCAGGGACCAGAACCAGCCGAGCGCGGCCCCGAAGCGGACCGCCGTGGCGGCGTCCCCGGCGTCGATCGCCCAGCGGACCGCGGCCAGCAGGTTGTCGCGCTCGGCGGACAGCCGGGCCAGCCACCGCAGTTGGTCGCGGGTGCGCAGCCGGGGCTCCGCGGACTCGGCCAGGTCGAGCAGGAAGGCGAGGTAGCGCCGGCGGGCGGCATCGGCCTCCGCGCGGTGGGCGAGCTGCTCCACGCCGTACTCCCTGACGGTCTCCAGCATCCCGTAGCGCGGCTCGCCCGGCTCGGCGGTCCGGACGGGATGCAGCAGGGACTTGTCGACCAGGGCCGCGAGCGACTCCCGGACGTCGTCGGTCCGGTCGGCGGCGTCGGCGAGGTCGCCGCCGTGGGTGCCGGGGGTGCCGGGGGTGCCGGGGTCGCCGTCGTCCTGGCGGCCGAGCCCGCCGACCGCCTGCGCCGCGTCCTCCGTGAAGCTGCCGGGCACCACCGCCAGCCGTTCGAGGAGCGCCCGCTCGTCGGCGTCCAGTAGGTCCCAGCTCCAGGCCACCACGGCCCGCAGGGTCCGGTGGCGGGGCAGCGCGGTGCGGCTGCCTCCGGTGAGCAGCCGGAACCTGTCGTCCAGCCGGGCCGTCACCACCTCGATCGGCAGCGTGCGCAGGCGTGCCGCGGCCAGTTCGATCGCCAGCGGCAGGCCGTCCAGGCGTCGGCAGATCTCGACCGCCGCGGCCAGGGAGCGGGCGTCCGGGGTGAAGCCGGGCAGGACCGCGGCGGCCCGGTCCCGGAAGAGCCGGACCGCGGCGCAGGTGCCGGCCTGTCCGGCCGGCGCGCCCGGCGGGGGCAGTTCGAGCGGGAGGACGGGGTGCAGGGTCTCACCGCCGATCCGCAGGGCCTCCCGGCCGGTGGCGAGGATCCGCAGCCGTGGGCAACGGCCGAGCAGGGCCTCGGCGAGCCTCGCTGCGGCCTCCAGCACGTGCTCGCAGTTGTCCAGCAGCAGCACCGTCTCTTCGTCCGCCAGCACTTCGACCAGGTGGTCGAGGATCTGCGTGGCGTCGCCGGAGCCGGGGGCCGGGGCCGGGCGGTCCGCCGCCGGGGTGCGCCGGAGCGGACCGGCCTGGCGCAGCCGCAGGACGTCGAGGACCGCCCGGGCCACGTCCTCCGCCCCGACCGGGGCCAGGGCGACCAGCCAGACGCCGCCCGCCGGGGTGAGCTGCCGCCCGGCGGTGACGGCGAGCCGGGTCTTGCCGGACCCGCCGGGCCCGACCAGGGTGACCAGCCGGGCCCGGTCGAGCAGTCCGACCACCCGGCGGACGTCCTCCCGGCGGCCGACGAAGCTGGTCAGCGGCGCGTCCAGGTTGCCCCGCGCCGGCGCCTGGTCGGTCCCTGGGCGGTCGGTCCGCGCCTGGTCGGTCCCTGGGCGGTCGGTCCCCGTCGGGTCGGTCCCTGGGCGGTCGGTCCGCGCCAGGTCGGTCCGGGTCGGGTCGGTGCGTGCCCGGTCGGGCCGTGGTCGGCCCACCTCGCCGCGCAGTACGGCGAGGTGGGCGGCCTCCACGTCCGGCCCGGGGTCGCTGCCGAAGGCCTCGGCCAGCCGGCCGCGCAGCCGTTGGTGGGCGGCCAGTGCCTCGGCGCCCCGGCCGTCGGCGGCGAGGGCGCGGATCAGCTGGGCGTGCAGCCGTTCGCGCAGCGGGTGGTCCGCCGTCAGCGACTCCAGCTCGGCGACCAGGCCGAGCCCGGTGCCGAGCGCGAGATCGGCCTCGATCCGGTCCTCCAGGGCGGCCAGCCGGGCCCGTTCGAGCCGCTCGGCCTCGGCACCGGCGAACGGTGCCTCGCGCACGTCGGCCAGGGCCGGGCCCTGCCAGAGGCCCATCGCCTCCCGCAGGGCGGTGGCGGCCTCGGCGGGCCGGCCCCCGGCCAGCAGGCGCCCCCCGGTGCGGGCGAGGTGGGCGAACCGGACGGTGTCCACGGCCTCCGCCGCGACGGCCAGCCGGTAGCCGGCCGGTTCGAGGGTCAACAGCCCGGGGTCGCCGAGGACACGTCGCAACCGGGAGGCCAGCGACTGAAGGGCGTTCGCCGGGTCGGCCGGGGGAGTCCCGGCCCACAGTGCCTCGGCCAGGACCGCCGGGCGGACGGCGCGCCCGGCGTCCAGCGCCAGCCGGACCAGCAGCGCGCGCAGCCGCGGGCCGCCCACCGGGACCGGGCCGTCGCCGGTGTCCAGCACCAGAGGTCCGAGGAGGCCGACGCGCACCCGGCCACTATCGCAGCACGCCCTGCTCGACCGTCAAGTCGGCTCCGCGCGGCCAGAACTGACCCGGCTGCCCGCCGTGGCACCGGTCCGGTACCCCGCACCGACCCTCGGCCCGGTCCGGTCAGCGCGCCGGGTCCGCCGTAGTGCTCGTCGGCCTCCCGCAGGCTGCCGCTCCCGTCGGGGACGAGCACCCGCGCGATCCGGCCGGCGCCCGCGCTGACCCGGATCACCCGCGGGTCGCCCCCGTGGCCCACGGGCACCGGCCCGGTCACCGGTCGGGGGAGAGGTGCCGGCGCCCGGGAGATCAGGTTGGTCCGGGCCTGGGCCACCGCCGGGTGGGTGGTCAGGTGGTCACGCGCCCGCCGTTCCCGTGCCCGTTCCGGGCCGCCGCCCGGCCTGCTGCTCCTGGCCGTCGTCCTGGCCGTGGTGAACGTTCCCGCCCGGGTCGGCTGCTCCGGGTCGGTACGGGGGCGGCTTGAGCTGAGGGGGCGTTACCTCGGTTTCTCCGTGGGGCAGGTGGGTCGGCGGGCACCAGGTCGGCCGATCCGGTGCTTGTCGGAGGAAGGTGAGGCGTCGTGAAGGCCGAGGGGCGGAAGACCGCGCAGGCGGGTGGCTGCGACAGGCGGAGCAGCGGTTCGGGAGCGCGGGCCGCCGCTGCTGACGCCCTCGGCGGAGTACCGGGAGGGACCCGGGGTCTTCCGGGGCTTGCTTGCGATGGCTGAGCTGATCCTCGCCGGCGGTGATGAGGGGTCGCGAACAATGGTTACGGCCGCGCGTCCGTGAAGGGCCAGTTCACCGGGACGCATGCCGGATTTGCGATGCGGTCATGGCGTTGTGTGCCGCCCCTGGCGAAGCTCCGCGAGGGACGGTCGAGCCGGCCCCGGTGATCCCGGTGCCCGATTCTCGGCAAGGAGCTGACGGCGGACGCTGAACACGCAGTTGGCGACGCGTCGTGAGCCGCCGAATCATCACGCGTGACGGGTCGTTGATCAGTAGGCTGACCAACCGACCATCAGGTCATGTTGCTACGACGAGGGCGGGAGCTCCGTGTCGGATGCAGTGCTGAATGTCGTGATCGGGCTGGTCACGAGCGTCGTCAGCGGCGGGTCCGTCTGGGCCTGGAAGCGTGTCAGTGCCGCTCGCGTCCTGCACCGGAAGCGGGCACCGCTCGGTCTGCGGCCCGGTGTACCGTGCGTCGTCATCCTGAACAGCCACTGGCAGATGGCCGCCGTCACCGAGCACGGTGACGTCTACGCGATCATCGAACTGGCGATGCTCGCGGAGGAGTCAGGGTGTGCGTTCACTCTCGTTGCCGCGGACGCACCGGAGCTGAACGGGGATCGCACCGAACTCAGCATCGGTGGCCTGGGATCGAACCGACGCAACGTTGAGTACCTGGCCAGGTACCTGCCCGGCGTGAGGGTCAATGAACGTGGTGACTTCAGCGTCGGTGGTGAGCGCTTCCCCCACACATACGGTCGAACTGACCATGCGCTGGTCGCGAAGTCCACCCCACCACAGTCCGCACAGCCGGTCCTCATGATCACGGGGCAGTCGGCGATCGCCAACCGTGCGGCGGTGCACCTGGATCGCGGTGAGGTGATCCAGCTGGTGAAGAGCAGGTTGAACCGGTCCGGACACTTGATCAAGTTCGCCGTGACAAGCCTGACCGTCATCGACGACGATCTGGGCGGGTGGCGTCGAGCGAACCCCGAGCTGACCGTTCGCCGGCCAGCCCCGGCCCGCCCCGACCCGCCCCGACCCGCAGGCGCGGGCCGGGGCCGTCGAGTCGGCTTGCCCGGGCTTACGGCCTGGGGCGGGCCGCAGTTCTACGGGTGGCCGCCCTTCGACAGCATCCACAGCTGCAGCGGCGCGACGACCAGGGGGGCCGCGAACGCGCCGATGAGCCACCGCCTCGCGGCGGCCGCTGAGTCCTCGGCTGCTGGCCGGGCCCGGACCTCGGCTGCGAGATCTCGTTCGAGGACAGCGAGCCGCTGCTCGGTCAGGTGCTGATGCGCGACGCAGACATCCTTGGTCACGGCCTGCTCGATCCGGCCGGCCAGGACCTGGAGGTCAGCGCGCAGGTTCTCGCGGAGCCCGGCGATGCCGTCGCGCTGGTCCTCGCGAATACGGAGGATGGCGCGCTGGAGCTGCCACAACGTCGGCGCTCACTGCAACTCCGAAAGGGCGTTCCCCGCGCCACTTCCTGTGCTACGGCTTTCCACGCCCGCACCCCAGGCCCATGTGGGATTCCTCGCGGCCGGCGCCGAGACGCCTGGCCACTCGTCGATCCGTGCCACGAGGGCACATACCGCCCCAGAATGGACGTCCCCGGGTAAAGCAGTACCCAGGCCCGGAGAATTCGCGTGCAATCGGCTGGATGCATCCGACATTTGGGCGAGATTTGTCCACATGCCTCACGTCAACCGGATCACCGCTAAGTGGCCTTAGAAGCCAAAGGCCCACCTCTATGCATAGCTACCCCCGGCGGATTTCAGACACATCGGCCATCCATCTAGCCAAGGCGAGCTCCGTCGCAATTTTGACCGTGGACGCACGGCACTTTTCAGACTTTCTACAGAGAGTGGAGCTTCAGTTGTTGATCCGCCGTGCCTTCGTGGCGTCCACCATCCTTGCTATGTCGTTGGCCGGAGCAAATCTTGCCCAGGCTGCTCTCCTCAACCGTCGACCGCCGTAGCCAGCACTGCAGACGATGTCACCTCCTGGACTTTGCCCGTGTCCGACCAGACCGTCCTCACCTTCTGGACACCCGAACGGATCAGCCAAGCATCGGCGAACCCCCTGCCGGCCCCAGCAGTGACCGAGCAGGCCGCGATCAAGGCACACGAGAAGGCGACGCAACGCGGTACGAAGAACCCACAGGGCGCCGCAACGGCTGCAGCAGGCGCCGTCGCACCGCTCAGGACCCACACGAAGAGAACTCGGACTTCGCCGCTCGCATCCGCAGCCCGGGTCACGGACCTCTCGCGCTCCGACCTAGCCTCGCCCCTCGGCCCCGACATCAACATCACTGGCCGACTCTTCTTCCTCGTCGGCAGCGACAGGCTCGGGTCATGCACTGCTGCTGGCATCGTCGCCAGTAACAAGAACTCAATCTGGACCGCCGGCCACTGCCTGCACAGTGGGAAGGGTGGAGGATTCTATTCCAACTTCCTCTTCGCTCCGGGATACGACGAAACCGCTCCGTGGGGATACTGGCCCCTGCGTTCCATCATCGTCTCCTCCTCCTGAGCCGACGACACTGACTGGCTCTGGGGGGACATCGGCGGCGGGATCGTCAGTGCACACTCCGACTACGGGAACTTGCAGGACTGGCTCGGCACCTCCGGGTACCGCTTCAACGGTGCCGCCGACATCGGCGGCGTCACCTCTCTCGGCTACCCCGCGAACGGATACGGTCGGCCCGACTCGGACTTCCACGACGCAGCGAAGGCCATGTACTGCCAAGGAAACGCCGTCGACGCAGGAAACTGGAACCCCTTTGACGATCGTCTAAGGCTCACTTGCGACATGGGCCATGGCGCGAGTGGCGGCCCTATCGTCACCAACTTCGGCGGAAACAGCCAGATCGTCGGCGTCAATAGCCACCGCATGGTAGACGCGAACAACAACTGGACGGACAATTACCTGTACTCCTCCAATCGCGGAGGAAACGCCATCGGCGTGATCAACTGGCAACGCACACTGACACCCGCGCAGAACACCAGCGGGGCTGCGCGCTCACACAGCGCAGCCCCGCCTCAGTGTTCTACCTGCCTGTAGAGACCTCGCCCATCAGTGGCTGAGGCGGATGCGACCGCAGGTATTCCTCGAACGCCTTTGGGTTATCAACGTACCTCTGCATCTCCGGAGAGAGAGGAACGTTCTCCTGGACCGCCACTCCTCCCGTGTCCCTCGCAAGAGCCACCGCAGTGACCCCGCCTGCTGCCACCAGAACCCCACCGAGTGCCAGCAGGACTGTTTCCGCTCGTCCAACACCCATCAGGATTCCCCTGTTCTGTTTCTTCCCGAAGCACCCGCTACCGCAGCACGGACACGACCAGCGGTCGCTGCGGCACAACCGTCAACAGCCAACCCCCTCAGCAGAGTAGGCGGAATCGAACACGCTCCGCAGGCATAACCACCAGGCGTGCACCTCGCAGCTTCGGGAGCCGCGTGCCTTGTGCGCGAAGCGGACCAGTCGAGGCTGCTCCACTTCACGCTGCCGAAAGTCAGCCAGCCGCCGAGCGGGCCGATGGTGTTCCATTTCCAGGGCGCCGTTGGGCTGGACGTACAGATTGGCGCCAACGTTGTTTGGGTGGCGACGGGGGAAGACTTCGCCAGCCTTCGGGCGGAGGTTGGGGTCGTCGATGCCGATCACGTTGTCGGTTACGCCCACCGGAACCGAACACGATGCCGCGCAGGGCGACCATCCCGTCGGGCCGCTTCTTCACCGTGGCGGACTGCCAGCCGCCAAGCTGCGAGCAGCCGCGCTTGACCGTGATCGGCGTCCAACTGCTGCTGTCCTTCACAAGGCCGTAGCCCACGTCAACGTTGCCGCCCTGGACGCGCAGCCCGTGGCCGGTCTGGATCAGCACGTCACCTTGGAGTGCTTTGATGATCAGGCCGTTTCTTGCTGAGGCACGTCGCCGCCGGCGCCCCACTCCTCCCCGCGCCAGCGGGGGATGCTCCTATAGACGTCAAGCCGCAGGAGCAAGGTCGGGTTGGGTGATTCGTGAGGTTGGAGTGCTGGTCAGTGCGCGGTAGACCTCGCGGGCGACGAAGCGCTTGAGGCAGCGCGTGATGTCTTTCTTCGACAGTCCTTCCTTGGTGCGGCGGGCGACGTAGGCGCGGGTGCGTTCGTCGGTCGGGATGTCTGTTCCGCCCCCTTCGTCGCACTCCATGAGACCTGCGAACGGCGATCGAATGGCTGCCGCGAAGGTCACAGCAACGTAACGGAACGCCCCGATGGCAAGGGATGGGCAAGGGAAGAACCACGTAGTCGGGCGTGACCGCTTGGAGCCGAGCCCGGCCGGGTCCCTGCCCGCGAGGCCCTCACCATCTCCGCCGGCGAAGCCGTCGTCACGTGTACTGCCCGGGATCCGGCACGCCGGCCGTCCCTGCCCGCCCGGGCCGCCCTGGTCGCCCGCACCCGTCGCCACCATGAGGACCCGGCCGACCGACCGCCTTGCGAGACCGCAATCGTCCCCTGTGTCCCGGTTCAGCCCACGTCTACTCGCTTCAGGGTGAAGTCGTCGCAGTACGCGGGGCCGCTGAGGTCCAGTGGAGCGCAGTAGACGGTGATGCGAGTCGTGCGCGCGTCGGTGGTGAACGAGACTGCTCCCCAGGCGTACAGGTCGACGGACTTCAATTTGACCCGCGCGTCGAGACCACTTTCGCTCTGCGCGCCGAGGGCGACGTCGTCACCGTCGGCCGACACCGCCGCATGGCCGGAGAGCTGGTACGTGCCCTGCGGCACCACGACGATGGTTTGTTCCACACGTGACGCCTGCGACGTCAGGCGCACGGCATGCTGACCGGCATGCGGGTGGGCGGAGACGACGGAAGCGCCGGCCGTGGCGCGCCAGGGCGATGCACCTGCTGCCTCGAAGTCGGGATCGACGAGCAGCTGCTCCGTCGAAGGGGGCGGAGCCGCGCTGCTGCGCGAAGCCTTCGGAGTGGACGGCGAGGGCGAGGGAGCGGGAGGCGTAGGAGCGGGCGTAGCCGTACTCGTCGTCGGCGCGGGGGTGCCGTTCCGGCTCGGGGCGGACGGCCGTCCGAGTTGGGGCTGCTGGTCCCCCGCCGGCCCGCGGTGGCCGGGCAGGATGGCGACGAGCAGGGCGGTGGTGGTCAGTACGCCGACACCGCCGACCGTTGCCGCAGCCCATTTGCCGGTGAGGGCAGTGGCTTTGAGGGCTTTGGCGGGAAGTAGCGCCTGGGTGGTGTCCGTGAACAGGTGGGAGGCGCCGGGAGGGGTGAGTGCGATCGGCAGCATCGCGCCCAGGCGGGAGTTGATGCCCCGGAGTTGCGCGAGGGCGCTGCGGCAGTGGGCGCATTCGGCCAAGTGACGCCGGAGTGCCCCGTGGGGCCGGGAGGATCTGCGTGCGGTCTCGCCCAGTTGGCCTCCGTAGTGGACGCATTCGCTGTCTTCCCGCCGGCGCACGTGGGCCTGGAGGTAGGCCTTGCGAAGTCCCTCCACGGCGCGGTCCAGGAGTGAGGAGACGCCGGAGGGCGCGATCCCGAGGAGGGTGGCGACCTGGCCGGCCGGCACCTCGTCGACCAGGCGTAGCCAGAGGACGGACTGCCATCGGTCGGGGAGGGAGCGGAAGCTGTGGGCCACGAGGCTGTGCTCCTCTTGCCGCAGGACGATGCCCGCCGGGTCGCCGTCGGCGTCCGTGGCGGGGGAGTCGGGCGAGGGCCGGTGCCACTGCTCCAGTGCTTCGGCGTCCTGCAGGTGGATCCGCCGCTCCGTGCGTCCCCAGGCGAACGCCGCGTTCTGGACCGCGCCCAGGAGGTACGGGCGCCACGATTCGTCCGGGCCCCTGCCGGCGTCGACGGCGCGCACCGTATTGACGAAGGCCTCCGCCGCCAGGTCCTGCGCGGTGTGGGCGTCGCGGGTGAAGGTGCGCGCGTACCGGAGCGTCCCCGCGTGGTGGCGGTCGTAGAGGGTCTCTATGGCCGCTGCTCTGGCGGTGCCGGTGGAGTACGGATCGTCCCGTATGAGCGCGGTGAGCCGGCTGTCCGACCGGTTGTCGCCGGTGTCGGTCGTGGTGGGGGTGGAGGTCGTCATGGCTGTGCCCTGTCTGGGTGCGTCGGCGTCGCGCCGCCGGGCCCGGCGCGGCGGGACCGTTCATAACGAATCGATCACGCACCGGGACCATCGGGGGCGAGGGGACTTCAGGAGGTGGAACCGCTCGCCTGCGGCTACGGCGGGAGCCTAGCCGGACATCGCGGCCCATGACAGAAATGGCCTGAAATCATGTTAAATCACTTCAATCGCGCCCGTATGGGCGGCTCGCGCCGGCCGACGGGCGAGGGGCGGCTGCCCGCGGGGCACCGGAGCCATCGACCGCGACTGCCTCCCAGGCCGTCACGAAGTGAGGCGACGTCGGATCGGCCCATACCAGGAAAGGGGCCGGTTGTCGCTTGCGATGCCGGTCCGAGCCAGCAAGGAGCACTCCTCATGACACCCGTCCCCTCCCGTACGCATGCCGTCGCGTCCCCGTCGGCCGGACCTGCTCTTCCGCCGCGCAGGACGTCCCGCGCGGCGGCCCCGCTGCTTGCCGCGGCCGGAGCCCTGACGCTGTCCGCCACCACTGTTCTCACCCCTGCCACGGCGGCCGAGCCGACCGCCTCGAAGGTCGACCGGCACGCCGTCGTCCTCGTCAACTTCCGCAACCTCGCCCTGGCCGACCCCCAGCGGGCGCATGACCAGGCCGTGCGCAACTTCTTCGGCCCGACCGAGTCACTGGCCTCGTACTACAAGGAGAACTCGGGCGGCCGGATGACTGTCGTGCCCGCCAAGGGCGACGGGGTGTTCGGGCCCTTCACCCTCGACATGGACGACTCCTCCGCGTGCGACACGGGGAAGATGGCTGAACTCGCCCGCAAGACGATCCCGGACGTGGACTACGACCACGTTTCGATCGTCATGCACTCGAACCACTGCGGCGGCTGGTGGGGTCTGGCCGGCATGCCCGGGATCGTGAGCTGGTTCCACGAGGGAGCCGTCGCCGACAAGGCCGCCATCGTCCACGAGATCGGGCACAACCTCGGGTTCGCCCACCAGCAGCGGCAGACGTGCACGGCCGGCAGTTTCACCGCCTGCGCCGACGACGGATACAGCAATCGCACCCCCATGGGCGGAGGCGGGGAGAAGAAGGGACTGACCGCGCCCGAACTCCTGTCCCAGAAGTGGTTGACCGCCCAGCAGGTCACGACGCCTGCCGCGACTGCCGACGTGCGCCTCACCCCGCTGCACGCCGCCGGGACCGCCGGTGTGCGTGCAATCGACCTGCCGTTGGGTTCCGGTGGCGACCGGCTCGTCATCGAGTACCGCACACCCGACACCGCCACCCCGGACATCGACATTGCCCAGGGCGTGAACGTCTACCGCGTACCTGGGGGCCGCTACAACCAGGCCGTCCTGATCAGCAACGCCGGACACGAGAACAAGGCGGTCGCCGGGTCGTTCGTCGCCGGCACTCCGATCTCCGACACGTCCGCCAACCTGTCCGTCGGCGTCTCCCAGGCGACCGCGGCCGGCGCCGAGGTCCGTGTCCAATTCGACTTCGACCCCAAGCCGGCCTCCCCGACTCCCGCCCCGGTCCCGACCGGGCCCGCCCCGGCCCCTGCCCAGAGCACCGGCCGGCCGAAGCCCGTGCCGACCCCGAGCACCCAGCAGGCGGATGACCGGACGGTGATCGGTTCCACCGTCGCCCCCGCCCCGGTCGCGCCCGGCGGCCGGGCAGAGGACAGCTCCCTGGCCGCCACCGGTGCGTCCGCCACCGTTCCCGCGGTGATCGGCGTGAGCCTCGTTGTCGCCGGAGCGACGGTGACTCTGCTCGTGGCCAGGGGCCGCTCCCGCCGACGCCGCGGCTGACCCCTGTTCGGCCCGGGCCACCGCTGCGCGCAACTGTGGCTCGGGCCGGTCCGGGGTCTCCCGGTGCACCGGCGCCGGGAGACCCCGGGCGTACGACCGCCGGGGCGTCGCGGTGGGCCGCTGCGGGGCGGTGGCCCTGCGGCACTACGCGCGGTCGGCGGGCCCGGTGGTGGACGCGATCGCCCGGTAGATGTGGGCGATTGCTCCCACCGGGGGCGGAGCCCGGGGCGGCCGGGCGTCCACGCCCGGCGCGGGGTGCTCCCGGGTGCGGTGGCCGCGCGGAGGGAGCGGGACGTCAGCCGTGAGTGCTGTCGAGGCCCTTCGCGCGCATGGCGGCGGCGGTCTGGTCCTCCACCCGCTTGAGGGCGGACTGCAAGGGCGAGTGTTCGGTGAGGGCCTTGGGGAACTCCGAACTCAGTGCCTTCGAGGTCTCGTTCATGACAGGCCCCCAGATCCAGTTGGTGGGCATCGACTGCGTCCGGAAGACATCGGCGATCACCTGGTTGCCGAAGTACGGCGAGGGCCGCCTCAGCGAGGGAAGACTGTCGGCCGTGACGGCCGCCGGGACGAGTCCGGCCTTGGCCACCAGGATCTCCAGGGAGTCGTGGTCGCTGCTGAGCCAGTGGGCGAACTCGATCGCCTGGTCCGGTGTCCGGCAGTTCTTGGTGACGGATGTCGCCGAGCCGCCTACGAAGCTTGAGGACCCGCCGCCCGCCTTCCAGCGTGGCAGGGGGGCGACGGCCCACTTCCCGGCGGCGCCCGGCGCCTTCTGTTCGAGGATGGACGCGAACCAGGCAGGTTCGGGAATCGCGGCGACGGTGCCGTTCTGGAGGTCCTGGAAGAACTCGTCACTGAATCCGGGATCCATCTTGGCCTGTCCCATGGCGATCAGGTTCTCCCAGTATTGCGTGACGGTGGCGGTACCCGGCTCCGCCATGTTGATCCGCCAGGACTGTGCCTTGACGTCGAACCAACTACCTCCGGCCTGCGCGGCGAGGCCGGTGAACCACCACGGATCGTCGGGTGTGAAGGCCGTCAGCCGGACACCGGGGGCCGTCCTCTGGATGCTGGCCGCGTCCCTGGCGAAGTCGTCCCAGGTCGCCTGAGGGCTCAGCCCGTACCGGGCGTATACGTCGGTGCGGTAGAAGAGAGCCATCGGGGCGACGTCGACCGGGATTCCGTAGATCTCGCCGCCGACAGTGGCCTGCTGCCAGGCCGCGTCACTGTAGTAGACACCCAGGCCGAGGACGTCCCGTCCGATGGGCCGAAGGACGTCGTCAACGGTGAAACTCGCCACGGACTCGTAGCCGATCTGTGCGAGGCAGGGCGCCGTTCCGGCCTTGGCGGCGGACAGGATCCTGTCGTAGCCTCCCTGGCTGCCCGGGGCGATCTTCTCGAAGGTGACGCGCACGCCGTGGTGGGTGGCGTTGAAACGGGCGACGGCTTCCTCGTATCCCGGTGCCCAGCCCCAGAAGGAGAGGGTGGTCGTGGCAGTGTTGCCGGCGCCGGTACCGCAGGCCGCCATGCCTGCGAGAAGGGCCAACGAGAAGATCAGGTGAAACAGGCGTCTGCGCACGGGGCCGGTCAAGGCAGTACTCCTTCGATGTCGTAGGGCCGGGTTGCTTCGTCGAAGAGCCCGGCGACAGTGGGTGGTGTGCTCTTCGCGCAAATCGGTCGGGTGGAGGCGAAGGGGCGAATCGGCTCGTGCTCGCCGTCAAGGCCGCGGTGGTGGTGGAGGCGGCCGGTGGTCGAAGCCGCAGCCGCGCAGTCCCGGACCCTGTGACGCCGCCGAACACACCTTCTTGCGGCGGCGGTTGAACCAGTATTCACCCGTCGCCGACACCTTCCCGTGAGGTCGAGGACCGAGGGTCCCGCAAACGAAGGAACAGGCCCGCGAATGCAGATCGAAGGTTGCCGAAGCAAGCACGGAAGGACGACGGGATTCTCGGCCCGAATGGGATTGGCAGGCGGAGGTCAACGTGGTCGAGCGCGCGGCCGGGCGACCGTTCCGGGCTGTCCGCCGACTCGTTGTCGAGGCGTTGCCCGTCCCACCGTCGAACGTCTGGAAGCCAGGGCCCGGCGACCTCTTGAGGGGCGAAACACTCTTCCCCGACTCGTGGGGCGCCTCGTTGTCCGTCGCCGGGGCCTGGGCCAGGCTCGTCGGACAGACCCGGGCGAAGGTCCGCCTCTCGTCTCGCGGGAGGCGGGCCACCATGATCACCGCCGTGATGCGATCTGCGATAGCCGGGTTGGCCGCGGCTCCCTCTTCGCCTGGCCCGCAGTGCCGGTCAGCGCGCCCCTCGCGTTCGGGTGGACGGCTTCCACCGGACCGCTTCGTCACCCCCTCGCGTGTTGCCGGTTGTCTCCGGCCGAACGGGGTGCGGGGCTCGGCGCAGGAGTGCGCCGGGCCCCGCTGGTGGGGTGTGGGTCAGGTCCGTCCTTGTGGGCGGAGGGTCAGTTGATGGTCCAGCGCTGCTGGGCGGAGCCGGTGTCGGTCTGCTGGGTGATGGCGGCGCCGTCGGAGGTGGAGGCGGTGGTCAGGGAGAGTCCGCTGCTCTTGGAGGTGATCTTGTAACCGCCGGTGGCGGGGGTGGCCACCCAGCGCTGGTTGTTGCCGCCGCTGCAGGTCCACTGGATGATCTGCGCGCCGGCGGAGGTGGAGCCGCCGCTGACGTCCATGCAGAGCCCGGAGAGGCCGTTGACGATCTGGTAGCTGCCGTCCGCCTGCTGGGTGAAGACCCAGTCCTGGTTGCTGCCCCCGTTGGCGCTCCAGGTGACCAGCGGGGTGCCCTGGTTGAGCGAGTGGTCGGGGTCGTCGAGGGCCTTGCCTCCGGTGACCAAGGTGTGCGTTCCGTTGAGCGCCGTGGTGACGGCCCAGGTGAAGGACGTCGAGCCGGTGGCGGTGCCGGAGGTGGCGGTGACGGTGACGGTCGAGGATCCGGCGGTGGTCGGGGTGCCGGTGATCAGGCCCGAGGGGCTGATCGACAGGCCGGAGGGCAGGCCCGTGGCGGAGAAGGTGAGGGCCTTGCCGGCGGTGTCGTTGGCGGTGAGCTGCAGCGAGACGGCCGTGTTGACGTTCCCGTTCTGGTTACCGGGGCCGGTGACCGTGACGGCCTCGGAGGCCGAGCCGGTCTGGGTGAGGGTGAGGGTCTGCTCGCTCGCCGTGCGGGAGCCGCCGACGGAGTTGCCGGTGGTGTTGGTCCAGCTACGGGTGGGCGTGGTCTCGGTGAGCCGGCCGGCGGTCCCGGAGAGGCCGATCACCAGGCCGCTGTAGCGGTTGACGAGGCGGAAGGTCCCGGTGGGGGTGTTGCTGGTGGAGGTGCCGGGGATGACCCACCACTGCTGTCCGACAGCGGCACTGCCCGATCCGGCGGCGGTGACGGTCGGCCGGGCGCCCCAGGCGCGGCCCGCGGTGGCGGTGGAGTCGACGCCGAGCAGCTGTCCGGTGGAGGAGTTGACGATCCGGTAGGACCCGTCACCGTTTCCGGCGAAGCTCCACGACTCCAGGGCGGACCCGGTGGCGGTGGTCAGCGAGGTGGTGGCGGAACTGCCCGAGACCTGGGCCAGGACGCGGCCGCCTCCGCTACTGATCCGGTAGGCCTTGGTCTCGTCGACCGGTGCGGCGGCGGTGGCGGAGGCGCCGAGGGTGATGTCGACGTACTCGCCGGAGTGGCCGCCGGAGCAGCCGAACGAGCAGTAGGACCGGAAGCTCTTGCCGACGATCGTGCTGTTGGTCTTGTTCGCGCCGTCGAGGAACCAGCGGTACCACGAGGCGGTGTGGTAGCTGCTCGTGTCGCCGAGCAGGAACCACTTCTGGGTGGAGAGGTCGTCGGTGGCGTAGAACTGCTGGGGCGCCGAACCGCTCTGGTCGACACCCTGGGGCTCGCCGATGTAGAGCTTCAGGTAGGCGTTGTAGGTGATGTCCATGACGAACAGCGGCGAGGTCGCGGGCATCTTGCCGGCGGCGATCTGCTGGGTGGCGGTGCCGGTGTTCGCCGGGTTGTACTCCTTGGCGACGGGCGTGTACCCGGTGGTGCTGCCGGAGCCGACCGGGACCATGTTGCTCTCCTGGCCGCCCACGCCGGGCTGGGTCCAGGCGCCGTTGTACCACTTCTGCCAGGAGCCGGGCGCCATCTTCGAGGAGATCGGGGCGCGTGCCACGTGCTCGTAGAAGGCCTTCCAGCCGCCGCTCTTGTCGACGATCCGCGAGCCGTAGTAGACGTAGAAGTAGCCCGACGCGGTGTCCACGAACAGGCGCTGGTCGCCGTCGCCGTACGAGTACGTCTGGTTGGGGAACGCGGAGGTGTCGCCCCGGGTGGTGCTGTACGGGGACGTGATCACGTGGCTCTTGATGTCCCAGGTCTTTCCTTGGTCCTTGGACACCGTGTAGTCGATCGCGTCGTAGTGCAGGCCGTCGCCGAAGGGCTGCGGGGTGAACTCGTTGTGCACCAGGCCGTACCAGTCGCCGGTGTCCGGGTCGACCCAGACCCCGGCGAGGTCGCAGTAGTTCTTCTGGGCGTAGTTGGAGCCGCTCGGCGCGTACGTCGCCTCCTGGCCGGTCGGGCTGTTGTTGCACCGCCAGGTGGTGTCGTTGTTCTTGTCGTTCGCGTTGGCGGGGTTCACCGCGTTGCTGACCGCGCTCGACTTGGTGGCGGTGTCGAAGTCCGTGCCGGTGTAGAAGTCCCAGTGCCGCCTCTCGGTGGCGCCGTACAGGGCGGCGGACTGCTGGAACCAGAAGGTGCCGTCCTTGTCGACGTACGGGGACGCCTGGGTGTCCGTCGGGTAGGCGTACGGGACGGGGGATCCGACGCCCACCGTGTACGTGGCGGCCGGCGGGGTCGCCGACGCCGGGTACGTGGCGGCACCGGACAGCGTCAGGACGGTGGCGGCGAACACGGCCGCCAGAGCTCTACGGGGAGGGGAGGACACGGGAACTCCTTCGGGGAAGGGCACTTCATGGGGGAAGGGATCGCGACCGGCGGCCTGGTGAGCCGCGGTACCGGCCGTCCGCAAGTCAGGGGGACGGATCGGCCGGAGCAGGCTCGCCCGAGGTGGAGGCGCTGAGCCGGTGTGTGATGGCTCTCGTGCCACCGACGCGCATCCCGTCGTACGCCGCCGCCACAGGCGGCCGCGCCGGTTGGCACTCCGAGGGACCGGATGGATGTGCCGATGTGGTCCGGCTGTCGTGCGCGCCGACCAGCGGGTGCCCGCAGGATGGTAGCGGCTTGTTTAAAGTTGCCTTTTGCGGGGTTCTTTGGAGCAACTTGAAGCAAACCGTGGCAGCAGTCGGGGTCGAAGTCAAGAGATGCTGCGCCGGGGTTTGGGCAGAAGCCCCGCAGTCATCGACGTGGTGAAGGCAACCAGGTCGGGCCCCGCCGGACGAACCGGAGATCGACCTCCGTCGTGCCCTCAACGACGACAAGTCTCGACCTGCGCAAGGCTGTTGGCGCTCGGATGGGGTGGTGGAGACAGTGTCCACAGAAGGTCTCCGCTACCGATGACGAGGGCCGGATGCCTTCTCTGCCCCGCGTCCCCCAGCAGACCCGTGCACGAGGATCGGACGGCCACCGGGCAGATAACGGCGGGATACCGGGTCGGTTTGCCCGTACGTGATTGGTAGGCGGAATGCCACGTGGCCGAGCGCACCGCGGGCCCGGCCACGTCGATGCGGCCGAGCGGGCCGAACCAGCGGCAGCTGTAAGCACGTCGGGTATGAACGAAACCGCTCCCACCCACGCGTACAGAAGCACGAACGCCAACTCGGCCCGTGCGTCGAGACTGCTGTCGCGATGACGCCCTCTGCTCCACGTATGACGCCTGCGCGGTGAGAAGCACGGCACGGCGGCCGGCATGCGCCTGGACAGCGACGACGGAAGCTTCGCGGTGACGCGCCAAGTGGACGGCCCCGGTGCCGCGAAGGCGGGATCCATGAGCACCTGACCTGTCGAGGAGGTGGAGCCGCGTTGGCCCGGGAGACGCCCGCGGTGGAGCCACCCGGCGAGGAGATCGGGAGGGGAGTGCCGGAGCAACTGTGCGGGGGGCGACACAGGGTTGCCCGGCCGGCTCGGGCGGACGTCCCTGCGATCCGGGGTTACAGGCCACCCGTCGGACCGTAAAGGGGCGGGTGGGGAGGCAATGACCAGGGCGGCGGCGGTCAGGACGCCGAGACCGCTGACCGCCGAGGAGTACCGGTCCCTGGCATTCGGAGCCGGGAGCGGCGGCGATGACAGCCGATCCCGGCCGGGGGAGCGAGGGTCGGCGCAGGACAGGACGACGCCGGCGCCGCTTCCCGCGGGACGGCGCCCGTGGGCGAAGTCAGTGCGACCATGCGTGCTCGTCGGCGGGTTCGGGGCGGACGGGTACGTCGGAGGGGTCCTGGAAGATGCCTTCGAGTGCGAGGTGCGCGCCGCCCCGGGCGGCGTTGGACAGGCCGAGCGTCGAGGCGGTCACGAGGACCCGTCCGGGGGTGGGCGTGATCCTGCGGTCGTCGAGAGCGTGTTGTGCCGCGTTGACCAGGTAGCGGCCGAAGACGGCGAAGTAGCCGCCGAGGACGATTCTGGGCGGGTTGAGTACGTCGACCAGGATGCCGAGTCCCAGGGCCAGGTCGTCGGCGAGGGCGGCGAGGGCGGCGAGCGTGCGGGGCTCGCCCGCGTCGGCGCGGCCCAGCAGGTCGTCGAGCCGGTCGGCGAGGTCGACGGAGAGGTCGTGCACCCGGTCGGAGGGGGCCGCGGCGGCGTCGAGGAAGGCCTGCAGTCCGACGGCGACCTCCCAGCAGCCGGTCCGCCCGCAGGCGCAGGGCCGGTCGAGGCGGTCCAGCCGCATGTGGCCGATCTCCGAGCCGCGGATCAGTTTGCCGCCCGAGATGCTGGCCCCGCCCACCCCGATTCCGCCGGTGACGTAGACGAGTTCGCGGACGTCGGCGCTGGGCGCGGCCAGGTACTCGGCGAGGGCGCCGGACTCGGCGTCGTTCTCGACCAGGACGGGCGGTGCGTGCCGCCCGAGCCGGGCGCGCAGTTCGTGGACCGCCCGTACGTCGCGCCAGCCGAAGTTGGTGGCCACGGCGACCGTGCCGGAGGCTGTGTCCACCGAGCCCTGGGTGACGAGGGTGACCCCGATGGCGTGCATGCCGAGGTCGGCCACCGCGCTGAGGCAGTCGGCGACCTGGTCGGCGACCTCGCGCAGGGCGGCCTGCGGGGTGAGGGTGGGCACGTCCAGGGCGCGCCGGTCCTCGTGGACGACGGTGCCGCGCAGGTCGAGGGCGAGGACGGTGATGTGGTCGGGGCCGATCTCGGCGCCGACGCCGCAGATCCAGCGGCCGTCGAGCTCCACCATGCGGTGCGGTCGGCCGACCGCACCGGCCCGGTCGGGTGCTCCTTCGCGGACCAGGCCGCGCTCGATGAGGTCGGCCACCAGGACTGAGACGGTGGCCTTGGGCAGGCCGGTCGCGGCCGCGAGGTGGGTGCGGGACTGCGCACCGTTCTCGCGCAGGTGGCGCAGCATCACGCTGAGGTTGGTACGGCGTAGCGAGGCCTTGTCGGCGGCTTCCGGATAGCCTGCCAGGACGGCGCCCGCCCCGGTGGGACCAGTGGAGGCCGTGCCGGTACCACGGCGGCCGGTGGTGCCGTGCTGCTCTTGCCGCACGTGGACTCCTCGTTCCGGGGCCTGCCTGCAGGCCGGTGTCGTTCCAGGTCACGTTAGTTCATGCACCGCCTCAACTAACTTGGGGCCCCCGTCGCCTCCCCGAGTGTCGATCGGGTCACGAAGCATTTCGACCGGCGGTCGAGAATGCCACATGACTAGCCAACTGTCATGTTGGTTAGGCTAGTTGTTCCCTTTGGCCGGCGTGTGTGGTCGTTCGTTGCGTTTGAGGAACGGTCCATCGAACCCCTTGACAGGGTCCGTTTGCAATTAACACACTAGCGGAACTAAAAACCCGCAGCATTCGGCGGGTCCCCACACCACCGCGCCCGGGCCGCGCCCCGCGGTAGGCAGCAGAAGTGGACCTCCCATGAAGAACCGCGCGCTCAGAACCGTCACCCTCGCCGTGGCGATCGCCTCGCTGGCCGGCACCGCCGCCTGCGGCTCCGGCGGATCAGCTGGGTCCACAGACAAGGCGTCCGGTCCGGTGAAGATCGAGTTCTGGGGCTGGGCCCCGGGCTACGAGAAGTCGGTGGAGCTCTTCAACTCCACCCACCCCGACATCCAGGTCACCTACAGCAAGATCTCGCCCGGCTCCAAGGGCGGCTACACCAAGATGCTCAGCGCGGTGAAGGCCGGCAACGCCCCCTGTGTGGGCATGGTCGGCTTCGAGACCCTCCCCACCTTCGCCGCCGCGGGGGCGCTGCAGGACGCCACCGCCGCCGCCGCGCCCTACGCCAAGGAGTACGCGGCCTCGGCGTTCGCGCAGTCCGGGGTCGCCGGGCACACCTACGGCCTGCCCGTGGACATCGCCCCGATGGGCCTGATCTACCGCAAGGACCTGTTCGCCAAGTACGGGATCGCCGACGCGCCGAAGACCTGGGACGAGTACGCCGCCGACGCCGCGGTCATCCACGCCGCCGACCCGAACGCCTACATCGGCTATTTCGGCAACGACGCCTACAACTTCGCCGGCCTCGCCCAGCAGGCGGGCGCCAAATGGTTCGGCACCAGCGGCGAGAAGTGGACGGTCGACGTGAACGACCCCGCGACGAAGAAGGTCGCCGCCTTCTGGCAGGGCCTGATCGACAAGAAGCTGGTCAAGGTGGTGCCGAGCTTCGACACCGCCCTCTACAAGGGCATGGGCGAGGGCACCATCCTCTCCGACGTGAACGCGGTGTGGGACACCCCGATCCTCGCCGACAGCGTCAAGCAGACCTCCGGCACCTGGGCCGTCGCCCCGATGCCGGTCTGGGACACCGCCAAGCCCGCCTCCGGCAACGCCGGCGGCACCCCCAACGCCGTCCTCAAGGGCTGCGCCCACGTCAAGGAAGCCGTCGAGTTCTCGCACTGGTTCGGCACCGACCAGGCCAGCGTCACCAACCTGATCAAGGCCACCGGCATCTACCCCGCCGCGCTCACCGCCCTCGACAACCCGGCCCTGGCCGAGCCGGACCCGTTCTACGGCGGGCAGAAGATCTTCGACGTGTTCAAGGCGAGCGCCGCCCAGGTCGACCCCGGCTTCCAGTGGGGCCCGGTGATGACCAAGACCTCCGGCGCACTCGGTGACGGCCTCGGCAAGGCCGGCGCCGGCAGCACCACCCTGGAGGCGGCGCTGGCCGACGCCCAGGCCCAGACCGTGGCCGAGATGAAGACCCAGGGCATGGAAATCGGCTGAGCATGCACCCCGCACCCACCACCCCCGCCACCCCCGCGGCCCCGGTGCGCTCCCGCGAGGAGCGCACCGGGCCCGCCGGGGCCACCCCGCCGCCGCACCCCCCGCAGGGCCGCGCCGTCGACTGGCGCCGCTGGACCCCGCTGGGCTTCCTGCTCCCGTTCGGCACGCTGTTCCTGATCACCTTCATCGCGCCGATCTGCTACGCCCTGCACCAGAGCCTGTTCAAGCTGCACCGCTCCGGCCTCGGGCTCACGCCCCCGACCACGGTCTTCACCGGATTCTCCAACTACACCGACGCGCTGGCCGACGACGCGTTCACCTCCTCGGTCGTGCGGGTGCTGCTGATCGGCGCCGTCCAGGTGCCGCTGATGCTGGGCCTGGCCCTGCTGCTGGCGCTGCTGCTGGATGCGCGCCGCACGCCCGGCAAACGGTTCTTCCGGCTGGCGTTCTTCCTGCCGTACGCGATCCCGGGTGTGATCGGCGGCCTGATGTGGTCCTTCCTCTACCAGCCGGACGTCAGCCCGATCGCCGACGCGCTGGCCGGCATCGGCCTGCACGTCGACTTCACCTCGGACAGTTGGCTGCCGTGGTCGGTCGGCAACATCCTCACCTGGGGCTGGACCGGCTACAACATGATCGTCATCCACTCCGCCCTCAAGGCCATCCCGGGCGAGCTGACCGAGGCCGCCGCACTGGACGGCTGCACCGGCTGGCGCCTGGCCTGGCACGTCAAGATCCCGCTGGTGCGGCCGGCGCTGCTGATGACCACGGTGTTCTCGATCATCGGCACCGCCCAGCTCTACAACGAGCCGGTCGTCATGAAGGCCGTCGCCCCGAACCTCTCCAGCAGCTGGACGCCGATCATGGCCGCCCAGAACGAGGTCGCGGCGAACAACTACCACGCGGCGGCCACCCGGTCGGTGATCCTGGCACTGGTGATCTTCGTCCTCTCGTTCGGATTCATGCGGTTCGTCAACAAGCGCGGAGCGGCACTGTGAACAAGGCTTCGACGATCCCGGTGAAGCAAGCACCCGCCGGCCCGGCGCGCGCCACCCGTCCGGCCGGCCGTATCGGGGTGCTCGCCGTCCTGCTGCTCGCCGCCCTCTACTCCCTGCTGCCGGTGTGGTGGCTGGTCGTCTCCGCGACCAAGGACAGCAGCGACCTCTTCTCCAGCAACGGCTTCTGGTTCGCCGGCCGGATCGAGATCGTCCGGAACGTCTCCGACCTGCTCGGCGTCCAGGACGGCATCTACGGACGCTGGCTGCTCAACAGCCTGCTCTACGCGGTCGGCGGCGCCGTGGTCGCGACCCTGCTGTCCGCGATGGCTGGCTACGTGCTGGCGAAGTACGCCTTCCGCGGCCGCGAGGCGGTGTTCAACACCGTGCTCGGCGCGATCCTCGTCCCCGCCCCGCTGTTCGCCCTGCCGCTCTACCTGATGTTCTCCGCCACCCACCTGGTGAATACCTTCTGGGCGGTGTTCATCCCCAGCATCGTCAGCCCCTTCGGCGTCTACCTCTCCCGCATCTACGCGGCCGCCGCGGTGCCGGACGAACTGCTGGAGGCCGGTCGCATCGACGGCGCGGGCGAGTTCCGGATCTTCCGCTCGATCGCCCTGCGGGTCCTCCAGCCCTCACTGGTCACCATCTTCCTGTTCCAGTTCGTGACCATCTGGACCAACTACCTGCTGCCCTCCCTGATGCTCGCCAACGACCGCCTGCAGCCGGTCACCGTCGGCCTGGTCGCCTGGAAGGAACAGCGCGGCCAGACCGTCCCCTACAACCTGATCATCACCGGCGCGCTGCTCTCCGTGATCCCGATCGTGGTGATGTTCCTCCTGCTGCAGCGCTACTGGAAGGCCGGGCTCACCTCCGGCAGCGTCAAGTAGCCCACCACACAACCCCGAAGAGGCATGGCAACAGATGAGTGAGCTGCGGCTGACTACCCTGACCCTGCCGACCGCACCGGTCGGCCCGGTCAACCCCCTTCCCCCGCTGTTCGGCGGCGCCGACCTGCACCAGGTCGAGGACACCTCCCAGGCCGACGAGGAGATGCGCCACAACATCGGCTACGGCCGGGTCCCCTCCGTCATGCCGTACCTGATGCAGGACGGCTACACCCGCGAGCGCGCGCCGGCCGAACACCCGGTGGCGGTGCTGGAGAACGCGACGCTGCGGGCCACCTTCCTGCTCGGCGCCGGCGGCCGCCTGTGGTCGCTGGTCCACAAGCCGACCGGACGCGAACTGCTCTTCCGCAACCCGGTCTTCCAGCCCGCCAACCTCGCCCTTCGCGGGGCCTGGCTGGCCGGCGGCGTCGAGTGGAACATCGCCACCATCGGCCACACCCCCGCCACCTGCGAGCCGCTGCACGCCGCCCGCGTCACCCGTCCGGACGGCACCCCGGTGCTGCGGATGTGGGAGTACGAGCGGATCCGCGGCGTCATCTACCAGATCGACGCCCACCTGCCGGACGACTCTCAGGTCCTGCTCGTCCACGTCCGCATCAGCAACCCCCGCAACACCACCGTCCCGATGTACTGGTGGTCCAACATCGCCGTCCCTGAAGCCCCCGACGTCCGGGTGCTGGCCCCCGCGGACGCGGCCTGGCAGTTCTCCTACGACCGCCGGATCCGCCACGTCGCCCTGCCCGCCCCCGACGGCACCGACCTCAGCCGCACCACCCTCTCCCGGGACGCCGCCGACTACTTCTTCGACATCCCGGCCGGCCGACGCCGCTGGGTCACCGCCCTGGACGCCGATGGCCGGGGCCTGGTCCAGGCCTCCACCGAGCGCCTGCGGGGGCGCAAGCTCTTCCTCTGGGGACAGGGCGAGGGCGGCCGGCACTGGCAGGAGTGGCTCTCCGGGCCCGGCCACGCCTACCTGGAGATCCAGGCCGGACTTGCCCGCACGCAACTCGAACACCTTCCGATGCCCGCCGGCGCCCGCTGGTCCTGGGTCGAGGCGTACGGCCTGCTGGAGGCCGACCCCGCCGCCGTCCACGGCGACGACTGGACGGCCGCCCGCGACGCGGCCCGCCAGAGCCTGGACCGGCTCGTCCCGCAGAGCGTCCTGGACGCTGAACTCGAGGCCGCCACCAGCTGGGTGGACCAAGAACCGGACGAACTGCTGCAGGCCGGATCCGGCTGGGGCGCGCTCGAACAGCACCGTCGCACCAAGGCCGGCGAGGCGTCGCTGAGCACCCCCGGCGCGCCCTTCCCCGACAGCACCCTCGGCCCCGAGCAGACCCCCTGGCTCGAACTCCTCGACCACGGGCGGATCACCGCCGCCGATCCCGACCAGGCCCCCACCTCCCACCAGACGGATCCGGCCTGGGAGAAGCCGCTCGGCACCGCCGAGGGCTGGCTCGCCCAGCTGCACCTCGGCACCCTGCACGCCCACGCCGGTGACCTGGACCGCGCCCGCAAGGCCTGGCAGCACTCCGTCGAACTGCACCCCACCGCCTGGGCCTGGCGCAGCCTGGCCACCCTGGCCGCGCACACCGGCGACCTCGACGAGGCCGTCCACGCCTACGGGGAAGCACTCGAACTGGCGCCCGCCCTGCTACCGCTCGTGCTGGAGAGCGCCGGCGTCCTGCTCCGCGCCGGGTACCCGCAGGAGGTGCTGGAGCACATCGAAGCGCTGGACGCGGCTCAGCGCGCGACGGGCCGGGTCCGCTGGACGGAGGCCCGCGCCGCCCTCCGGGCCGGGGACGTGGAGCGCTGCGGACGTCTGCTGCGCGAGGGCATCGAGGTCGCCGACATCCGGGAGGGCGAGGGATCTCTGCACGAACTCTGGTTCGCCCACCGACGCGCGAGCGGCGACACCGGGCCCGGCCTCCCGCTCCCGCGCGCCTACGACTTCCGGATGCTCGTCGCGGACGCGGCCGGCTGACGCATCGTCCAGCCGTGTGTGCCCGGTCTGTGAACCTGTATGCATCGAGAACGACGCTGCCTCGAGCGCCCAGGCCGAGAACCGGGCCGGACGGCACCGCGATGTGCGCGATTACCTCACCGCCTCGCTGTCTCCGTCTCACGCCCCACCGACCGCCACGGCTGCGGCTCCCGCAGCTACCTGGTCGTCCAGGACGGCCAACGGCCGGTGCCGGTCCATAGCATCGGCGACCTGGCCGTGCTCCTCGGGCGCGGGCCCGAGCGCGGCCGCCCGGCCGGCCGGGACGTTTGGCTACGGGCCAGGCCGCCGCCAGCGGCGAGGAGGGAGCCCGACTTCTGGCAGCTGTGCATCCACACCTGATCCGTCGGTCGTCAACCTGCGGACGTGGAGACTCAGTTGATGGTGAGGGTGGCTACGCTGTCGATCCGGGAGACGGTCCCCAGTCCGAGCGTGCAGGCGATGACGTCGGCGGAGGGGCCGACGAGCTGGTAGACGACTGAGTCGCCGGCGAACAGGCCGGAGGTAACCGTTCCCGTCACCGTGGTTGTGATCGCGGCGGCGGCGAGAGTCACGGTCCGGGTGCCGGTGACGACGGACGTCGCGCCGTTGTCCCAGGTGAAGCTGATGGTGGTGGCGGCGGTGCTGAGCAGGGTGAGGCAGGAGTAAGACGGGATGAAGACCTGATGCACCGTCATGGGTGCCGAAGTGATGGCGGGCACACTCAGGGAGGTGCAGGTGTTCAGGTCCCGGGTTATGGTCACGATGGTGCTGGCCGGTGTGAGACCGAGCGGCGGCGAGTACGTCGAGGAGTCACTGCTTGGTACCGTGCAGAGGATGTCTCCCGTGACGGCCTGCGCCTGCGAGCCGGCCATGAGCGTTCCCGCGGCGAGTGCCAAGGCGCCCAGCAGGCCGATGACAGAGCTCGGCTTCATTGAGAAACCCCCTTTCTGAGGCTCCGATTCTCCTCGGCCGCAGTCAGCGGTGACCAGCGCCTTCTCGGCCATGACGCATTTCATGCGCCAGGGACGTCCCTTGGGTTGCTCCGGCCATATCCTGCACATCGCCTCCAATTCCAGGCGCGAATACCGTGCGGGGCGGCGCCAGATCTCAAGTCAAAAATGCCCCATAACTGGGTGGAACGGTCAATTCCGAAGGGTCATCCTCGGCGGATATGGAACACGCGGAGCCCGTGCCGGGCGACCACACCGGCCACGCAGGCCTCGACCGACCGCGGATCGGTGACGTCCAGCCGGGCCACCTCGATCCGGTCGGCGACGCCC
>NZ_JBEXYC010000075.1:0-27562 GCF_040630835.1 Kitasatospora sp. NPDC005751
GAGGCCGTTCTGGTGGGTGGTGGCGACGAGGAGGACGGCGCCGTCGGGGTCGAGGGCGAGGGTCTGGTGGCCGAGGCGTCGGCGGGGCGGGTTGGTGAGGATGTCGGGCAGGGGGTAGAGCACGGCTTGCTCCTGGGGTGGAGGGGGTGGGAGTCGCCAGGTGTAGGCGGTGGGGAGTCCGGCGACGATGCCGGTGGTGAGGATGAGGCCGAAGACGAGGAGTCGGGGTGTGAGCGGCCCGTCGCGGATCGGCCGGCAGGCGAGGGCGGCCGCTCCGGCGCTGAGCGCGGGGATCGTGAGGGTGACCGTGAGGAGCCTGGACGCCGGGCTCACGCCGCGCTGTTCGCGCGGGGCGGGCTCGGGTGCTGGACGGGGATGTGGCGGGGATGGTCGAGCCGCTGGAGGTCCTGGGGCCGGGTGGTCCACTCGCAGCCGCCGGCTTCGGGTCGGAGGTAGGCGGCGCCGCCGAGGGTGTCCATGTAGACGCCTTCGGCGGGCTGCCCGTCGGGGGAGCGGTGGGTCCGGTCGCGGACGACTTCGCCCACTTTCGGCTGGTAGGCGGGCGTGCGGGGGTGGCTGGGCATGCGTGCTCCTTGGTAGCTCTGTGCGTTTGGATCCTTACTTCTTGTATCCATGGTGGAGCGGGTGGGGCTAACATCGGAAGTACTTCAACTCTCTAGTTCACCAGACTTTAAGTTGGAACGATCTTGAATCGTGTCACTCTCGATCCCACGTCATCTCCACTCGCGGCGTTCGCAGTTCAGCTCCGCAGGTCGCGCGAGGGCAGGCAGCTGACGCAAGTTCAACTCGGAACATTGGTTCGATACTCCAGCGTCTACATCTCCAATGTGGAGACGGCAAAGCAGGCACCGAGCTTAAAGTTCGTGCAGCGGGCCGAGGACGCCTTGGCGGCGGGGGGATCGCTTGAGCTGCTGTGGTGGAGCTGGAAGAACGGGGCCTTGATTCCAGGCTTCCCGGAGTACGCCGTCAAGGAGCGCGAAGCGGTCGGGATAAGGATGTTCGAAACGGGCATGGTGCCAGGAATCTTGCAGCACCCCGCGTACTCCGCCGCCTATGAAGATGCCATCGTTCGGAGGGGCGAAGTCACGCGAGCGCAGGCCGATGAGCGGCTCGGCCTCCTGGCGGTGCGGCAAAGGCTGCTCGACCGGATTCCCGTCATCCACGCGGTCCTGGATGAGGGGGTGTTGCGCCGCCCCATCGGTGGGCCCGGTGTCATGGTGCGACAGCTGTCTCGCCTTGAGCAGCTGTCGGTCCGCCCCAACGTGGTTGTTCAGGTTGCCCCGTATGCCCTGGCGGAGGACCGGCCGCTGTCGCATTCGGTGACTCTTCTCATCCTCCCTAACCGGACGATAGTTGGGTACACCGAGACGCTTCAGCGGGGATACCTGGAGCAGGGCGCCGAGACGGTCGTCACATGGGCGGGACAGTACGATCGACTGCAGGTGGACGCACTGCCCAGGGCGGACAGCCTGGCCATGATTCGAGGGGTACGGAGGGAACTTGAACGCCATGAATGCTGACCTGTCGGGCGCCAAGTGGCGCAAGAGCTCACACAGTAATGGTGGTGGCGGCTGTGTAGAGGTGGCGGACGGCCATGAGGGAGTCATGCCCGTTCGTGACTCGAAGGACCCCGAGGGTCCTGCGCTCGTCTTCCCGTCCGGGGCGTGGCGGTCGTTCGTCGCCGCTGTCCAGGCGGGCGAGTTCGGCACCGTCTGATCATGCCGGTCTCCGATGGCCCCGACCGCGTCCCGGTCGGGGCCATCTGCGTCGTGCGTGATGACGAGCCCTCAGTACTGGGTATGCCTGTTGAGCGCGAGGCCGCGTAGCGCCAAGGTGTGGAGGGGACTGTGAAGATGATGCCCATGAACTGGACCGGCGCCCGATGGATCAAGTCCAGCTACAGCCAGCAGGGTGGCAACTGCATCGAGGTGGCGCCTGCGATCCCCGGGCACGTACCCGTCCGTGACTCCAAGGATCCCGAGGGTCCCGTGCTCGTCTTCACGTCCGATGCCTGGTGGGCGTTCGTCGCAGGCGTTCAAGCTGGGGAGTTTCGGTTGTCGTCAGAGTGACGAATAGTCGCTACTCTGGCCCTATGCGAATCACTCTCACGCGTGCCAGTGTTGCCATGGGGGACGATGTGGACGCGCCCCACGAAGCCCACCTGGAGTCCGACGGCGCCACCACGCTCGGCGAGTTCGTGCGCCAGGTCGCCCTCTCGGGGTACTTCCCGCAGATGGCCTGCTGGGTGGTGTTCGACGGCCGGCGGAAGCCGGCGCCCGCGCCGATCGCGATGCTCTCGGCGCCGTGGGAGCAGCCGCGGTTCCTGGACGACGCGCTGCGGCACCGGTCGCTCGACTCGCTCGCGGGCAAGGACGGTGAACTCGGTGAGAACGGCGAGCTGAGTCTCTTCTTCGACTACCGGGCGACCATCGCGCCGGACGTCCTGTGGCAGCGCCTCATCGGCTGACCGACGCCCTGATGCCCCCTCACCCCGTGCCGAACGTCCGGCGCAGGCAGGTCGCCAGCCGGTCCGGGGTGGGCGGGTGGAAGCGTCCGGCGAGGTAGCCGTCGGGGCGGATCAGGAAGGCCTCGCCGGGGCGGGCCCCGTAGGCGCTGCGGAACTCGCCGCCGGTGTCCCGGGCGGTCGGCAGCCGCCACAGGGGCGCGGGCGCGTCCGGTGCGAGCACGGCGTACACGTCCAGCAGCCCGTGGGCCGTGGAGAGGGCGGCGACCGCGCAGGTCGTGACCGGCTCCTCGGGTGTCGCCGCGTCGAGGTGGAACAGCAGGGTGTGGCGCGGGCCGCGCAGCAGGTCGAACAGCCGGACGGGGTAGTGCGCGAGGTCGCGCGCCAGTCCCCGGCTGTCCGGGGCCCGTTCGCCGGAGCCTGGCCCGTGCCCGTGCCCGGCCGGTCCGCCGTCGCCCTTCGGCTCGACCAGCGGGCTGTCCGGGTAGCCGACCAGCAGCTGGGCCTCCCGCCGCAATACCGCGTCGAGGATGTCGGGCGAGCCGGGGTCGGCCTGGACGCCGGTCCGGGAGTGGCGCACCGTCCGGCCGACCACCTCGACGCCCACCGGGTGCCGTTCGGCGTGGTAGCTGTCGAGCAGGCCGGCGGCGCCGACGCCCCGGACGGCGAGCGCCAGCTTCCACGCGAGGTTGTAGGCGTCCTGGATGCCGGTGTTCATGCCCTGCGCGCCGGTGGGCGGGTGGATGTGGGCGGCGTCGCCGGCCAGGAAGAGCCGCCCGGCCCGGTAGCGGTCCACCAACCGGTGGCTGATCCGGAAGGTGGAGGACCAGCGCAGCGCCGAGGCGTGCGTCGGCTGCGGCGAGAGCCGGTCGAGTACGGCCTGGATGTGCCGCAGTTCGGGGGCCGCTCCGCTCTCCAGCCCGTGCGCGACGCCGTCCCGGGCCCCGGCGCCGGCCAGTTCGTCCGGGACCAGCATCGACACCCGGTAGCGCCCCCGGCCGGGGAGCGGGATGCAGACCAGCAGGTCGTCGACCCGGCCTTCGGCGTCGTGGTGGGTGGCGCGGACGCCGTACCCGGCGGGGAGGTCCCAGTCGACCTCGACGTCGCCCAGCATGTACTGCTCGGGGAAGGCGTCGCCCTCGAAGCGCAGGCCCGCCGTCTTCCGGACCAGGCTGTGCGCGCCGTCGCAACCGATCACGTAACGCGCCCGGACCTCCCGCGGCCCGGACGGTGTCGCGAGCACGGCCAGGACCCGGCCGTCGGGCCCGTCGGCACCACCGGTGCCCGCCTCGGCCTCCTGATCGAGGGCGAGCAGCTCGGTGCCGCGCTCGACCCGCGTGCCGTACCCGGCGAGGTGCTCGGCGAGCAGCCGCTCCGTCGTGTACTGGGGGAGCGCGGCGAAGCCGTAGGGGATGTCGGGCGGCATCGTGAGCTCGATCCGCGGACCGGGCCGCCCGTTGACGAAGGGCAGCTGGCCGTGCATCGGGACGGCCTCGTTCAGTGCCGCGCCGACCAGGCCCATGGCGTCCCACACCTCCATGGTGCGGGGTTGGACGCCGACGGCCTTGGCGTAGTGCTGGGGGACGGCCAGCCGGTCGATGATCCGGCAGTCGACCCCGTGACGGCGAAGCTCGGCCGCGGCCGTCAGTCCGACCGGGCCCGCGCCCACCACCAGTACGTCGATCTCGTCCATGACCGCTCCCGGGGACGTCCTGACCGCCTCCCTCCAGGCTGCGCCCGACCGGCACCGGTCCGCCACCGCTGCCGGAGGGCCCGGCCACCGTTGCCGGAGGGCCCGGCCGCCGGCACCTGAGCGAGCCCCGGCCGCCGGTGCCGGAGCGGCCCCCGGCCACCGCCGCCGCGGTGACCTCCCGGGCCGGCGACGGAGGGCAACCAATTCCAAACACTTGGCGACAATCCCGGCCAACTCATGACGGTCCGTCAATCAGCCTTCTACGCTTCGTCCGGCCTCGGTGCGGGGGCGGAGCCGCCGCCGCACCCGGTCGCTTCCCCCGATGTACTGACGAGTCTGGAGCAGACCCCCGTGAGAATAAGCCGTTCCCCGAGCCGCACCTGGACGGCCGTGGTCGCCACCGGCGCGGCCACGGCCGCGCTGTTGGTGCAGCCCGCCACAGCCTGGGCCGTGGCGCCCGCGCCCGTCGTGACGACCACCGTCGCCGTGGCGCCCTACCCGGCGGGCGTCGCACTCGCGCCGGACGGCAGCCGGGCGTACGTGACCAGCCAGAGCAGCGGCACCGTCACCGTGCTCGACGCCGCCACCGGCGCGGTCTCCGGCACCTTCACGGCCGGCAGCGGCTCGTACGCCGTGGCCTGGTCCCCCGACGGGCAGCACGCTTATCTGACCCACCAGCTCGACGACGCGGTCAGCGTCGTCGACACCGCGAGCAACACCGTGGCGGCCACCGTCGCGGTCGGCGCCGAGCCCTTCGGGGTGGCCGTCTCCCCGGACGGCGCCCGCGTGTACGTCAGCAGCGCCGGCGCGGCGACCGTGAGCGTGATCGACACCGCGAGCAACACCGTGACCGCGACCGTCCCGGTCGGCGCGGAGCCGCACGGCGTGGCCGTCTCGCCCGACGGGGCGCACGTCTACGTCGCCGCCTCGGGCGCGCAGGCGGTGGACGTCATCGACACCGCGAGCAACACGGTGAGCGCGGACGTCCCCGTCGGCCACGGAGTCTTCGGCCTGGCGCTGAGCGCCGACGGCTCCCGCCTCTGGACGGGCAACGGCGGTGACGACACCGTCAGCGTGCTGGACACGGCGGGCCGCGCCGTCGTGGGCACGGTGACGGTCGGGGCCAACCCGTTCTCGGTCGCGCTCTCGCCCGACGGCAAGTCGGCGTACGCCTCAAACTACGGTGACGGCACGCTGAGCGTGATCGCCACCGCGGACCGCAAGGTCACCTCGACGGTGCCGGTCGGCACCAGCCCGTACGCGCTCGCCGTCACCCCGGACGGGCGGCGCGGCTACCTGGCCGACTTCGCCGCGAACGCCGTGACGGTGCTCGGCTTCCCGCTGCCGGTGCCGGTCGTCACCGGGGTCAGCCCGGCGAGTGGACCGCAGGCGGGCGGGACGAAGGTCACCATCACCGGGACCGGCCTGAACGGCGCCACCGCCGTGAGCTTCGGCGCGGCCGGGAACGCCACCGCCGTCTCGTGCACGGAGACCGGCTGCACCGCCACCGCTCCCGCCGCCGCGGCGGCCGGGGTCGTCGACGTCCGGGTCACCACGGCCGGCGGTACCAGTGCCGTCGTCCCGGCCGGGCGCTTCACCTACACCGCGCCCACCGCCGACCTCGCGGTCTCGCTCGCCGCCACCCCGGTGGGCGGCCTGTTCTCCGGGCGGGTCGACTACACCCTCACCGTCACCAACCAGGGCCCGGAGACGGTGACCTCGGCGACGATCTCGGCCGACCTGCCGGCCGGCTTCACCGCCTCCTCGACCGACTGCACGATCGCGGCGGGCAAGCTGACCTGCGCGGTCGCCGGTCCGCTCGCGAAGGGGGCGGGCGTCACCCGGCACGTGACGGTCCACGTCGGCCTGCTCAACCTCGGCCGGACCTTCACCGTCACCGCCGCTCGCACCGCGAGCGCGCCCACCGACCCGGTGGCGGCGAACGACCGCGCGTCCCGCACCTGCTCGGCCACGCTCGCGCTGCTGATCAGCTGCAAGTGAGTCCGGCGCCGCCGACGCTCCCCTTCGGGGAGGGCGTCGGCGGCGCCGCCGCGCACCGCTTCGGCGCTCAGCCGACGGGTGCGCCGAACCACTCGGCGAGCCGGTCGAGCAACTCGCCCTGGTCCTCGCCGACCCAGGCCACATGGCCGTCCGGCCGCACCAGCGCCGCGGGCACGTCCACCTGCGCGCCGGCGTCGGCGACCCGGTCGACCCGGTCCGCCCAGCCCGCCACTGAGAGCCGTCCGGTCCGGTCGAGCAGCAGGCCCCGGCCCTCGTGCATCAGCCCGTAGAGGCGGCCCTCCGCCAGCCGGACGTCCCGCAGCCGCCGGCCGACCAGGCCGTGGCCCCCGCCGAGGTCGTAGCGGACCTCGACCGCCGTGATCATCCCGGTCACCTGGCGGTTCACCTCCTCGATGTCCATCAGCCTGGACAGCAGGTTCCGCAGCGCGGTCGCGCCCGGGGAGGCCCCCAGCAGCGTGATCTGCGCCCGGGTGTTGTCCAGCACGGCGGCGCCCACCGGGTGGCGCTCGGCGTGGTAGCTGTCCAGCAGCCCCTCCGGTGCCCAGCCGTTGACCGTGGCGGCCAGCTTCCAGCCGAGGTTGAACGCGTCCTGGATACCGGTGTTCAGGCCCTGGCCGCCGGTCGGCGGATGGATGTGCGCGGCGTCGCCGGCCAGCAGCGCCCGGCCGACCCGGTAGCGCTCGGCCTGCCGGGTGGCGTCGCCGACCCGGGAGAGCCAACGCGGCGAGTGCACACCGAAGTCGGTGCCCGCGAAGGCCCGCAGCTGCTGCTTGAACTCGTCCAGGGTCGGCGGGACCGACCGGTCCTCGGCCACCCCGGCGGCGGGCACGATGATGCGGAACACGCCCTGCTGCCCGTCGACGTCGGGGGCCACGCCGAACCGCGGCTGGGTCGCGCGGACCTGCTCGACGACGGCCGCGATGGTCGCCCGGTCCTCGGCGGCCCCCATGTCGCCCAGCAGCGTATCGACGGTGGTGGGCTCACCGGGGAAGGCGACGCCGAGCAGCTTGCGCACCGTACTGCGGCCGCCGTCGCAGCCCACGAGGTAGCGCGAGCGCAGCCGCGTTCCGTCCGCCAGCTCGACGCCCACCCCGTCCTCGTCCTGGCTCAGTCCGACCACCTCGTGGCCACGCCGGATCTCGGCCCCGAGTTCGTGGGCGCGCTCGGCGAGCAGCAGTTCCGTCGCCGTCTGGGAGACGGCGAGTCCGTACGGGTGGGCGGTGTCCAGCGTCTCCGGCCACGCCTTGTGGACGCCGCCGAAGAAGCCGCCGATCCGGAACTTCTCGCCGGCGGCGAGGAACCGGTCCAGGAGACCGCGCTGGTCCATCATCTCGACGCTGCGCGTGTGCAGGCCGCGCCCGCGCGACCGGGCGTCCGGCTCCGTCGCCCGCTCCAGCACCACCACCTCCACTCCGGCCAGCCGCAATTCGGTCGCCAGCATCAGGCCGGTCGGTCCGCCGCCGACCACGATCACGTCAATCATCAGAACGCCCGTTCAACGAGAGTGGATTTCCGGCCGGTCGGCCGCTGCCCGTCCGGTGGTGCGTACACGCCGGCCCATGCCGGATTTCCGTGTCCGCGAGCTGCGCCGGGAGTTCCGGCCGTCGTGCGGCCCCCGCGCCGGGAGCGGTGGACGGGCGCCGATCCGTCAGGGTCGCAGGTCCCGGCCCAGGTCGACCATTGTGCGGCGGCCCAGGGGTCTTGCCGCAAGGCCGGGGGTGCGCTATATCTTGGTAGTGGCGAGGAGTGGATTCACCTCCTCGCCTTCGTCATTTCCCCGCCCGCGGCTTCCATCCGAATCGGTGCCGCCGTCCGGACGGAATTGTTCCGGGCACGGTGAACCCCCGGGCCCTTTCGAGAGCGCGCCCATTCTGCGGCCGTTCCCCCGGAGTTTCGGCGCGCCGCGCCCGGCGCGCCCGTGCGGCCACCTCGACTGGCGGGCCCCGGACGGCGGCTGCGTCGCGTACCCGCGCTACCTCGGACCGGACGGCGTCGAGGCGTTCTGCACCGCGCTGGTCGAGCAGGCCGGTGTCCTGCTGCTGCCGGCGAGCATCTACCGTTCCGAGCTGACCCCGACGCCGACCGACCGGTTCCGGATCGGCATCGGCCGCCGCGACCCGGCCCCGGCCCTGGAGGCTCTCACCGACTGGCTGAAGGGTCGGCGCTAGGGAGGCGCGTTGCCGAGGTCAGCCCTGCCGGGCCTCCTTGGCCCGGTACTTGAGACCGAGCAGCGCGCCGGAGAGACCGTGCGGCACCAGCCAGGACACGTCCTCGCGGTCCTGAGCTCCGAAGCGGTACTTGTAGGGCTCGGTGCCGCGCAGGAAGTCGAAGGTGGTCAGGCCCTGTCCGGCGGCCGCCCGGACGGCCTCGGCGATCACCGCCGTGCCGAGCCGCAGCGGCGCCCAGGCCTGGTCCCAACCGATCTGGTAGTAGGCGAAGGTGTCCCGCCAGCGGAACCCGTAGAGGGCGCCGACCACCTCCCCGGCGCGCTCGGCGACCAGGAAGGCCGGGCCCTCGCCGCGACCGGTGGCGGCCGAGCGCTCGATCAGGCGCACGTGCAGCGGTGCGCGGGCCTCGTCGAAGGTGGTCGGCAGGCCGAGAGCGCACCGGCGCAGCCGGTGCAGTCGGAGCACGGTGTGCAACAGGGCTATCCGCTCGGCGAGTTCGCCGCTCCCCACGGCCGGCGCCACCCAGCGGAAGGTGATCCCCCCGGCGGCGAGCTTGCGGCCGTAGCGGCGCAGGTCGGCACGGAACTGCCGGGAGCCGAGCGCGTCCGCACCCGGGGTGAGGTCGACCCGCGGGCACGGGGTGCGGCCGACCTCGACCGCACCGGCGGGCAGCAACCCGCTCTGGCCCGGGTCGAGATCGGTGAGCAGAAGGGTCGCCCGCCGGGCGCGCCGGGCCAGCCAGGCGGCCACCTCGGCCCGTCGCTCGGGTGCGACGGTGACACCGCAGTGGTCGGCCGCGCCGGGGCCGGAGCCCAGCACCGTCAGACAGGGGACGGTCAGCGGCGCCCGCGGGTGCAGCCGCCGCCGGGTGCGCAGCAGCGGTACGACGGCGCTCACCCGGCCGTCCGGCTCGCGCCAGACGGTGACCTCGCCGCCGCCCTGCCGCGCGCCCAGCGTCTCCCACCAGGAGAGCGCCCACTCCGGCGTGCTGAACCAGGAGCCGCCCGGATCGGCGGCCGCCAGCTCCCGCCAGCCGTCCAGCACCCGCGCCGGCAGCGCGGCCGTCCGGTACCGGACCGGTCCGGACGCCGCACCGACCGCACTGTTCGCCGTGATCTCCAACGCCCCGCCCCCCAGGTGGTGTTCAGGCGCCGCCGCGCAACCGGTGCACGGCCGGGTGCAGCCCCGAGAGAATGGTGTCGAACCTGTCCCGGCTCGTGGTGGAGTTCACCCGGAGCCGGCTGATCCGCAGCGGGCGTCCGGGCAGCAGCCGGTCGTGCCGGTGGTCGAACAGGAAGCCGACCCGGTAGCCGAGCCGGCGCAGCACGGGCTCGGCGCGCTGGTCGAGGTTGCCGTTGGGGTACGCGAAGGCGGTGGGTTCCTCGCCGTCGAGCCAGCCGGTGAGCGCGTAGTGGGCGGTGGTGATCTCGTCCCGGAGGGTGTCGTCCTCGCACTGGTCGAGGCAGGGGTGGCCGACGGTGTGGTTGCCGATCGCCACCCCGGAGCGGTGGAGCGTCAGCAGGTCGTGCCGGGTGAGCTGCTCCTGCCGGGGCGCGCGGGCCCGGGCGCTCTCGCGCAGTTCGGCAAGGGCGGTGCGGCGGTCGCGGTCGGGCAGGGTCTTCAGCCGGCGCACCACCGCGCCGGGCGGGCAGCCGGCCAGGCTGCGCGCGGTGCCGCCGCGGGAGGCCAGGAACGCGGCCTCGGACCACCAGAACGGCCGGTCGCCGTCGATGAGTTCGGTGACCACGAAGGCGGCGGCCGGGATCCGGAGCCGGGTCAGCACGGGCAGGGCCTCGGTGAGCACCGTCCGGTCGCCGTCGTCGAAGGTGACCAGCACGCTGCGGGGTGGCAGCGGACGGCCGGAGCGGACGGCCTGCTCGACCCGGGGCAGCGAGATCGGGCGGGCGATCCGGACCAGGCGGGCCATCTGGAGCGCGAAGGTCCGCGGGTCGTCCACGCCGTGGTAGGCGAGGACGGCGAGACGGCGGGTGGCGGCGAGCCGGAACAGCGGCTGCAGCGGGGAGTTGCGCAGCGCGGCGTCGACGCTGCTCCGCCGCCCGGCGAGCCGGCCGGGCGGCGGAGCGGCGGCTCCGGCCCCGCCGGTCGGGCCGGCCCCCCCGACCGGTGGCGGCGCGGCCCCGGTCGTCGGGCCGGCGCCTCTGCTGCTCGGACCGTCACCGGCCCCGGTCGCACGCGTGGTCCCCTCGGGCATCGACACGCTCCCCCTTCTCCCCGTGAGCACTGCCGTGAGCGACTGCCATCGGCGCTGCGGCGCGGGAGTCGGGCAGGGCACACGGGCAGGGTCCGCCCGCACGGGCGCACCTCTGCCGGGTGGGCGGCCCGCCCCGCTCCCCGAATCGCCAAGATAGTGCAAAATCCCATGCTCCGAGGAGGGTTGCGCACGGCGGGCGGGTTTCCGGGGGCAGGTTGGCGCATTGTCGGCGCGCGCCTGGCCCGAGTGCGGGCCGGGAGTCTCCTGAGTGGCCGCCGGTGGTGCCGGGGGAGCGGGCGAAGCCGGTCCACCGGGGTGCGGGTGTGCCGCGCGGGGGTGGGCCGGCCGCCGGTTGCGGACCCGGCGGCCGGCCCCGGAGAGGGGCCCGACGGCCCCGGCTCACGGATCCCCCGTACTCCCCGTACCCCCCGTACCCCCCGTACTCCCCGGCGACCGGCGTCCCGGCGACGCGTGGCGGGGCACCGCGGGGTTCTCCGGTGGATCAGAAGGGGGCGGTGCAGGTGGTCACCTGGTACTCGGCCTCCAGGGCCGGGCCGCCGACCGCGCAGATCATCTTGAGATCCCCGGTGACCACGCGCGGCGTCACGGCCTTGGCGTACCCCTTGGTGACGGTGGTCGCGGACGCGACGGTGACCCATGGGCTGCCCCAGGCCCGCTGCGTCCTGACCTCGACCTGAACCACCGTCAGCTGTGTCGAGGAGGCCGGCGAGACGTGCGCCACCCCGACGACTCCTCCGCCGTCCTTCTCCAGCCATACGCAGGGCCGGTTGGCGGCGGCGATACACGCCACCTCACCGGTCCTGTTCGTCGTCGACGCCGCCGAGGCCGGGGTGGCCATCGACGCCGTGATCCCTGCCACCGCGACCATCAGGGCTGCGATCCGAGCGCGCATGATATGAACCTCCTTGGAAATCAAGGGAATCTCACTCCGTGGGATGAGTCTTGCACATTTCATGGGCATGCCATATGTGTGCTGCGTCACACTCAAGGTGACCGTTCAACTACGCACCGCAACCGGCGGATCGGCCTCCGGTCGTGAGCGGCCCCGGGCGGCGGGGCGAACCGGCCCGGAGGGCGCCCCGCGCGGCGCGTCGGCGACCGGCCCGGCCGGCCCCGTCGTGAGCCGGTCCGCGGGCTCGCCAAGTCGACCTCGGGACAGTCCGGTTGACGCCCCGACGGGCCCGGCCGCCCCCCGCCGCCCCGGCGTTCACTCGTACGGGTGGCGGACCGGCGCGAAGCCGTTCGGACGGCTACGATCGACGCGACCTACGGAGGTGGCCTGCGTGGACACGGTCATCGTGCAACTGCCCGAACCCCGCCCGAAAGCCCCGCACGGCGGGCGGCCCGCACCGATCGGCGCGCGGCCCGGCCCGCCCGGTGGGCGCTCCGCGCCGCCCGGCAGGCCCGCGCTGCTGCACCTGGGCCCGGGCGAGGTCGCGGAGTTCGGGCGCGGCGAGCCCGGCCGCCCGCCCGCCATCCCCCTCACCGACCAGGGCGTCTCGCGTCGCGCCGGCGAGGTCACGGCCGCCGAGGACTACTGGCGGCTCTCCAACTTCAGCACCTCCGCGACGTACGTGGTGGAGAACCTCGAAGGGGCGGGCGAGCACGTCAAGGTGGCTCCCGGCCGGCTCGGCGCACCGGTGCCCTTCGAGTTCTCCCGGGTGCTCCTGCCGGCTCTCGGCGAGCCGGTCGCCTTCAAGGTGTTCGCACCCCAGCACGCCTACCTGGAGGGCGAACCGGCAGCGTCCGAGGGCGAGATGACGGTCAGTCCGTTCGCCCTCGACCCGACGTCCAAGTACTTCCTCGTCCTGCTCGCCCTCTGTGAGCCGCGACTGCGCTCGCCCTCCGCCGCCGTCGTCCCCGGCGTCACCGACGTGCTGGCCCGGCTGCGTTCGCTGCCCTCCTGTCGAGGGCTCACCCGATCCGCCGTCAACTACCACATCGACTACCTGGTGGCCACCAAGCTACGGCTGCGCGACACGCCGGACGAGGCGCCGGACGACGCCGCCCGGGCCGGTGGCAAGCGGGAGGAGCTCGTCGCGCTGGCCCTGCGGTTCGACCTCGTCCGGGAGGAGCATCTGGCCCTGCTCCCGCCCCGGCGGGGCGGCTGATCCGCCGTGCCCGCGCCCGCCCGGCCCGGCCCGCCGCACCTCGATGTCCCGGCCGGCTACACGGTGGCCGGGTACCGCGTCGCCGAGCCGCTCGGCGCCGGTGCCTGGGGCAGCGTCTACGCCGCCCATCGGCCGGGCGGCGGACCGGCCGACCTTGCGGTCAAGTTCCTCTGCCCGGCCCGGCTCAGCCCCGGCCAGCGCCGCACCATGGCGCAGCTCGCGCGCAGCGAGATGCGGTTCGGCCGACGCGCGGACCACCCGAACCTGATCCGCACGCTCGCCGTCCTCACCGTCGCCGACCCCGCGCACCCGGGGCTCGACGGCGCACTGGCGCTGGTGATGGAACGTGCCGAGCGCAGCCTCCAGGACGTCCTCGCCGCCGCCCGGCCGCACACGCCCGTCCCCGACGCCGAGCGGATCCTGGCCGGGGTCTGCGCCGGGCTCGCCCACATGCACGCCGCGGGCTGGGTGCACGGCGACCTCAAGCCCGGCAACATCCTGCTGATGCCGGACGGCACCGCCCGGCTCGCCGACTTCGGCCTCACCGCCGAACTGGAGGGCACCCACGCCTACGCCCCGCCGCTCGGCTCGCCCGACCACGTGCCGCCCGAGTGGTGGTCCGAGCGCACCGGTGCGCGCGGTGTCGCGGTGCGGCCGAGCGCCGACATCTGGGCCTTCGGCGTGCTCGCCCACCAGCTGCTCACCGGCGGGCTGCACCCGTTCCTCGGGGCGACCGCCCGGGCCCGCGCGCTCGCCGCGCAGGCCTACGCGCGCGGGGTGGCGCCGCTGCGGCTGGACGACGCGCTGCCCGCGCGCTGGCGCCCGGCCGTCGCCGCCTGCCTGACCGCGGACCGGGCGGAGCGGGGGCGGGTGGACCTCGCTGCCCTGCGGGTCGCGCTGCTCGCGGCGGCGGAGGCGGCCGGGCCCGCCGGTGCGCCGGGGGCGCGCGGCCCGGTGCGGGCGCCGCGCCCGGAGCGCGCTCGCCGGCTGCTCGCCGGGGCCGGTCCGGCCGCGCTGGTCGCCGCCGTGCTGCTGCTCGCGGGCGGCCCGGAGCCGTCCGACCGGGCGTCCGACCGGGCGTCGGCCGGATTGGCGCCGGGTGCACCGACCGCGCCGGCGTCCGGTCGCCCGCCCTCCGGGGGAGCGCCGCAGGCGCCACCCTCGGCGACCGCCGCCCTGACCCCGGCCGGGGGGATCCCGGCGGGCTCCGACATCCCCGAGGCGCTGCGCGGCCCGATCCAGGACGCCGCCCGGCGCTGCCCCGAGCCCGAGATCACCCCCGCCCTGCTGGCGGCCATGCTCAAGGCCGAGAGCGGCTTCGACCCGGAGGCCGCCCGCCCGGAGACCGGCGAGTACGGCGTCGCGATGTGGACGCCCACCGTCTTCAACGCCTGGGCGCAGGACGGCGACCACGACGGCACCAAGGACTACATGGACCCGGCCGACGCGATCGTCTCGATGGGCAACTACGTCTGCTGGCTCGACCAGCAGCTCAAGCGCCGCGGCTACACCCGGGACCTCCCGGCCCTGATCACCGCCGGCTACCGGACCAGCGACAAGACCGTCGCTGACGCGGGCGGCGTCCCCGACCGGGTGAAGCCGCACGTCGCGAGGGTGCTGGGCTACCTCGCGGAGTACGGGGGCTGAGCGGGCCGGAACGGTTCGGGCACGGTATGACCCCGACCACATCCGTGCCGCACCACCGGCGGGGTTGCCCGGCTACCGGGCCCCGGCAATGCGATGCTCGGCCGCATGATCACGAAGCTCCGCGCGGCCACCACGCGGTGGACCGTCGTCGTCCCGGTGGTGTCGTTCGTCGTCCTTGTCCTCACCTGGCACCGCGACCTGCCCGGCTGGGTGGTGGGCGTGATGGCCTGCTTCCTGGCCGGCGCGGTGCTCGCCGCGGTGCACCACGCCGAGGTGGTGGCGCACCGGGTGGGGGAGCCGTTCGGCTCGCTGGTGCTGGCGGTCGCGGTCACCGTCATCGAGGTGGCGCTGATCGTGACCCTGATGGCGGACGGCGGGGACAAGGCCGCGACGCTCGCCCGGGACACCGTGTTCGCCGCCGTGATGATCACCTGCAACGGCATCCTCGGCCTCTCCATCCTGGTGGCCGCGATCAAGTACCGGGTGGCGGTGTTCAACGCCGAGGGCACCGGCGCGGCGCTGGCCACCATCGGCACCCTCGCCACGCTCAGCCTGGTGCTGCCGACCTTCACCACCAGCTCGCCGGGACCGCAGTTCGCGCCCGCCCAGCTGGCCTTCGCGGCGGCCGCCTCGCTGGTGCTGTACGGGCTGTTCGTGGCCACCCTGACCTTCCGCCACCGGGACTACTTCCTGCCGGTCACCCCCGAGGGGAAGGTGCTCGACGAGGAGGACCACGCCGATCCGCCGACCATGCGCGCGACCCGGGTCAGCCTGGCCCTGCTGGCGGTGGCGCTGATCTCCGTGGTGGGCCTGGCCAAGGGCGTCTCGCCGACCATCGAGTCCGCCGTCTACTCGGCCGGGCTGCCGTCCTCCGTGGTGGGTGTGGTGATCGCCCTGCTGGTGCTGCTGCCGGAGACCATCGCGGCGCTGCGCTCGGCCCTGCGCAACCGGGTGCAGACCAGCCTCAACCTGGCGCTCGGCTCGGCGCTGGCGAGCATCGGCCTGACCATCCCGGCCGTCGCGATCGCCTCCGCCTGGCTCCCGGGGCCGCTGGAGCTGGGCCTCGGGCCGACGCACCTGGTGCTGCTCGTGCTGACCATCGCGGTCGGCACGCTCACCGTCATCCCGCGCCGCGCGACGCCGCTGCAGGGTGCCGTCCACCTCTCGGTGCTGGCGGCGTACGTGGTGCTCGCGATCAATCCCTGAGCGGGCGGGGACCGGGCGGGAGCGGGCCGAAGCGGGCGGAACCGGCGGTCCGGCGACGAAGGGCGTCGCCGGGCCGCCGTCCGCACGTCCGCCGGACCGCCGTCCGCCCACCCGCCGCCCGGGCCCGCCGGGGCGGCGTGCGAGGATGACCCGGACCGCCCCCGACGGCGGACCTCCGCCGACCGGCCGCCCCCTCACCCCAGGGTGGCCCGACTGGGCACACGGCGACGAGGTCCGCGCTCCGTACCCCGGCAGCCATTCCGGCGCGGCGTCTCCCTGCCTGCTCCCCCTCACCTGCGAAGAAGACGCACCGCGATGCACCGCACCCGTTTCGCCGTACCCCCGTCCGGACCGAACCCCACCTCCCCGACCACCCGCTCCCGCACCCGCTCCCGGGTACCGCTGCGCGCCGCCGCGCTCGGCGCGGGCGGGCTGCTGCTCTCCGGCTGCGGCAGCGCCCCCGTCGCCCAGCCCGGCAGCCAGCAGGACCTCCGCGCCCGCCTCCCCAAGGCGGTCAGGGACGCCGGTGTGCTCAAGATCGGCTCGTACCTGACCTACCCGCCGGTCGACTTCAAGGACCCGGCCGGCGAGGCCGCCGGGCTGGACCCGGAGCTCGCCAGGGCGATCGGCTCCCACCTCGGCCTCCGGGTCGAATTCACCGACATGCCGTTCGACAAGCTCATCCCGGCCGTCCAGGCCAAGCAGCTCGACCTGGCGATGTCGGCCGTCATCGACACCAAGCAGCGCCAGCTCGGCGCCGCCGACGACGGGCACCAGGCCGACCCCGGCGTGGACTTCGTCGACTACTTCGCCACCGGCACCTCGATGGTGGTCAAGGCCGGCAACCAGCTGAACCTCACCACGCTGGACAGCCTCTGCGGCCGGACCGTCGCCGTCCAGCGCGGCACCGTCCAGGACGAACTGGCCGGCCGGCAGACCGCGGCCTGCCTGCGGATCGGCAAGCCCCTGCAGATCCACCGCTTCGACACCGACGAGCAGGCGCTCGCCGAGGTGGCCTCCGGCGCCGCGGTCGCCGATCTGAACGACTACCCGGTGGCGCAGTACAACACCACCCAGCCGGGCCGGGCCGGAGTGTTCCAGCTGGCCAACACGCATTTCCTGCAGTCCGGCCCCTACGGCATCACCGTCGCCAAGGACAACACCGCCCTGCGGGACGCCGTCGCCAAGGCACTGGACCAGGTGATCCGCGGCGGCGAGTACGACAAGATCCTCGACAAGTGGAACGTCCGCTTCGGCGCGGTCTCCAGCGCGGTGGTCAACGGCGGCCTCTGACGCGGTGGCGCCCGACCCCGCCCCGATGGCCGCAACGACCGGCGATCGGGGCGGGGCCCGCGTGTCGGGGCGCGGCACGGTGGCCGCTGTCCCTATCGTCTGAGACCGCTGAGTCCGCTGAGTCCGCAGCCGATCCGATGACCACGTGGGAGTGCGAGATGCCAGGCCCAGAGCAGCAGTTGTCCGCCGCCGGTGCCACCGGCCGCCCGGAGGACGGCGCCGACGTGATCGTGGTCGGCGCCGGCCCGGCGGGCTCCACCGCCGCCTACCACCTCGCGCGGACCGGGCTCGACGTGCTGCTGCTGGAGAAGTCCTCCTTCCCCCGGGAGAAGGTCTGCGGCGACGGCCTGACACCCCGTGCCACCAAGCAGCTGGTCGACCTCGGCATCGACGTCTCGGAGGAGGCCGGCTGGCTGCACAACCGGGGGCTGCGCCTGGTCTCCGGCCGGCGCACGCTGGAGCTGGACTGGCCGCAGCTGTCGGCCTTCCCCTCCTTCGGACTCGTCCGGCGGCGGGCGGACTTCGACGAGCTGCTCGCCCGCCGGGCCGCCTCGGCGGGCGCCCGGCTGGTCGAACACGCCAATGTGGCGGGCCCGTTGGTCGACGAGAGGACCGGCCGGATCACCGGTGTGACGGCCCGGCTGGGGGAGGACCGGCGGCCCGTCGACTACCGCGCGCCGCTGGTGGTCGCCGCCGACGGGAACTCCACCAGGCTCTCCCTCGCCATGAAGCGCTACCGCCGCACCGACCGCGCGATGGGCGTCGCCTACCGGACGTACTTCACCACCCCGCGGCACCAGGACCGCTACCTGGAGGCGTGGCTCGACCTGCGCGACCCGAAGGACCCGGCGCGACGCCTGCTGCCGGGCTACGCCTGGGTGTTCGGGATGGGCGACGGCACCGCCAACGTCGGCCTCGGCGTGCTGGACACCGCCGCGGTGGCCGGCGAACTCGACTGGCGCGACCTGCTGCGGCGCTGGTGCGCCGCGCTGCCGCCCGAGTACGGCTACACCCCCGAGGGCGTCACCGAGCCCGTCCGGGGCTCCGCCCTCCCGATGGGCCTCAACCGCCAACCCCACTACGCCGACGGCCTGTTGCTGGTCGGTGACGCGGGTGGGACGGTCAGCCCGGCGACCGGCGAGGGCATCGCCTACGCGATGGAGTCCGGCCGGTACGCCGCCGAGACGGTCGTCCAGGCGCTGGCCCGGCGCACCGACCGCGGCCGCGAACTCGCCCTGCGCGGCTACCCGCAGGCCTTGCGCTCCGCCTACGACGGCTACTTCGCACTCGGCCGGCTCGTCGCCGACGTGCTCGGCCGCCCCCGGCTGCTCGGCGCCGCCGGTGCGCTCGGCCTCGGCCACCCGGCCCTGCTGAAGGTGGCCTTCCGGCTGATGGTCAACCTCACCGAGCCGAACTCCCGCGACGCCCTCGACCGGGTGGTGCACGCCCTCGGCAAGCTGGCACCCAGCAGCCGCTGACCGACGGCCGGTCGCCCCGGGGGCGTGATCCTCCAGTCTGCGCGCCCCCAGGGCCGGGCGGGCGCCGGTTGGCCGGATCCGGTGGGACGGGTGGTGTCGTGGGCCGTTCCGGTTGACGGGGGGTCAGGTGATCCGTTTGTCTGGGTGGCGACACGGGCACGGAGGGTGACCGACCATGCTCCGGTCCGCACCGACGCCGATCCGACGGAGACACCGTGCACCTTCGCCTTCGCCTGCTCCTCGCGCCGCTCACCGCGGTAGTGGCCCTGCTCGCCCCCGCCGTTCCGGCGTCCGCCGCCGACCCGGCCGAAGCCACCCCCTCCGACGCGTGCTCGGCAGCCGACCACCACGGCGACCCCCGCCTCGGCCCCGAGGACCTGCCGCGCACCGGCCCGGTCGGCCGCGAGCTGATCGGCTACCGGCGCACCGGCGGCCTCCCCGAGGACACGTTCCTCGCCACCTACTACGGCGCCACCGCGAACAACGGCGGCCCGGGCTGGATCTACCCGCCGGCCGACGGCTACCTCACCCTCCCGGACGGCACCCCGGTCGAGGTCGAGGTCACCCTGTACCCGAACCAGAACATCGACCGCTACGGCAGCGAGTACGGCGCCTTCCTCGCCCCCGAGGGCCTGCCCTACGCCAGCCGCTCGATCCCCCCGCAGAGCCTCGACAGCACCCCGGCGCCGAGCTGCAACTACCACGACTACAAGGTGCTCAAGCCGTTCAAGGTGCACGCCGGCCCGATCGCGCCGTGGTTCGGCCAGCCCGGTCTCGGCCTCCAGTACCAGCTCGACGCCGGGCTCGTGCCGGACGGGCCGGCCCGGCTGAACGTGCTCTGGCTCGTCGACCACGGGTACCTCGCCCGGATCTGACGCCGCCGGACCCGCCCGGCCGGGCGCGAAATTCGTTGGCGCGCCCACCCGGTCCGGGATAGGAAGGCCCGATGAGTACCACTGAGACCACCCCCGACCGGCGCGGCTTCACCGCCGTGATCCTCGACCTGGGCGACATCCAGCTCCATCCCTGGGGCCGGCTGACCGACGTCCGGGGCGGGGTGGTGCCCGGGCTGCTGGCCGCCGCCGCCGATCCGGAGATCGCCCGGTGGAACCCGCTCCGCGCCACCGACCGGGCCGGGGCCGAGGCCTACCTGGACCGCTGCGACGCGGGCTGGGCCGACGGCGCCACGGCCGCCTTCGCGGTGGTCGGCGCCGCCGGCGGCACGCTGCTCGGCAACTGCGCGCTCCGCTGGGTCGACCGCGCCGACGGGCTCGCGATGATCGGCTACTGGCTCCTCCCGGCCGCCCGCGGGCGCGGCGTCGCGACCCGGGCCGTCCGGGCCGTCACCGGCTGGGGCATCGCCACGGCCGGCACCCGCCGGATCGAGATCGCCCACGCGGTCGGCAACGACACCTCCTGCCGGGTGGCCGAGCGCTGCGGCTACCCCGCCGAGGGCACCCTGCGTGCCTCCCACCACTACGGCGACGGCGGCTACCAGGACGAGCACCTGCACGCCCGCCTCGCCACCGATCCCGAGCCGCCGCTGCGCTGACCGGTCCTCCCGGTCCGGCCCCGGCGCAGCCGTGCCCGGGCGCGCGGCGGGGGTACGGGCCTAGTCTGGAAGGGCGCGTCCGTGCGCGGTGCGGAACGGGGACGGTGGGCCATGACGGTCATCTCGGCGGCACTCTTCGGTACCGACTGGCGCACCGCGTCACCCGGCTCCGAAGCGTTGCTGCACGAGTGCGCGGCGCGAGGCTGGACGGTCCTGGTGATGGGGCCCGGGCCGGCCGAGGTACCGGTCCTGGCCCTGGCGGCCCCGGGTGACGAGCCCGTCCGGGCGGCCCTCGGCCTGGTCGACGGCAGGCCCGAGCACGCGGTGGTGGTCGCCGCGAGCCTGCGCGAGGTGCTGATGGCGCGTCGCGCGCGGGTCCCGTGCGTCGCCGTGGCGGGCGACGCCGGACCGCGGTCCGAGTTGCGGGCGGCCGGCGCGGTCGAGGTGCACCGCGACGCCGCCGCCCTGTTGCGCGTGTTGGACGACAGCCTGTTGGCCCGGCCCCGGGCCTTCGGCGACTGCCGCCCGACGGCTCCGGCCGCACCGGCCGGCCGGAGCGGTTGACGTACACCCCGACCGGGCATCCGCCCGGAGACGAGGACGGCGTCACCGGAAGCGTCGGAGGTGACCGAGATGGACGGACCCGCGTTGAGCGGACGGGAGCGGCGTCTCCTGGAGGAGATCGAGAGCGATCTGCGCCAGGACGCCCGCCTGAACCGGCGGTTGAGCACGATGGGGGTCAAACAGCCGGGGCGGGTCCGGGGCGGGCTGAGTCGCCTGTGGCACCGGCTGCCCGCCGGCGTGGTGATGACGGCGCTGGTGATGTCCGCGATCTGCCTGAGCATCGGCGTGCGCACCCCGACCGTGCCCGTACTGACCGCCGTGGTACTGGTCTGGACGGTCAGCGTGGCCGTCGCGGCCGTGGTGGCGCTGCTGCTGCGGCGCCGCCGCCGGGCGGCCGGGATCCCCCCGGAGGGCCCGCTGGGCGGCGACCGCCCCGAGGGGCGGGAACGCCCGGACGGCCGGGACCGGCCCGAGGGCCGCGAGCGCCGGCCGTGGGACCGGCCGGAGGCGTGAGCACCATGACCACCGAACTGCGGGAGTACCGCCCGGGCTCCCATCATGCCGCCGACCAGACCCTGGTCGGCTACGAGGTCGAGGGCACCGACGGTCCGCTCGGGCGCGTCGAGCGGGACACCGGCGACCGGCTGCTGGTCGATGCCGGGGCGTGGGTACCGGGCTTCCGGGTCCCGGTGCCGGTCGCCCTGGTGGCCCGGATCGACCATCTGGAGCTGGTGGTCCACCTGGACTGCCCCCGGGCGCACGTCCGCGCCCTCCCCCCGCCCGCCGTCGTCGAGGCGCGCGGGGGCGGCCGGCCGCCCCGGGGGTGATCCCGGCCCCGGGCGCGCGGATCAGTCGCCCCGCAGCCGGACGAAGGTGGCCGCCGGCGGCCGGCCGGTGACGGTCACCTCCGCCCGCAGCGGGCCGGTCAGCGGCCGCAGGCTGCCGTGGTCCGGGTCGCGCACCGGTGCGCCCAGCAGTCCGTCCACCGCCTCCGCCACCTGCCGCGCCTGCACCGCGGTGAGCCGGGGCGTGGAGAGCAGCACCGGGCCGTCGTCCAGCTCCAGGACCAGCGCCTGCGGCCGGGCGGCCGTTCCGACGACCGCGCGGACGGTCGCGTCGACGGTGTCGCTGCGCCGGTACTTGACCCAGAGCCGGCCGGCGCCGCGCGCCCGGTAGGCCGAGCCGGCGGCCTTGCAGACCAGCCCTTCGACGCCGGTGCCGGCCAGCTGCTCCATCCAGCTCAGCGCCTCCGTCCGGTCGGTGGTGGCCAGCACCGGCTGGACCGGCGGCGGGACGCCGTCGAGCGCGGCCAGCAGCAGCCGGCGCCGGTCGGTGAGCGGCAGCCGGCGGACGTCGCGCCCGGGCAGTGCGAGCAGGTCGAAGGCGACCAGCCCGAGCGCCACCCCGTCCGACGCCCGGCCCTCCCGGGTGCGCAGCAGTTCCTCGAAGGCGAACCGGCCGTCCCGCCAGGCGACCAGCTCCGCGTCCAGCACCAGCCCGGCGGGCAGCCGGGCCACGGCGGCGGCGATCGGGGGGAACTCCGCGCCGAGGTCCCGCCCGGACCGGGACTGCAGGAACGCCGGGCGCTCCCCGCGGGCGAAGGCCACACAGCGGAAGCCGTCCAGTTTCAGTTCGTACTGCACGCCGGAGCCGCCGAGACCGTCGGACGGCGGGACGGCGGTCACGGCGGCCGGGCGCATCACCTCGACAGGCGGCTCCAGCACCACCGGGGAGCCGGTGCCACCACCGGTGTCGGTGCCGCTACCGGTGGCGGTGCCGCTACCGGTGGCGGTGCGGGTGCGCGTGCGGGTGCTGCTGCGCGGCGGGTCGCTGCGGCCGGCCGGTGGCTCGTCCGCCGACGCCGACGCCGATGCCGGCGGGGGGAGCGGGCGGGCCCGTCCGCCGTCCAGGAGCGGCGCGAGCAGGTCCCCGAACTCCGCCAGCCGGTCCGGGAGTTCGGCGAGGTCGAAGGTCAGGTCCGCCGTCGAACCGGCCGCCTCCAGCTCCGCCCAGGAGACCGGCGTGGACACCGTGGGCCGGGGCCGGGCCCGCAGGGTGTAGGGCGCGGCGGTGGTCTTCTTGCCGTTGTTCTGCGACCAGTCCACCAGGACCCGCCCGGCCCGGCGCGCCTTGGCCATGGTGTGCACCACCAGGTCCGGATGGGCCGCCTCCAGCGCTGCCGCGAGGGCCTTGGCGTAGGCGGAGACCTTGCTGCTGGGCGTCGGCTCCAGCGGCACCAGCAGGTGCAGCCCCTTGGAACCGGACGTCTTCACCCAGCAGTCGAGGCCGTCCGCCGCCAGCCGCTCGCGCAGCAGCCCGGCCACCGTCCGGCAGGTCAGCACCGACGCGCCCTCGCCCGGGTCGAGGTCCAGCACCAGCCGGTCCGCCAGTCCGGGCGCGGCGGCGTGCCACTGCGGCACGTGCAGCTCCAGACAGCCCAGGTTGGCCGCCCAGAGCAGCGCCGCACCGTCGTCCAGCACCACCTGCCGGAGGTCCCCGGAGCTGCTCGGCACCTCCACGGTGCGGACCCAGCGGGGTGTCCCGGCGGGCGGGTTCTTGGCGATGAACGCCTCGCCCTCGACCCCCTCCGGACAGCGCAGGAAGGAGACCGGACGGTCCCGCAGATGGGGCAGCAGCACGGTGTGCACGGCCGCGTAGTAGCGCAGCACGTCCCCCTTCAGCGTGCCGGTGCGCGGGTAGTACACCTTGTCCAGGTGCGAGAGGGCGATCGTGCGCCCGTCCACCACCATCTGCGGCATGGCCGCCTCCGAGCTGCGCCGGGACCGCGCGCCCGTTCGCCGGGCCCGCGCAGCCAGTCTGCCCGCCCGCCCGCTACGGCGCGAGCAGGCTACGGGCCGTCCGGAGCAGCTCCTCGTCGGCGGCCGGCTCGCGCACCCCGGCGAGGCCGGAGCGGAACAGCGAGGCGCCCTCGACCAGCATCAGGAACACCTGGGCGCGGCCCTGGACGACGGTCTCCGGCAGGTCGGGCCGGCGGTCGGCGAGGTAGGCCGCGATCCGGGCCCGGTAGTCCGCGTAGAAGGCGCGGACGGCGTCCGCCACCGCCTCGTCCCGGGCGGCGAAGGCCCAGACCTCGGCGAACAGCCGCACCAGCCGGGCGTCCTCCTGCTCGGCCAGCAGGGCGCTGATCAGCGCCTGTGCCGTCCGGTCGGCGGCCTCGGCCGCCCCGGCGCCCGCCGGATCTGCCGTCGCCGCCGTCGCCGCCGGGGCGAGCAGGGGCGCCAGCCGCTCGGCGGACCGGGTGAGCACCCGCCCCAGGACGGCCGCCATCAGCGCGGCATGCGTCGGGAAGTAGTACTGAAGATGCCCCAGCCGGACCCCGGCCGCCGCCGCGACCGCCCGCATCGACAGCTCGGTGCCGCCCGCGGTCACCAGCAGGTCCTCGGCCGCGTCCAGGAGTTCCGCGCGCCGCTGCTCGCCCTTGCCGCTCACGCCGCCACCGCCGCCCGCTCGCTCCGGACGTCGACCGTGACGCCCAGGGCCGCGAGGTCGGCCAGGACCCGCCCCGGGCGGGGCGTCTGCTCCGGGAACGCCACCCCGGCCGGAGCCGGCGCGCCGTCCGTCCCGAGCACCCGTCGCAGGCCCAGCAGGGCGCCGACCGCCGTCAGGTGCGCCTGCCCGGAGCGGTCCTCGACCACCGCGCCCAGCCCGGCCCCGCCGTGCCCGACGTCGATCCGCAACCGGGCCACGCCGCCCTCGCCGGGCGAGTACAGCAGGGCCCGCCGGGCCGGCTCCCAGCGGTCGCCCCGGCCCCAGCGGAAGAGTCCGGTGTGCTTGGCGGCCAGCAGCGCCGCGGTGCTGAGCGGGGAGCTGAAGCCGATCCGGGTGGTGGCGGTGGTCGTACCGAGCGTGAGCGGGAGGGTGAACTGCTCCGGTGTGTCGATCCCGGCGACCTTGGTGGCGTCGTCACCGATCCGTACGGTGCGCGGCCCGCTGAGCGGGGCCACCGACCGGCGGCGGCCGTCCCGGACCACCTCGTAGTCCAGGCCGAGCCGGTCCATGAACTCCACCGAGTCGGCGCCGGCCCGGTCCGCGAGGTCCCAGCGGATCGCGGTCTCGACCCGCTCGGCGCCGCCGAGCCGCTCCGCCAGGGCGGCCGCGACCAGGCTGGTGACCCCGCCCATCCATGCGGAGGAGAGCAGCACGGGGCTGCTCGGGCGCAGCAGCGCCGCCACCGTGGCGGCCCGCTGCAGCCGGGCCGTCCAGCGGGTCACGTCCACGAACGGCACACCGGCCCGGACGGCGGCCCGCAGCACGCGGTCGTCCGGGTCGTTGACCACCCCCACCACGGCGCGGACGGCGGCGTCGAAGGGCGCCGGGTCGGCGAGGTCCCAGCGGCGGACGGTGACGGCGGGGGCGCCGTCCGGTTGCCCGAGCTCCTGGGCGAGCGCGGCCCCGCGCTGCTCGGAGCGGCCGGTGAGCAGCAGGGGCCAGTCGGGCGCCGCCAGCCGGGCCAGCTCGGCGCCGACGGTGCCGTAGCCGCCGACCAGCAGGACGGGACCCTCGGGATCGTGGGTCAGGTGGTCGTGGACGTCCGGGGAGAGGTTCATGGGGAAAGAATAGGTCAGTCGACCTAAAAGTTCTGTGAGCCCGTCAACGGAGCCCCGTCACCAGCGCGTACGCGTCCCCGACGTGGTCCTCGATCCGGGTCCAGTCGACCGGCGGCCCGTCGAGACGCACCCCGACCCAGCCGCGGTGGCCCACGTACGGAGGCCGGAAGTACCGCTCCGGCGCCTCGGCGACCAAGCACTCCTGGGCGCCCGCCGGAGCCGGGCACCAGAAGGCGAGGCGGTCGTCGTGGTGGTGGTCGGCGAGCATCACGAACACCCGGGCCCGCCGCCCGGCCCCGGCGAACCAGGTCGGCTCCCCGTGGCTGACCCGCTCGGACACCTCCGGCAGCGCCAGGCAGAGCGCCCGCAGCCGGTCGACGGGGCCCGCCACCCCCGTAGGGGGCCCCGCCGGCCCCGCGGCCGTCACCGCGGCCACCGCCTCAGCCGGCCGACGGGCGGGGCGAGCCCGGGTAGGTGCCGAAGTACCACTGGTTGCCCTCCGGGTCGGCGGCCGCGAAGTCCCGCGAGCCGTACTCGGTCTGGTGCAGCTCCTTGGTGATCCGGGCCCCGGCGGCCACGGCCCGCGCGTGCAGGGCGTCCGGCTCCGCGGTGACCACGTACGCGCTGAAGGCGCCCGGCTGCCCGGGGCAGGGCTCGCCGCCCCCGGCCTCGGGCCGGTCGGAGCCCAGCATCACGCCACCGCCCTCCGGCCAGGCCAGCTCGGCGTGCGCGACGAACTCGCCCTCGCCGTACGCGACGACCTCCTCGAAGCCGAAGGCCTCCACCAGGAAGCGGATCAGGGCGCGGGCGTCGCGGGCGCGCAGGCTGGGCCACACCTGCGGGGCGGGAGTCTTGTCGTTCATGGGGATCTGCCTCCTCGGGCGGTTCGGGTCCCTCTCACGACCCCCACTCTGGCGCCGCCGCCCCCGGGCCGCCTTGGACGTTTCGGAACTTCGCCGCGTCCGGGCCCTCCTCGGCCAGCCAGAGGCTGGGCGCGCACCCGGCCAGCGCGCGGAACTCGCGGGCCAGGTGGGCCTGGTCGAAGTAGCCGCAGCGGGCCGCCAGCTCCGCCAGCCGGGGCGCCGGGCCCGGAGCGGCCAGCAGGTGCCGGGCGCGGTCGAACCGGATCACCCGGGCGGCGGCCTTCGGGGACAGCCCGGTCTCGTGGCGGAACCGGCTCCGCAGGTGCCGGCTGCTCCATCCGGTCTCCCGTGCCAGCGCCGACACCGGGAGCGACCCGCCGCTGCGCCGCAGCTCGGACCAGGCGCGGACGACCTCGGGCGGCACCCGCCCGGAGGGACGGGCGGCCCGCAGCAACGCGCCGTCCAGGACGGCGAACCGCTCCGGCCAGCCGGCGGCCAGTTGGAGCTCCTCCTGGAGCCGCCCGCTCGCCCGCCCCAGCACGGCGTCCGCCGGCACGTCCACGCCCGCCAGCTCCCCGGCCGGCAGGCCGAGCAGGGCCCGGGCGGCCAGCGGGTGGACGGCGATCTGGACGCCGGACTGCCGCCCGTCGTGGGTGATCAGGGCGGGCGAGGTGTGCAGCCCGCCGAGCAGGGTGGCGTAGTCGCCGCCGGGCTGGGCCGGATCCGGGTGCCCGGCGACGGTCAGCGGCTCGTCCAGGGTGAGGATGAAGGTCAGGTACGGGGACGGCAGGCCCCGGTGCACGGCGGGTTCCAGGCCGCGCTGGCGGTAGCCGGAGTACCAGGCCACGTACGGCCGCAGCGCGCCGGCGGGCCGGGCCCGTACGGACTCGTCGACCGGGTCGGGGAGGTCCTGCGTCACGCCCCAGTATCGGTCCCGGTGCCGGTCCCGGCGGGCCGGGGGCGCCGCCGTGCTGGCTCGCGGGCGCCCGGGGTGTTGCTTATGGTGAGCGCACCGGAACACCCGGTGCTCGGGGGGAAGACCTGCGAAGGAGTCCCAGTGACCACTGCCCGAGAGATCATGCACACCGGTGCCCAGTGCATCCGCGCCGACCAGACGCTCGCCGAAGCCGCCATGATGATGCGGGACATGAACGTCGGCGCTCTCCCGATCTGCGGCGACGACCAGAAGCTGAAGGGCATCATCACCGACCGCGACATCGTGGTCCGATGTATCGCCGAGGGCAAGGAGCCGGCGGACATGACCGCCATGGAGCTGGCCGGGCACCTGCACTGCGTCCGCGCCGACGACTCGATGGAGGCGGTGCTGAAGAAGATGGAGCAGCACCAGATCCGGCGCATCCCGGTGATCGACGGCGACCGGCTGGTGGGCATGATCAGCGAGGCCGACCTGGCCATGGGCCACCGCGACGGCCACCGGCTGACGGACCAGCAGATCATCGAATTCATGGACAGCGTCTACATGATGCGGTGATCGCGCGGCGCCGGGCCCGGTGCGGGAGCGCCCCGGGTCGAGTCGGCCGGTGCCCCTCCGCGTGAGCGGTTCGGCGCCGTCCGGGTGTGCCACGACGCCGCTGGACCGGACCGGGTGGTCGGGTGCAGCGGCGTTGTCGTGCCCGGGTGGGCGGGTGTGGCGGGTGGTGCTGGGGGTGTTACTTGGT
>NZ_JBEXYC010000076.1:0-27208 GCF_040630835.1 Kitasatospora sp. NPDC005751
TCGGCCATACCGAACCCCTCGGCATCCACCGAGAAGGAACGACACCGACCGTCCCTCGACAACCCCCGCTGCCGCGAGAACTCCACGAACATCCCAGGAGTCGACATCACCGTCACCCCACCCGCCAACGCCAGGTCGCACTCACCCGACCGCAACGACTGCACCGCCAGGTGCAACGCCACCAACGACGACGAACACGCCGTGTCCACCGTCACCGCCGGCCCCTCCAACCCCAACGCGTACGAGACCCGGCCGGACAGCACGCTGAGCGTGTTGCCCGTCAGCAGGTAGCCGGCGAGGTCGTCCGAGCCCTCGTGCAGCCGGGGGCCGTACTCCTGGGAGAGCGCGCCGGCGAAGACGCCCGTCCGGCTCCCCCGCAGCGAGTCCGGGTCGATCCCCGCCCGCTCCACCGCCTCCCACGAGGTCTCCAGCAGCAACCGCTGCTGCGGATCCATCGCCAGCGCCTCCCGCGGCGAGATCCCGAAGAACCCCGCGTCGAACTCGGTGGCGGCATCCAGGAACCCACCGGCCCGCACATAGCTGGACCCCGGCCGCGCCGCCTCGGGATCGAACAGTGCCTCGTTGTCCCAGCCGCGGTCGGTCGGCAGCGGCCCCACGGCGTCCCCGCCGTCCACCACCAGCCGCCACAGGTCCTCCGGGGACCGCACCCCGCCGGGGTACCGGCAGCCGATGCCCACCACGGCCACCGGCTCGCCCGACGCGGCCTCCACCGCCCGCAGGCGCTCCCTGGTCTGCCGCAGGTCGGCCGACACACGCTTCAGGTAGTCGAGGAGCTTCTCTTCGTTATCCATCGGGAATCCGTCCAACGGGTAGAGGCCGGGAGCGCCGTTCGAGGTCAGGCCGGGCGGTCGGGACAGGGGAGCAGCGGGGCAGCACGGAGCGGGGCGGGGCAGCACGGGACCGGGCGGAGCGGGGGCGGATCAGGACAGGCCGAATTCCTCGTCGATGAGCGAGAAGATGTCGTCGACGGTGGCGGACTCGTAGTCCCGCCGGTCCTCGGTGGCCCCCGTCTCGAAGGCGCGGGCCTCCTTCCACTTCCCGAGGAGGGCTTCGAGGCGCTCGGTGATGCCGGCGACTGCCTCGTCGTCCTGCGCCACCGCGCCGAGCGCGCCCTCCAGCCGGTCGAGTTCCTGGTAGACCGCCGCCCCGGCGCGGGCATCCGGTGCCGGCGCCCCGGTGGCCTCGGCCTCGCCGACGAGCCGGGCACGCAGCACGGCCGCGAGTTCGGCGGGCGTCGGGTGGTCGAACACGGTGGTGGTCGGCAACCGCAGTCCGGTCGCGGCGTTCAGCCGGTTCCGCAGCTCGGTGGCGGCCAGCGAGTCGAAGCCGAGGTCCCGGAACGCCCGGCGGGCGTCGACCGCGCCGGCGAGACCGTGCCCCAGCACCACGGCCGTCTCGTCGAGCACCAGGTCCAGGACCAGCCGCTCGCGCTCGGGCCCGCGGAGTCCGGCGAGCCGCTGGGCCAGCGTCGTCCCCCCGGTGGGCGAGGCCGCGGCGGCCGTCCGGCGGCCGGTCACCCGGACCAGCCCGCGCAGCAGCGGCGGTACGGCGGCCTGGCCGGCGCCGGAGGCCGCCCGTGCCCGCAGGGAGGCGGTGTCCAGACGCATCGGCACCAGGACCGGCGCGGCCGCGCGGTGGGCGGCGTCGAAGAGTGCCAGCCCCTCCTCGCTGGACAGCGCGCCCATGCCGACCCGCCGCATCCGGTCGAGGTCGGCGCCGTCGAGGTGCCCCGTCATGGCGCTGCGTTCGGCCCACAGCCCCCAGGCGAGTGCGAGGGCCGGGAGGCCGCGCGAGCGCCGGTGCGCGGCCAGGGCGTCCAGGAAGGCGTTGGCCGCCGCGTAGTTGCCCTGTCCGGCGGCGCCCACCAGGGCGGTGGCGGAGGAGAACAGGGCGAACACCGCGAGGTCCAGGTGCTCGGTCTGCCGGTGCAGGTGCCAGGCGGCGTCCACCTTAGGCGCCATGACGCCGTCCAGCCGCGTCCGGTCCAGCGAGGTGACGATCCCGTCGTCCAGCACGCCCGCCGTGTGGACCACCGCCGTCAGCGGGTGCTCGGCCGGGATCCCGGCCAGCAGACGGGCGACCGCCCCGCCGTCCGTGACGTCGCACGCGGCGACGGTCACGGTGGCGCCGAGAGCGGTCAGCTCGGCGGCGAGGGCGGCGGCTCCGTCGGCCTTCGCGCCCCGGCGCGAGGCCAGGAGCAGGTGCCGTACGCCGTGGTGCGTCACCAGGTGCCGGGCGGTCAGCGCGCCCAGCGTCCCCGGGGCGCCGGTGATCAGCGCGGTGCCGTCCGGGTCCGGCGCGGCGGGCACGGTCAGGACGATCTTCCCGATGTGCCGGGCCTGGCGGAGGTGGCGGAACGCCTCGGGGGCCCGCCGGACGTCCCAGACGGTCAGCGGCGTCCGGTGCAGGGCCCCGGCCGCGAACAGGGCCAGGACCTCCCGGAGCATCGCGCCGATCCGCCCGGGGTCGACCTCCATCAGGTCGAAGATCCGGTAGTCGACGCCGGGGTGCGCGGCGGCCACCTCGGCCCCGTCCCGGTGGTCGGTCTTCCCCATCTCCAGGAAGCGCCCGCCCCGTGTCAGCAGCCGCAGGGAGGCGTCGACGAACTCGCCGGCCAGCGAGTTGAGCACGACCGAGACCCCGCGCCCGCCGGTCGCCGCCAGGATCCGCTGCTCGAAGCCGAGGTCCCGGGAGGAGGCGATGTGCGCCTCGTCCAGACCCGACGCGCGCAGGGTGCCCCACTTGCCCGGGCCGGCCGTGCCGTAGACCTCGGCCCCCCAGTGCCGGGCCAGCTGCACCGCGGCCATGCCGACCCCGCCGGCCGCCGAGTGCACCAGGACGCTCTCGCCGCGCCGCAGGTCCGCCAGGTCCCGCAGGCCGTGGTAGGCGGTCAGGAAGACCACCGGGACGGCGGCCGCCTCGGCGAACGACCAGCCGTCGGGCATCGGGGCGACGGCCCGGTGGTCGGCCACCGCGACCGGTCCGAACGCGCCGGAGAACAGGCCCATCACCCGGTCGCCGACGGCGAGCCCGGCCACCCCGGGACCGATCCCGGTGACCACGCCGGCGCCCTCGATGCCGAGCCCGTCGAGCCTCGGGACCAGACCCAGCGCGACCACGACGTCACGGAAGTTGAGTCCGGCGGCGCGGACCGCGATCCGGACCCGGCCCTCGGCCAGCGGGCCGGTGGCGGAGTCCTGCGGGCCCGGCAGCAGCGCCAGGTTCTCCAGGGTGCCCTTGCCCTCGATGTCCAGCCGCCAGACGGCCGCGCCGACCGGCGGCGTCAGCGCCGCTGCCGCCCCGGCGAGCCGGGGGACTCTCAGCGTGCCCTCGCGAAGGGCGAGTTGGGGCTCACCGGAGTGAACGGCCGCGGCCAGCAGCGCCGGTGGGGCGTCGCCTTCGTCCAGGTCCAGCAGGACGAAGCGGCCGGGGTTCTCGGCCTGCGCGGCCCGCACCAGGCCCCACACCGGGGCCTGCACCGGCGCGGCCGCTCCCTCGCCGGGGCGGACAGTCACGGCGCCCCTGGTCACCACCACCAGGCGGGAGGCGGCGAACCGGTCGTCGGCCAGCCAGGTCCGCAGCGCGTCGAGGACGTCGGCGGCCAGCGCGCGGGCCGCCGCCCCGAGGTCGGCCGCGTCGGGGGTAGCGGCCGGGGCGGCGCAGGGCAGGAGGACCACCTCCGGCACGGCACCGTTCGTCCGCGTCGCCGCCTCCGCCAGCGAGCGCAGATCGGCGAACGTCCCGCCGACCGGGCCGTCGGAGCCGGCGCCCCCGGGCCTCTGGCCCGCGAAGCCGGCGCCCCCCGGGCTCACCACGGCCCAGTCGCCTCCGGAGCCCGACGTGGTGGCCGCGGGCGCGCCGACGGCCACCCAGTCGACCTGGAAGAGCGCCTCGCCGTGGGCCCGGCCGACCTCGTCCAGCTGCTCCCGGGTGACCGGCCGCAGCGCCAGGGACTCGATCCCGGCGACCGGCCGGCCCGTGGTGTCGGCGACGCTCAGCGCCACCTTGCCGGCCCCCAGCGGGGTGACCGTGACCCGCAGCGCGGTCGCACCGACGGCGTGCAGCGTCAGGCCCTCCCAGGCGAAGGGCAGCCGCGGCAGGCCGTCCGCCGTTTCGGCGGCCGGCCGGGCCAGACCGATGACGTGCAGCGCGGCGTCCAGTAGCGCCGGGTGCACGGCGAAGCGGTCGGCGCCGTCGGCGGCCTCCTCGGGCAGCGCGACCTCGGCGAACACCTCGTCGCCCCGCCGCCAGGCCGCCCTGACGCCCCGGAAGGCCGGGCCGTAGGGCAGGCCGGTCTCGGCCAGGCCCGCGTACAGCCCGTCGATCCGGACGGGTCCGGCTCCCGGTGGGGGCCAGGCCGCCGGGCCGGCGTCGCGTTCCCCGGCCGCTCCGGCCCCTCCTACCGGTCCGGCGGGCCCCGCCAGGCCGGTGGCGTGCCTGGTCCACGGCTGCTCGGCCGGCGCCCCCGCCGGCTGGGAGTGCAGGCTCACCGGTCGCCGACCGGCCTCGTCGGGCGCGCCGACCACCACCTGGAGCGACACCGCGCCCTGGTCCGGCAGGACGAGCGGGGCGTGCAGCGTGAGCTCCTCGACCCGGCCGCAGCCGGCCCGGTCGGCGGCCTGGAAGGCCAGCTCCAGCAGGGCCGTGCCCGGGACCACCGTCGTCCCGAGGACGGTGTGGTCCGCCAGCCACGGGTGCTCGGCCAGCGAGAGCCGACCGGTGACGAGGACGCCGTCGGAGTCGGGCAGCGCGAGTGCCGCGCCCAGGAAGGGGTGGTCGACCGGGGCGAGTCCCAGGGTGCTCGCGTCACCCGACGCTCCCGGGGCCGGCCGCCACCAGTAGGACTGCCGCTGGAACGCGTACGTCGGCAGGCTCGCCGGGGTGGCACCGGTGCCCGCGAACGCGGCCGTCCAGTCCACCGGGCCGCCCCGGACGAAGGCCTCGGCGGCCGAGGTGAGGAAGCGTTCGAGTCCGCCCTCGTTCCGGCGCAGCGTTCCCACCACGACGGCGTCACGGCCGAGTTCCTCGACCGTCTCCTCGATGCCCGGGCGCAGTACCGGGTGGGGGCTGACCTCGATGAAGACGCCGTGGCCCTGTGCGGAGAGCCGTTGGACGGCCTGGTCGAAGCGCACGGTCTCGCGCAGGTTGCGGTACCAGTAGTCGGCGTCGATCCCCTCGGTGTCCAGAAGGTCCCCGGTGACGGTGGAGTAGAACGCCACCTCCGAGGCCGCCGCGCGGTCCGGGCCGAGCGCGGCGAGCAGATGGTCCCGCACGGTCTCGACCTGCGCGGAGTGCGAGGCGTAGTCGACCGGGATCCGGCGCGCCCGCACGCCCCGCGCCTCACAGTCCGCCAGCAGCCCCTCCAACGCCGCCGGTTCCCCCGACACCACCACCGAGCCGGGCCCGTTCACCGCCGCCACCGACAACCGGCCCTCCGCGGCAGCCACCAACTCCCCCGCCTCGACCGGGCTCAGCGCCAACGACACCATCCCGCCCAGCCCCGCCAACCGCTCCGCGATCACCCGGCTGCGCAACGCCACGATCCGCGCCGCGTCCACCAAGGAGAGCGCACCCGCCACACACGCCGCCGCGATCTCCCCCTGCGAATGCCCCACCACCGCCGACGGCTCCACACCGTACGAACGCCACAACGCCGCCAGCGACACCATCACCGCGAACGACACCGGCTGCACCACATCCACCCGCTCCAACGACGGAGCACCGGGCACACCACGCACCACATCGAGCACGTCCCAACCGACGAACGGCCGCAACGCCTGCGCGCACTCCGCCAACCGCCCCGCGAACACCGGCGAGGAATCCACCAACTCCCCACCCATCCCCGCCCACTGCGCCCCCTGACCCGGGAACACGAACACCACCCGGCCGGGCCGGACCGCCGCGTCGCCCACGATCACCTGCGGGACGGACCGGCCCTCGGCCAGTGCCGCCAGCCCGGCCCGGAACGCCTCCCGGTCCGCGCGGTCGGCCAGCAGCACGGCGCGGTGCTCGAAGACCGACCGGGTGACCACCGTCGCGAGGCCGGTGTCCACCGGCCGTTCGCCGCCCCGGACGTCCAGGGCACCCCGGGCGTCCAGGGCGCCCCGGACGTCCAGGTGCGCCAGCAGACTCCGGGCCTGCGCGGCCAGCGCCTCCGGCGAGCGCCCCGAGAGCAGCCACGGCACCACCGCCGGCCCGCTCTCCGGACCGCTCTCGGGCCCGCTCTCCAGCCCGGCCGGCTCCTCGCCGGGCTCCTCGGCCGGCGCCTGCTCCAGCACCACGTGCGCGTTGGTCCCGCTGATCCCGAAGGAGGAGACGGCCGCGCGGCGCGGCCGCGCGCCCGGGAGCCACTCCCGGGCCTCGGTCAGCAGCTCGACCGCCCCCGAGCTCCAGTCCACGTGCGGGGACGGCTCGTCCACGTGCAGCGTCCTGGGCAGCACGCCCGCCCGCATCGCCGACACCATCTTGATCACGCCGGCCACCCCGGCGGCCGCCTGGGTGTGCCCGATGTTCGACTTCACCGAGCCCAACCGGAGCGGCGGCGCCCCCTCGGACCGGCCCTGACCGTACGTGGCCAGCAGTGCCTCGGCCTCGATCGGGTCGCCGAGGCGGGTGCCCGTGCCATGGGCCTCCACGGCGTCCACGTCCCGCGCCGAGAGCCCCGCGTCCGCCAGCGCCTGCCGGATCACCCGCTGCTGCGAAGGGCCGTTCGGCGCCGTCAGGCCGTTCGACGCACCGTCCTGGTTCACCGCACTGCCCCGCACCACCGCCAGCACCGGATGCCCCGACCGCCGCGCGTCCGACAGCCGTTCCACCAACAGGACACCGACGCCCTCGCTCCAGCCCGTGCCGTCCGCGGCGGCGGCGAACGGCTTGCACCGTCCGTCCGGGGCCAGGCCCTGCTGCCGGCTGAACTCGACGAACATGCCCGGGGTCGGCATCACCGTGACCCCGCCGGCCAGCGCCAGGTCGCACTCGCCCGACCGCAGGGACCGCACCGCGAGGTGCAGCGCCACCAGCGACGAGGAACACGCCGTGTCCACCGTCAGCGCCGGCCCCTCCAGGCCCAGCGCGTAGGCGACCCGCCCCGAGATCACGCTGGGGGTGACGCCGGTCAGCAGATAGCCGCCCTGGTCCTCCGAGCCCTCGTGCAGCCGGGGGCCGTACTCCTGGAAGGTCGCCCCGGTGAAGACGCCCGTCCGGCTCCCCCGCAGCGACAGCGGGTCGATCCCCGCCCGCTCCACCGCCTCCCAGGAGGTCTCCAGCAGCAACCGCTGCTGCGGGTCCATCGCCAGCGCCTCCCGCGGCGAGATCCCGAAGAACCCCGCGTCGAACTCGGCCACCGCGTCCAGGAACCCACCGGCCCGCACATAGCTGGACCCCGGCCGCCCGGCCTCCGGGTCGAACAGCTCCGCCAGGTCCCAGCCCCGGTCGGTCGGCAGCGGCCCCACGGCGTCCTCCCCGTCCACCACCAGCCGCCACAGGTCCTCCGGGGACCGCACGCCCCCCGCGAACCGGCAGCCCATGCCCACCACGGCCACCGGCTCGCCCGACGCGGACTCCGCCGCGCGCAGCCGCTCCCTGGTCCGGTACAGGTCGGTGGTCACCCACCTGAGGTACTCGACCAGCTTCTCCTCGTTCGCCACTGCTCTCACTCCGTGTCGGTGCGGCCGTGCGGAAGGTTCGGACATCGCGCGTCGGGGCGCGTCAGGAGGTGCGGAACTCCTGGTCGATGAAGGCGAAGAGCTCGTCGACCGTCGCCGTCCGCAGCCTGTTCGGCTTCGGGTCGTCGCCGTCGGTTCGCGGCCTGGCGGCCAGCAGGGACCGCAGCCGGGCCTCGACCCGCTCCCAGGCGGCGCTGTCCGGCCCGAGCGCGGCCAGCGACCGCTCCAGCCGGTCCAGCTCCGCCAGGGCCCCGGAGCCCGCCGCGCGGTCCGCCGGCTGGAGCAGGGCGCCCAGCCGCTCGGCCAGGACGAGAGGCGTCGGATGGTCGAACAGCAGACCGGTCGGCAGCCGCAGCCCGGTGGCCGCGCCGAGCCGGTCCCGCAGCTCCACCGCGGTCAGCGAGTCGAAGCCCAGCTCCTTGAAGGAGAGCCCGGGGTCGACCGGCCCGGCGTCGTGGTGGCCGAGCACGGCGGCCGCCTCGGAGCGCACCAGGTCGAGCAGCGCGCCCGGGCCCCGGTCGCCGACCGGCGCCCGCTCCGGCCGGTCGACCGCGTCGGCCCCGGAAGGCGCGGCAGGCGCGGTCGCCGTCCCGGCTACCGGGGCCGGTGGGAGCACGCCGCCCCCGAGCCAGTACCGCTCCCGCTGGAACGCGTAGGTGGGCAGCTCGACCCGCCGGGCGCCGTGCCCGGCGAACTCCGCCGCCCAGTCCACCTCGACGCCGTGGACGTGCAGCCGGGCGAGTGCGGTGACCAGCGCGTCGGCCTCGGGCCGGTCCTTGCGGAGCGTGGGCACGAGGACGGGACCGGCGCCCGGCCGCGCGGGCTCGGTCAGACAGTCCCGGCCCATCGTGGCGAGCGTGCCGTCCGGCCCGAGCTCCAGGTAGGCGGTGACGCCCTCGCGCTCCAGCCGGCGCATGCCGTCGAGGAACCGCACCGGCCTGCGCACGTGCCGCACCCAGTACTCGGCCGAGCCGAACTCCTCGGCCGTGACGAGATCGCCGGTGACCGTGGACACGACCGGCAGCTCCGGCGGCCGGAGGTCCAGGGCCGCCACGACGCCGCGGAAGTCGTCCAGCACGGCGTCCATGTGCGGGGAGTGGAACGCGTGGCTCACCCGCAGCCTTCTGGTCCGGCGGCCGGCGGTCCGCCAGTGGGCCGCGATCCGCTCGACCTCCTCGGCGTCCCCGGCGACCACGGTCGCCTCCGGGCCGTTGACGGCGGCGAGGCCGACCAGGTACTCCCGGCCGGCCAGCAGCGGGAGCACCTCCTGCTCACCGGCCTGCAGCGCCGCCATGGCGCCGCCGGGCGGGAGCGCCTGCATGAGCCGGCCGCGGGCGGTCACCAGCGTGCAGGCGTCCGCGAGCGGGAACACCCCGGCGACGTGGGCGGCGGCCAGTTCGCCGACGGAGTGGCCGAGCAGGAGGTCCGGCCGGACGCCCCGGCTCTCCAGCAGCCGGAACAGGGCGACCTCGATCGCGAACAGGGCGGGCTGCGCGACACCGGTGCCGTCCAGCAGATCCGCGGCGGCGGAGCCCGGTGCCGCGAAGAGCACGTCCCGCAGCGGCCGGTCCGGGCCCGCTCCCGCGGCGGCTGCGGCCGCGGCCGCGTCGACGTGCTCGCAGACCGCGTCCAACGCCGCTGCGAACACCGGGTGTTCCTGGTAGAGCACACGCCCGGCCCCCGGCCGTTGGCTGCCCTGACCGGCGAACAGGAAGGCGAGCCGGGCGCGCCCGTACGCCTGCCCCGACAGCACCTCGGCGGCGCGCCCGCCCCCGGCCAGCGCCGTCAGGCCCCGCCGGAGCCCGGCGTCGTCCCGACCGGTCACCGCGGCGCGCTGCTCGAAGGCCGAGCGCGTGACGGCCAGCGAGTACCCGACGTCCGCCGCGCGGAGCCCGGGCCGCTCGTCGAGCCGCGCCAGCAGCGCGGCCGCCTGGGCCCGCAGCGCCGCCGGCGAGCGGCCGGACAGCAGCCACGGCACCGTCCGGGCCGCCCCCGTCCCACCGCCCGGGGGCCCGGGCGCCGAGCCCCCGGCCTCCGCGACCTCGACCTCCGAGGGGCCGACCTCCGAGGACCCGCCCTCCGTCCGCCCGCCCTCCGAGAGCCCCGGCGCCGAGGCGGTCGGCAGGGGCCCGGCGGCCAGCACCACATGGCAGTTGGTCCCGCCGAGGCCGAACGAACTCACGCCCGCCAGCAGCGGCCGGTCCGGCTCCGGCCACGGCCCCAGCTCCCGCTGCACGCGCAGGTGGAGCGAGTCCAGCGGAATCAGCGGATGGGGGCGCTCGTAGTGGAGGCTGGGCGGCAGCTCCCGGTGCCGCAGACTCAGGGCGACCTTCAGCAGCCCGACGATCCCGGCGGCGCCTTCGAGGTGCCCCACGTTGGTCTTCGCCGAGCCGACCGCCAGCGGCCGCCCGGGCTCCCGTAGCCGCCCGAGGGCGGCGCCGAGGGCCGCGGCCTCCACCGGATCGCCGACCTTGGTGCCCGTGCCGTGGAGTTCCACGTACTGGACGTCCGCCGGGTCCACCCCGGCCCGGCGGTAGGCGCGCCGGACGACCTCCTCCTGGGCCGCCGGGCTGGGTGCGGTGAGCCCCTCACCGCCGCCGTCGTTGTTCACCGCGCCGCCGAGGATCAGGCAGTGCACCCCGTCGCCGTCGGCGAGCGCGTCCGCGAGGCGCTTCAGGACGACCACCGCGCCGCCCTCGCCCCGGACGTAGCCGTCCGCGCGGGCGTCGAAGGTGTGGCACCGGCCGGTCGGCGAGAGGCCGCCGAACCGGGCGACGGCGATGCTGCTCTGCGGGGCGAGGTTGAGGTTCACTCCCCCCGCGAGCGCGAGGTCGGTCTCGCCGGCGCGCAGGCTCTCACAGGCCTGGTGGACGGCGACCAGGGAGGACGACTGGCCGGTGTCGGTCACCAGGCTGGGCCCGCGCAGGCCGAGGGTGTAGGAGACCCGGTTGGCGATCATGCTGCGCTGCAGCCCGGTCACGCTGTGCTGGGTGACGGCCTGCGGACCGCGCTGGTGCAACAGGGTCGCGTAGTCGTCCCATATCGCGCCGAAGAAGACACCGGCCGATCGTCCGTCGAGCGTCGCCGGGACGATCCCGGCGTACTCCAGGGCCTCCCAGGCGAGTTCCAGCATCAGCCGCTGCTGCGGGTCCGTCGCGACCGCCTCGCGCGGGGAAAGGCCGAAGAAGCCGGGGTCGAATCGGTCGACCTGATCGAGGAAACCGCCCCATCGGGGTATCGATCCGCCGGTTTCGACTGTTTGTCCGCCATCCGTCGGCAATTCACCCCACCGGTCTTCCGGGACCTCCGTGACAGAGGTTTCACCGTGCCGGAGAAGTCGCCACAGCTCATCGGGAGTCGAAGCTCCGGGTAACCGACACGACAGGCCGACAACGGCTATCGCATCACTGTGAGTGGAATACATGAGAGATTCGTAAGATACGTGTGCTTCCCGTGAGGCCACAGCGCAACTGAACCAGCATCAGCAGAACGCGTCAAGGGTCGCTCTGTACACGACATCAAGCTTCAGCGCCGGAGGTCAGAGGCCTGTCGGCGGCGCCCAACCGGCCGTACCCACAAGGCATCACGGCCGCGAGGGCGCTTCACCACGGCAATTGCCCGAACGGCCCCGCCGCCTTGCCCGTCCGGACACGACCCGTCGACCCGGTGGCCGATTGTTAACCCCCGGTAAAATCCCTGGCGGCACGAACTACCCGGGGTGTCCGACGTTCACGGACGACCGGATCCGGCCACTGAGGCCCGGCGCTCCCCACCGGGTGCCGGGCGGCCCGGAACACCCCCGCCGGGGCCCCGGCCCGGCCACCCGGCGACGGCCGAATCGCAGGTGGCTAGGCTGGAGATCGCCGAGGAGACCGGCACCTGCCCTGCGGGCCGTGACGCCGGCGGCATCCACCGCCCCACCGCGGGGCAAGCATCGAGGAGCAGTCGTGACCGAACAGAGCGGCCCGCAGCGGAGCATCGCCGACATGATCCGCCGTCCCATGCTCACCGGCCTGCAGGACGCCGAGCTGATCGGCCCGCTGGGCACCACCCGGATCAACGAGTGGGTCGACTGGATCGCGGCGGTGGTCGCCGGCCAGATCGTCCAGCCGATCGCCAGTGAGCGCGACGCCTTCGCGGACCGGGTGGACACCCTCTCCGAGGTCGGCAAGCGCAACAAGCAGCTCTACCGGGACGCCGCCCAGGAGGCGCAGCAGCTGCGGTCCCGGGTCGCCGAGCTGGAGGCCGAGCTGGCGCGGCTGCGCGCCCCCGCGGACCCGGCGCCCGACTCCGCGCCCGATTCCGCGACCCCGGCCCACGACGCCGCTACCCCGGTGACCGGTCCCACCCCCGCCCCGGCCGCCGACCCGGCGGCCTCCGAGGGGGCAGGCGGCCCCTCGCTCTCGCTCCGGGACCGCCTGCGGTCCAAGTACCCCGCGACCGCCGAAGCCCTGGACCGGCGGGACGCCGCCGCCGCGGCGGAGGACGCCGAGCGGAACACCGAGGGCTGACCCGACGGGCCGGTGGTCCCCGGTCCCCAGCGGGGAACGCCCGCCGCACCCCGCCCCCTCGATCCGCACCTCCGGCCCCGTACCCCCCGCCCCGGCCCTCCGCGCCCCCGACCCGGCCCCGATCTGCGTGTGCGCGGGAGCCCGGCTCCGTACCGGACCCGGCCGTCGGCGGCCGTCGGGCCGGTCGGCCCCCGCCCCGGCCGCCCCCACCACGCGCACACCGCGCGCTTGAAACCCGATCTTCCCGAACATTCACCCTATCGAGTAGATCAACCGCTCCGGAGGCCTCCGGCCGAGACCACCCCGCCTACCGTTGATCAGCGAACGGCAAGGGGGGTACCACCTGCGGGATCCCCCCTTCTGTCGCGCCGGATGACGACCCGTCATCCGGCGCGGTCCTGCGCGGAGGGAGGCCCGTCCATGCCCATGAACACCGGACCGGAGATCACCGGGGACACCTCGGCGGTACGGTCATGAGCCGTACCGCCCTGGAGCGGATCCTCAGCGGCCCCAGCGGCCTCGGCACGGGCGGCCTGCACCCGGGCCGCCGTACGCCACCGCCCGAGGCCGGCGGCGCCGTTCCGGGCCTCTACTACCACCCGGTACCGGAGCCCGACCCCGGGCGCGTCGACGAGGTCGGCAACCGGATCAAGGCCTGGGCGGTGGACGAGGTCCAGCTGTACCCGCCGGAGTGGGAGGACCAGTTCGACGGGTTCTCGATCGGCCGGTACATGGTCGCCTGCCACCCCGACGCCCCCGACACCGACCACCTGATGGTCGCCGCCCGGCTGATGGTCGCCGAGAACGTGGTGGACGACTGCTACTGCGAGGACCACGGCGGCTCGCCGGTCGGCCTCGGCGGGCGGCTACTCCTCGCGCACACCGCGCTCGACCCCCTGCACACCACGGCGGAGTACCAGCCGGCCTGGGAGGAGTCGCTCCAGGAGGACGCCCCGCGGCGCGCCTACCGCTCCGCCATGGACTACTTCCACCGCGCCGCGAGCCCGTCCCAGGCGGACCGGTTCCGGCACGACATGGCGCGCCTGCACCTGGGGTACCTCGCCGAGGCGGCCTGGGCCGAGACCGAGCACGTCCCCACGGTCTGGGAGTACCTGGCGATGCGTCAGTTCAACAACTTCCGCCCGTGCCCGACCATCACGGACACCGTCGGCGGCTACGAGCTGCCCGCCGACCTGCACACGCTGCCCGCCCTGCAACGGGTCATCGCGCTCGGTTCCAACGCCACCACGATCGTCAACGACCTCTACTCCTACACCAAGGAACTCGCCGGCCCCGGCCGGCACCTGAACCTCCCGGTGGTGCTCGCCGAGCAGGAGGGCGGCACCGACCGCGACGGCTACCTGAAGGCGGTCGAGGTCCACAACGACCTCATGCACGCCTTCGAGGCCGAGGCGGCCGCCCTGGCCGCCGCCTGCCCCGCGCCGCCCCTGCTGCGCTTCCTGCGCGGCGTGGCCGTGTGGATCGACGGCAACCACTACTGGCACCGGACCAACACCTACCGCTACAGCCTGCCCGACTTCTGGTAACCAAGGAGCTGACCCATGACCACGACCGATATCCCCACCACGCCCACCAGCCTCGTTCCCGGTCCCGCCACGCCCTACCAGGGCGACATCGCCCGCTACTGGGACCACGAGGCCCGGCCCGTCAATCTGCGCCTCGGTGACGTCGACGGCCTCTACCACCACCACTACGGCATCGGCGACATCGACCACGCCTCGCTGGGCGACCCGGACGACAGCGAGCGCGAGAAGAAGGTGATCGCCGAGCTGCACCGGCTGGAGTCCGCCCAGGCGGAGGTGCTGCTGGACCACCTTGGCCCGATCGCCCCCGACGCCACCCTGGTGGACGCCGGCTGCGGCCGCGGCGGCTCCATGGTGATGGCCCACCAGCGCTTCGGGTGCAAGGTCGAGGGCGTCACCCTCTCCGCCAAGCAGGCCGAGTTCGGCAACCGGCGCGCCCGGGAGCTCGGCATCGACGGCTCGGTCCGGTCCCGGGTCTGCAACATGCTCGACATGCCCTTCGAGACCGGCCAGGTGGCGGGCTCGTGGAACAACGAGTCCAGCATGTACGTCGACCTGCACGACCTCTTCGCCGAGCACTCCCGGATGCTGGCGGTCGGCGGCCGGTACGTCACCATCACGGGCTGCTGGAACCCCGCCTACGGGCAGCCGTCGAAGTGGGTGTCGCAGATCAACGCGCACTTCGAGTGCAACATCCACTCCCGCCGGGAGTACCTGCGTGCCATGGCGGACAACCGGCTCGTGCCGCAGGCCGTCATCGACCTCACCCCGGCGACCCTGCCGTACTGGGAGCTGCGCGCGACCTCCTCGCTCGTCACGGGCATCGAGGAGGCGTTCATCTCCTCGTACAAGGACGGCTCCTTCCAGTACGTCCTGATCGCGGCCGACCGGGTCTGACCGGGCCGACCGGGCCGGCCTCCGGGGCCGGGTGTGGCGAGGGGCACCGCCCCGGCCGCACCCGGCCCGCCGCGTTCGCGACGGCCGGCCCCACCGGTCAACGCGGAGTCAGAACGCGGAGTTGGCCACCCAGTGCGCCAGCAGGCCCTCGTCCCCCGTCACCTCGAAGCGGCCGGTGGCCCGGTCCAGCCGGCCGTAGAGGAACAGCAGCAGGTCCGCGGCGGTGCCGCGCACGGTCACGTCGGCGGCCGTCCCGGCACCCTGCGGGTCGAGTCCGAAACCGTCGGGCCGCAGCCGGACCAGCCAGTCCCCGGCCCCGTCGGTGCGGGCGAACCGGACGGTCCGGTTCTCCGCCCGCAGGAGGGCCGTCCCGGGCGCGAAGCCGGCCGCGAAGGGCAGGTTGACCAGGAACTCCGCGACGCCGTCGGCCGCCAGCGCCGGGTCGATCCCGGGGTGCAGGCCCAGGGCGAGCTCCGCGTCCACGCGGTGCACCAGGGTCTCGAAGAGCATCCGGCGCACCCAGAACCGGGCGTGCTGGTCGGCGCCCCAGGCCCACATCGGCGCGTCGAGGTCGGCCGCGGCGAACTCCGCACCGGCCTCGACCGCGGCCTCGGCCAGCCAGTCGGGGTAGCCGTCCGGCCCCTCCGGCAGCCGCAGGTCGACCTCCCGACTGCGCGGCGGCTCCTGGATCCGCTGCCGCAGCAGCACGGTGAACCAGCGTTGCACGCTCCCGGCGTGACGCACCAGGTCGGCCAGCGTCCAGCCGGGGCAGGTGGGCACCGCGGTGGACGGGTCGGCGGCACGGACGACGGCGACGAAGCGGGCGGTCTCCGCGGCGACGGCGGCGGGGTGATCGAGGGTGGTGGTCATGGCCGCCATTCTCCCGGCCCCCGACCGGGCGGGCCGCCCCGGGTGGGCCGGAACCGGCCGCCCACCGGAGCGACGGACCGGCCGCGGCCCGGCCGGACGGGTGATTGACTGGCCCTATGGACCTCGTTCCTTCGACGTGCTGCCTCCCCCCGGTCCCGTCCGGCCGGCGCCCCGGGGCTCGACCGGACGGCCCGGCATGAGCGTCGCCGACCCGCCGGCCGCACCCGGCCCCGCCCCGGAGGCCCGGACCGCGCCCCCGTTCGACCCCGAGCTGGCCGCCGCGCTGGCGGCTCTGGGCGACGCGGCCGGGGAGCCGCTCACCCCGGCGAACCTGGCGGCCCGCCAGGCCCGGGACACCGCGACCCGGCCCCGGCCCGCCGTCCACGAGCTGACCGACGGCGGCCGTTTCGAGGTGGCCGAACTCCGGGTACCGGGACCGCCGGACGGGCCGGAGGTCACCCTGCTGAGCGCCCGGCCCGCCGGGATCTCCCGGCCGCTGCCGCTGCTGTACTACCTGCACGGCGGCGGCATGGTCATGGGCAACGCCTGGTCCGTCCTCCCCCGGGTGCTGCGGGAGTGGGCGCTCCCGCTGGAGCTGGCCGTCATCTCCGTCGAGTACCGGCTGGCACCGCGGACGCGGTACCCCGGACCGGTGGAGGACTGCTACGCCGGCCTCACCTGGGCGGCCGCGCACGCCGACCGGCTGGGAATCGACCCGGCGCGCATCGTGCTCGGCGGCAAGAGCGCCGGCGGCGGGCTCGCCGCCGCGCTCGCCCTGCTCACCCGGGACCGGGGCGGGCCCGTCCCGCTCGGGCAACTGCTGCTCAGCCCGATGCTGGACGACCGCGACCGCACCTTCTCCAGCCACCAGCTGGCCGGCACCGACACCTGGGACCGCACCTCCAACGCCACCGCGTGGCAGGCCCTGCTGGGTGACCGGTACGGTGCCGCGGACCTCCCGCCCTACGCGGCCCCCGCCCGCGCCACCGACCTGTCCGGGCTGCCCCCGGCCTACATCGACGTCGGATCGGCCGAGACCCTCCGGGACGAGGACGTCGCCTACGCCCAGGCGCTCTGGCAGGCCGGCGGCCGGGCCGAACTGCACGTGTGGCCCGGTGCCTGCCACGGCTTCGACACCCTCGCGCCGCACTCGGCGCTGGCCCGGGACGCCCGCGGCGCCCGTACCCGCTGGCTCCGGCGCCTCCTCGTGCGCTGATCCGGCCGGCGCCGGACACCGGGGGCCGTCGCCCTGGAGGCGTGCGACGCGTGGCGGGCGGGGCGGGTGCGCGGTGGCATCGCGGTCTCGACCGTTCCTCTCGACGTGTTCATACGCCCACCCAGGCGGCGCCGCCGAAGGTACCGTCGGCGTTCCAGGCACTCCAGCCGCCGTTGGGCGCGTTCTGCCAGATGTGCGAGATGTTGGCTCCGCCGGGGGCGAGGGCGAACACCTCCAGCCGGCCGTCCGCGTTGCGGCTGACGTTCACGGTCGCGGCGGCGCCGCCGAAGGAGCCGTTCCAGGCGCCCCAGCCGGCGGACGGGGCCACCTGTTCGCGGATCGCCACCCCGCTGCCGTTCGGTCCCAGCACGAAGACCGCCATCCGCCCGTCGGCCTGGTGACCGACCACCGGCGTACCGCCGGCCGGGCCCCCGAACGGCGCGCCGCCGTCACCGTTCCAGCCACTCCACCCGCCGTTGGGCTCCGTCTGCCAGATGTGCGAGATCGAACTGCGGTCCGGCGCCACCGCGAACACCTCCAGCCGGCCGTCCGCGTTCTGACCGACACTCAGATCGGATGCCGCGGGCCCGAAGGAGCCGTTCCAGGCGCCCCAGCCGGCGGACGGGGCCACCTGTTCGCGGATCGCCACCCCGCTGCCGTTCGGTCCCAGCACGAAGACCGCCATCCGCCCGTCGGCCTGGTGACCGACCACCGGCGCACCACCGGCCGGGCCCCCGAACGGCCCGGCGCCGTCACCGTTCCAGCCACTCCACCCGCCGTTGGGCTCCGTCTGCCAGATGTGCGAGATCGAACTGCGGTCCGGCGCCACCGCGAACACCTCCAGCCGCCCGTCCGCGTTCTGACCGACACTCAGGCCCGAGGCCGCGGGGCCGAAGGAGGTGTCCCACGTGCTCCAGCCGCCGTTCGGCGTGGTCTGCCAGCTGTGCTGGACGCTGCTCCGGCCGGGGCCGAGGACGAACAGCTCCAGCCGCCCGTCGGGGTCGCGGCCGACCACCGGCAGGCCGCCGACCGGACCGCCGAGCCGCTGCCACGTTCCCCAGCCGCCGTTCGGTACCGTCTGCTCGCGGAAGAACAGCCCCTGCTGGTCCGGCGAGACCGCGAACGCGACCATCGCCCCGTTGGCCTGCCGGCCGATCGCCGGGTTCTGCCGGCCGTCGCCGAAGTCGTCCCACCCCCTGGCGGTGGGCGCCAGTCGGACGTCCAGGTAGTCGGCGTCGATGTTGATGGTGATGCCGCCGTAGGTCTCGTTCTGGCCACCGGTGTACTGGTGGATCCGCTGGTGGTTCGCCCACAGGTGGTCCGGGATCGCCGGGTCCGAGGTGCTGGTGCTGCCGTTGCCCGGCCACGCCGCGAAGTCGATGACGTCCGGCATCGCGTAGGAGGAGTAGTGGGCGACCAGGTCGGAGATCGTGCTGCCGGCACTGCCGTACACGCCCGACAGGTAGCCCCGGGCGTGCAACTGCGTGGTCCAGGCGGACAGGTAGCCCAGGACCAGGCCCGAATACGACGGGGCGTAGTGCTCGTTGTCCATGTAGACCGGGGTGCCCGGGGGGAAGCCGAGGGCCGACATCTGCGCGATCGCGTCGTCGGCGTCGGCCGCGCCCTGGGCCGCGGAGGGGATCGTGGCGCAGCCGGGGCAGGCGCCCGGCGCCTGGTGGCCGACGTACAGCGGGAAGAAGTGCCAGCCGATCGAGGCCTGCCGGGCGACCCAGTCGGCGGTCAGGTTCGGCTGGTCGCAGGTGCGGTTGACGCCGCCGATGTAGATGCCGATCGCGCCGTAGGGCGAGGCGTCCATCCAGGTGCGCATGGTGGACGAGCTCGGTGCCGCGCACGGGTCGAAGCCCTGGCCCGTGTAGTTGGTGGCGCCGCCGTCCACCGCGTCGGTCAGCGCCGCGCCGGCGGCGGCCGTGATGCCGCCGGCGCCGGCCGGGTCGGCCGCGCTCCGCGGTGCCTGCGCCGTCCGGCGCGGCTGCGGCAGACCGGCCCGGTCGAGGACGGTCGCCACCGCCGCCCGGTCGCTGCCGTAGGCCGCGGTGACGGTGACCGCGCCGGTGGTCGCCGTGATCTCGCGGGAGGCGGTGTTCTCCCGTGCCCCGCGCGCCGCGCCGGGTAGGGCCGGCTGCACCAGGATCGCCTCGCTGCGTCCCCGCAGGTGGGACGGGCAGTCCTGGTTCTCCCCGGGGCGGCCGAGGTAGACGGCGTGCCGGTCGAACCGCACGCAGGTGTCCGGCGCCGCGTCCAGGTCGATCACCGGCCAGGTGCCGGGGACGCGCAGCGTGGTGCCCCGGTAGGTCACGTCCTTGGCGCCGTCGGTGGCCGCGGCGGCCGGGCCGGTGGTGGCGAGGACGGCGGAGGAGAGGAGCAGCGCGCCCACCAGCGCTCTGGTCAGGACGGCGAGTCTCACGGGGACTCCTTCCGGTGCGGGGGTCGCGGGGTGTCGAGGGGCGGCCGTGACGGCCGCTGCGGGGCGCGCACTACGGCCGGATCCCGTCGAACTGCAGGACCCGGTAGGCGCCCTGCGCGGTCCACTGGGAGACGATCAGCGTCAGCGAGTTCGCACCGGCGCTGCCGGGGTGGATGTAGCCGCCGTAGAGGCTCTCGACCTGCGGCCGGCCCCAGTGGTTCGGCGGCCAGAGGTTGCTCACCACGATCTGCGGGACCGGCGCCGACCACGCGGCGTCGGGCCGGGGCGCGGTGCGCGTGCAGATCGAACCGTCCGTCAGGTCGAGGTAGCTCATGCAGTAGCGGCCGTCGATCCGCTTCACGGAGAACTCGCCGATGTTGTTCCCGGGGCCGAACAGCGGGGTCGGCGGGGTGCCGTCGGTGGCCCAGTGCCAGCCGCCGTCGTACGCCCAGTTCTGCTGGGCCCCGAAGTCGCCGGCCCGGAACGCGTCCGGGTCGATCCGGAACAGCTGGATCGCGCCCTGGTCCGCGGTGTTCTTGTGGGTGCCGTTCCAGCGCTTGGAGTAGATGTAGAGCCAGCCGTCCGGGTCGATGCCGGCGAAGGACCACATCCCGTACATCGACTGGTTGACGCCCTGGTCCTGGCCGGGCCAGTGGTACGGGTAGTCGGTCCAGGTCCGGCCGAAGTCGTCGGAGTGGGCGACGCCCGACATCAGTGAGCCGTCCTCGCCGGCGGGCAGCGGGTCCGGGCCGATGCCGCGCGCCACCGAGGTGTACTGGAGGTAGGTGCGGCCGCCGAACTCGATGCAGTCGTTCGGGATCCGGGTGCTCTCCACCCCGTGGCCGTTGTCGGTTCCGTGGCCGTAGTCGAGGAGCTGGGCCGCGGAACCGTCGGGCATGGCGTAGCTGAACGTGATCGGGGTCGCCCCGGAGCGGTCGAAGGTCGCCTGGTTCAGCATCACCGGGGAGCCGAGGTAGCCGTTGCCGGTGTCGAAGGAGTCGCCGAACACGTAGCCCCAGGTGTTGTCGTGCTCCCGGTAGTACGGGATGCCCAGGTCGCCGCTGCCCAGCCCGTACCGGCTCGCCGAGTCACCGGGCAGCTGGCACAGGGGCGCGCCGGTCTGGCCGACGCCGTTGGTCGCGGCGGCGGGCCCGGCGGCGGCGGCCCCGGCGCCCACGGCGAGGCCGGTGCCCAGGGCGAGCCCCGTCCCGGTCCGCAGGAGCGAGCGCCGGGTGAGGGCCTGCCCCGGCTGCGGTGAAGTGGACATGGATCTCCTTCGGTTGCTGGGAGGGGTGGGGTGCCGCCGGGCGGGGCGCCGGACACCGGCCCCCGGGAGCGTGCGGCCCCGGCGCCCATGCTGGGCTCCGGCCGACCGGCCGGGACAGGCCACGGACCGGCCAAAGGCGGCCGGTGCCGGCGGCGGCGCGGCCTACCGGTACCGGGTCACCACGGCCACCACGGCCACCACGACGATCAGCAGGACGATCAGCAGGACGAGCGCGGCCGCGGCCGGCGCGAGCTGGCCGCGGCCGGCGTCGAGTCTTCTGCCGACCTCGACCTGGCCGCCGGGCGGGATGCCGGGATGCCGTTTCGCGTAGTGCTCGACCTGCTGCCGCTCCCCCTCGGACTCGCCGAGCCAGGCCGTCCTGGAACTGCACTCACCGCACCAGTAGCGGTAGGCCACGTCGACTCCTCGCTTCTCGCCGCACAGCGCCTGCACGAAGGCAGCGATTGTGGCGTTCGTCATGTTCGGTGAACAGGCCAACCGGCCGGACATCGCTGACCGGTCGTCACCGGTAGGCTCACCGGCGATTACCGGCGAGTAGAGAGGCGCCCCGGTGACGGATCAGCTCGGCACGCTGTTACGCCGGCTGCGCGGCCAGGCGGGCCTGACGCAGGAACAGGTGGCGGAGCGCTCCGGCGTGAGCGTGCGCACCATCCGCCGGCTGGAGAGCGGCAGGTCCAGCGACCATCGACTGGGTACGGTCAATCTGCTGGCCGACGCCCTCGACATCAGCGCGGAGGACCGCCGGCAGCTGGCGAGCACGCTCGCCGAGGCGCGCGGCGCGTCGGCTCCCGCGGTCCCCCGGCCGGCTCCGGCGCCGCTCGAACCGGCGCCCGCTCCACCCGGCGGCCCGGCCGCCGAGTCCCCGGCCCCCGGCCCGTCGGCACCACCCGAGACCCCCGAGACCCCCGCGCCACCCGCGCCCCGCCCGGTGCCCGGCGCGCTGGCCGACGCCGCGCAGGAGCTGGCCGGCGAGGTCAGACGCCGCTGGCGCCGCGAGGAGGCTCAGCGCCGGGTCCACGACCCGTTCCCGCTCCCGGTCCGGTGGCAGCGGGCACCGGCCGGGCTGACGGACCGTGCGGAGAACATCCAGCGGCTCGGCCCGGGGGCCGCCTCCCGCCCGATGGACCTCAGCGGTGACCTGCGGAGCGTGGCGGAGGTCTACCGGCGGATCTCCTCCGGGCGGCTGGTGATCCTCGGCCGGGCCGGCTCGGGCAAGTCGATCCTCACGATCAGGTTCGTCCTGGACCAGTTGGAGGCCCCGGGCGCCGCCGGCCGGGTCCCGGTCATCTTCAGTCTCGGCTCCTGGGACCCGACCACCACCGCGCTGCGGGACTGGCTGGTCGGGCGGCTGCTGCGCGACCACCCGCACCTGGCCCGCCGGGGTCCGCACGGGTCGACGCTGGCCGCCGCGCTGGTCGACGCCGACCTCGTCCTCCCCGTCCTCGACGGGTTCGACGAGATCGCGGAGGGCCTGCGGCGGGAGGCCCTCGACGCCCTCAACGCCACCACCCTGCCGCTCGTCCTCACCAGCCGGCACGACGAGTTCGCCGAGGCCGTCCAGGAGGCGCACGCGCCGCTGCTCTGGGCGGCCGGCATCACGCTCGCCGACCTCACCCTCGACGACCTCGGCCACTACCTGCCCCGGACGGCCCGGTCGGTCGGCCGCGGCGACGCCGCCGCCGGGAGCTCGGACGGGAGCGCGGACGGGTCGCTGTGGGACACCGTGCTCGACGAGCTGCGCGCCGGGGAGAGCGGGGCGGGCGCCGCCCTCGCCGCGGTGCTGACCACGCCGCTCATGGTGATCCTGGCGCGCACCGCCTACAGCGAGACACCCGGCCGCGACCCCGCCGAACTGCTCGACACCGCCCGCTTCCCCACCGCGAAGTCCCTGGAGGAGCACCTGCTGGCGGGCTTCGTCCCCGCGGTGTACCGCCGCCGCGCCCCGGAGCGGGACGCCGCCGGCCGGCCGGACCGGCCGACGGACTGGGACACCGGTCGCGCCCAGCACTGGCTCGGCCACCTCGCGCACCACCTGGTCCGGCTCGACCACGACCGGCAGGACCTCGCCTGGTGGCAGCTCGGCGACACGCTGCCGCGCTCGACCCGGGTCATGGCCGTGGTCGTGGCCACCTCGCTGAGCGTCGCCCTCGCCGACTGGTTCGTCGGACTGTTCGTCAGCCTGCTCGGCATCGGCTTCGGCACCGGGGCCGGCGAGGTGCTGCTGCAGGGCAGCCTGATGGGGCCGGTGGCCGGGCTCGCCTTCGGGTCGGTGTACGCGATCCTGATCACCTTCGGCGGCGGGGAGGTCTTCGAGCCGTCCCGGGTGCGGCTGCGGCTGCCCGGCACCCACGACAGCCTCGGCCGGCGGCCGGTCCGCACCTTCCTCGCCCGGTTCGGGGACGGTCTGCTCGGCGGGTCCCTGATGGGCGTCGGCTGCGCCTGCGCGCTCGCGCTGGAACGCGCGCTGTACGCGGGCTCCCCGCTGACCGACCCGGACGTCCTCGAAGGCACCCTGATCAACATGCTCTGCCTCGGGCTGACCTTCGGGTCGGCGGCCGGCCTGGTCTTCGGGCTCTCGGCCGCGCTGGAGGCGCCGGTGGACGTCACCTCCTCGGCCACCCCGGTCAGCCTGCTCAGCGCCAACCGCGCCACGGTGGCCCGGCAGTTCCTCGTCCTGGCGCCGGCCCTCACCCTCACCATCGCCGGCGGCGGGCGCCTGGTCGTCGACCTGTTCCAGGGCGTCCTGGGTCCGCTGAACTGGGGGCTGGCGGACGGCCTGTTCATCGGGGCGGTCGGCGGGATCGGCGGGACGGTCGCCTATCTGCTCGCCTTCACCGCCTGGGGCCAGTGGCTGGTGCTGGCCCGGGTCTGGCTGCCGCTGACCGGCCGGCTGCCCTGGCGCCCGGTCGCGTTCCTGGACGACGCCTACCAGCGCGGCGTGCTGCGCCAGACCGGCGCGGTCTACCAGTTCCGGCACGAGCGGCTCCAGCACCACCTCGGCCGCACCTTCCGCCAGCAGCACGGCAAGTACGCACCGGCCACCTTCCCGCCCGCACCGGCCGGAACGCCGTGACCGCCGGCGCCCGGCCCGCCGGCACTGCCCGGGTGGGGCGCGCGAATCCGCAGGCCGGAGCGGGGCCGGTCACATGTGGCCGGTGCGATGGCCTGTCCGCCGGGGCGGCCGGCCCGCAGGATCACGGGTACCAGGTCGGCGCCGCGCCGACGGTCCGGGCCCACCGGACCGGTCGCGAGCACCGCGCGCCGCCATGACCACCCGCAGCCCGAGGAGTCCGATGAAACCCCTACGTCTGACCGCCGCCGGCGCGGCGCTGGCGCTCGCCGCCCTCGCCGGTGCCGGGCCGGCGCACGCCGACACCCCGACCGCCGCCGGCCTCCTCCAGGCCGGCGCCCAGCAGGGGGTCGCCGACGGATACCCCGGCGTGATCGGCCTGGTCCGCCAGGGTGACACCACCCAGTACGTGCACGCGGGGGTCGGCGACCTGTCCACCAGGGTGCCCGCCGATCCGAAGGCCAGGTTCCGGATCGGCAGCAACACCAAGGCGTTCACCGCCACCGTGCTGCTCCAGCTGGAGGGCGAGCAGCGGCTGTCCCTCGACGACACCGTCGCGAAGTGGCTGCCCGGCGCGGTCGCCGCGAACGGCTACGACGGCAGCACGATCACGATCCGCCAGTTGCTGAACCACACCTCCGGCCTGCCCGACTACGCCAAGGACACCGGGTTCGCACTGTCCTACGCGCTGAACACCGAGCCCACCAAGGCCTGGCCGGCGCAGACCCTGGTGAACCTCGGCCTCGCCCAGCACCGGCCCACCGGCACTCCGGGCGGGCAGTGGAGCTACTCCAACACCAACTACGTCCTGGCCGGCATGGTGATCAAGGCCGTCACCGGCAACGACGCCGCCGCCGAGATCCGGCAGCGGATCATCGAACCGCTCGGCCTCGCCGACACGACCTTCCCGACCAGCGATCCGACCATCTCCGGCAACCACCTGCACGGCTACGAGTACCCGGTGATCGGCATCGGCATCAGGGACGTCACCGTCTCCGACGTCCAGACCTTCGGGCCCGCCGGGGCGATCGTGTCGACCCTGGACGACCTGACGGCCTTCTCCCGGGCCCTGGTCACCGGCCGGCTCCTGGCACCCGCGCAGGAGGCCGAGCTCAAGACCACCGTCCCGGTGACCGCCGACGGCACCGTGGGCTACGGCCTGGGCATCGTCCACGTGCAGCTGCCGTGCGGCCAGTGGGCCTGGAGCCACAACGGCGCCGTACTGGGCTACTTCAGCGACTGGTACACCAGCGACGACGGCGCCAAGCAGGTCGCGCGCGCCAACAACGAGTTCCACCTGCTCGCCGGGACGAAGGGCCAGCAGGACACCGGCAAGGCGACGGTCGACGCCTACTGCGCGCTGTAGCACCGCGCCCCGCCCCCGTCCGTCGCCCGGCCGCGGGGCCCGCTCCCCCTGCACCCACCCCGAGAGGACCTTCGATGACCTCCTTCCCGCCCGCCTGGCGCCGGCACGCCAGGGCGGCCGTCGTCGCCGCGGCGACGGCCGTGTCCGCGCTGCTCGTCGGTGCGCCCGCGCACGCGGCCGACCCGGCCCCGCCGACCTTCACCGACGGGTTCGGCCTGACCCAGGTCGGCGCCCCCGACGTGCACTCGGACACCGACTTCACGCTGACCGTGACCACCGGTCAGCTCTCCGGCACGCACAAGATCCGGATCCTCCTCCCCCGGGGCTACGCCGCCGACCCCGGCCGGCGCTGGCCGGTGACGTACTTCCTGCACGGCGGGGCCGGCACCGTGGACGACGTCGCGGCCGCGCCCGCCCTGCACTCCGACGCGATGATCACCGTCGTCCCGGACGGCGGCCTCAAGGGCTGGTACGCCGACTGGGTCATGCAGAACACCGTGCTCGGCGCGGCCAACTGGCAGACCTTCCACACCAGCCAGGTCGTCCCCTTCATCGACGCCAACCTGCGCACCCTCGGCGACCGGTCGCACCGGGCCGTCGTCGGCCTGTCGATGGGCGGCTACGGCGCGCTGCGCTACGCCGAGTTCCGGCCCGACCTGTTCGGCCACGTCGCCTCGCTGTCCGGCGGCATCGACCTCGGCATGACCGAGATCCGCGCCACGGTCCTGGCCACCGAGCTCAACCTCCCGGGTGCGTGGTGCGCCGTGAGCACCTCCGGCAGCGGCCAGTGCGTCGGCTACGGGCCCTACGTCGACAGCGACGCGATCTTCGGCTCGCCGTACCCGGTCTTCGGCGCCGACCACGTCTGGAACGAGGTCAACCCGGCCGCGGGCGCCAACCTGGCCAAGCTGGCCGCCACCGACGTCGCCCTCTACACCGGCGACCGGGGGCCCATCGACCACTTCACGGCGATCGCCACCGACACCGTCCGGACCCGGCTGAACCAGCTCGGCATCGCCAGCCGCTACGTCGACTACGGCGACGGCTCGACCCTGTCGCCCACCTGCGACGGCGGCCACAACTACGGCTGCTGGGCGCCGGCGCTCGCCGACTACGTCCCCCGGCTCCAGGCCGCCTTCGACCGGGCGGGCTGAGCCCCGGCCGACCGGGTGGGCCCGCACCGCCGGGGCGGGCCCACCCGGTCACCGCGAGCACCACGGACGCGACGAACACCCCGAACACGAGGCAGAGGACAGCGCATGACCGGACAGGACGGCCTCGCGGACGGCCGGAGCGAGCTTCTGACGCTGATCGACGAGGCGGCGGTCCGCAACCGGCTGGGTGACCGGGTGGCGGTCTACCCGGGCACCCGGTCGCAGGCGAGTTCGCTCGGCTGCGCGGTGACCGGGGCGGTGGTCCTCGGGGGGCTGGCGCTGGTGCTCTCGCTCACCGAGGCGGCGGCGCTGGCGGTCATCCCGCTCGGACTGCTGCTGCTGGTCCCGCTGGGCATCTGGAAGGAACGGTCCACGACGGCGAAGAACCAGGGCGTCCGGCTCGACCTCCACGAGCGCGGTCTCACCGCCGTGGTGAAGGGCCGGGTCCACGCCGTCCGCTACGAGAGCACGTCCGTCCTCCAGAACACCGTCCGGCACACCGGCGTCGGCGGCTACACGTCCTACGAGTACACGCTCACCGACGTGGACGGCGCGAAGGTCGTGCTGCGCGGCCGGGCGGACGGGTCGGGCGAGGTCGCCGAGAGGGGCAGATTCAGCAACCCGCGGGAGTGGGGGCCCGCGCTCCAGCAGGCCGTCACCCGGGCCCAGCTCCCCGGGGCGGTCGCCGCCCTGGACTCGGGCGGGCGGCTGGAGTTCGGCCGGCTCTGGCTGACCGCGGACGCCGTCGGCTCGGCCCGCGAGTCCGCGCAGTGGCAGGAGATCCAGGAGATCAAGGTCTTCGACGGCTTCGTCAAGCTCAGGGTCGCCGGCCGGTGGCGGGCCCTGACCCACGCCGCCGTGAGCACGATCCCGAACTTCTTCGTCTTCCTCGCCCTCGCCGAACACCTGCGGCGCTCCGCCGGCCGGCCGGCGGGCTGACGACGCGGCGGGTGCCGGTCCCACGGGGGTGGGCCGGCGCCCGTCGGTCGTCGCCCGAAATCGTCACCGTGGGTAGCAGTCCTCCGGGCGTCGGGTGAGGGCTGTGGTGCGCGCCACCCGACCCCCGACCCCCACCCCCCACGATCCACACCCCCCGCCGACACCCCGTCACCCACCGTCGACGATGTGCCCGGCCTCACACCCCCAAACCTGTGGCCCGGACCACTCCCACCCCCTAAACGA
>NZ_JBEXYC010000077.1:0-25035 GCF_040630835.1 Kitasatospora sp. NPDC005751
CTCGCAGCCGCCGGCTTCGGGTCGGAGGTAGGCGGCGCCGCCGAGGGTGTCCATGTAGACGCCTTCGGCGGGCTGCCCGTCGGGGGAGCGGTGGGCCCGGTCGCGGACGACTTCGCCCACCTTCGGCTGGTAGGCGGGCGTGCGGGGGCGGCTGGGCATGCGGGCTCCATTGGTTGCTGTGAGTCCCCGAGTTGTTGCGGGGTGTAGCCATGGTGGCCCGAGTGGCTCTACGATTGCCAGGGTCTAACCTTGACTGTTCGGTCTGGTTATGGGGGTCAATATTCATGGCAGCCAACGAGCTTGACGCAACCTCATCGCCGCTAGCGAGGTTCGGCGCAGAACTTCGCAGGTCAAGGCGGGCCATGCGGTGGTCGCAGACCGAACTCGGGCTGCGGATGGGTTACTCGAATGCGATGGTCTCGTACGTCGAACGAGCGAAGAAGTCTGTAACTCATAGCTTCGCAGTTAAGGCTGATGAGGTGTTCGAGACAGGTGGGACGTTCCATGAGCTGTGGCGCCGGTACTCCAAGGCCAGTCTCTTGGAGGGCTTCCCGGAGTTCGCTGATGCGGAAGCGCGTTGCCGTCGACTGCGTACCTTTGCGCTGACGATCGTGACAGGGCTATTGCAGGTGCCCGAGTACGCCGAGGCGCTGGCTCGTGCTGCTGTCCAGAGGGGGGCGATCACACGGTCCGAGGCTGAGGAGCGCGTCGAGTTCCTGGCAACACGTCAGCGCCTCCTGAGTAAAGAGAAAGCGCCCCTGATCCACGCAGTACTGGACGAGAGTTGCTTGGTTCGGCAGGTCGGTGGGCAGGGCATCATGTTGAAACAGCTCGATCGCTTGGCGGAGTTGGCTGCTCAGCCGAACATCACCGTTCAGGTCGCCCCGTTTGACCTCGGAGAGAATCTGCCGTTCGCACTGCCAGTGACCTTGCTGGACCTCCCGGACGGTTCGGTCGTCGGTTATGCCGAGTCGCATGCTCGCGGCCATCTTGAGCGAACCCGCGAGACGGTCACGGGTTGGGAGAGACAGTACGATCAGTTGGTGGTGGAAGCGCTGCCCAAGGCGGCATCCCTGGCACTGATCCACAAGGCTCGGAAGGAGCTAGCCCCATGAACCCTGATCTCTCCGGCGCATCCTGGGCCAAGTCGTCGTACTCCACCAATGGTGGCGAGTGCGTGGAGGTCTCCGCGAGCGTTCCGGGTGCTGTCCCCGTGCGCGACTCCAAGGACCCCGAGGGCCCCGCGCTCGTCTTCCCCAACGATGCCTGGCAGTCGTTCATCGCCGGTGTGCGTACGGGTGAGTTCGGCGCCGTCTGAGCTTGCCTGCGTGTGAGGGCCTCGACCGGCGACCCGGTCGGGGCCCTTTCCACCGGATGTCCCGGGTGCGAAACCCCAGGTTGTTGGGGTACCGGGGGCCCGGGCGGCGTCCAAGACTGTGGCTATGGACACCATCGAGCAGACCCGAACCACAGACAACCGGGAGATCGTGTGTGCCTTCATCGACGCACTGTTCACCCAGGGCGACCTCGCGGCGGTCGACGAGTACCTCGCCGAGGACTTCCTCAACCACGACCCCCCGGTCGGCACCGACACCAGTCGTGAGGGCATGCGCGCGGCCGCCGTGCTGTTCCGCGGCGCGTTCCCCGACTGGCACGCCATGCCCGACTTCCTCGTCGCCGAGGGTGACATGGTCGTGGAGCACTTCAGCGCCAGTGGCACCCAGCGTGGCGAGATCTTCGGCGCGCCGCCCACCGGCCGTACCGTCACGCTGCGGGGGATCAACATCTTCCGGATCCGGGAGGGCCGCATCGTCGAACGCTGGGGCCGGCTCGACGAGCTGGGGCTGCTGCGCCAGCTCGGGCTCGTCCCGGGCCCGGGGTAGTCGGGCGGCGTACGCTGATGTACGTGGTGGCAGGCGCGGGCGTGGAACGCCGACTCGCCGACATCGAGCGACGGTGCCGCAGCGGGCTGGACACCGCCGCGCTGGGCACGGAGATCGTCGGCCGTCTGCGCCGGGTGGTGCCGGCGGAGGCGGCCTTCTCCGCGACCGTCGATCCGGTGACGCTGCTGTTCACCTCGGCGACCGCCGAGGACCCGCTCGGCCCCGTGACGGCGCTGTTCCTCGACAACGAGTTCGGGCAGGCGGACGTCAACAAGTTCGCGGGTCTCGCCGGGGCGGCGGATCCGGTCGGGTCGCTTGACCGGGCCACCGAGGGCAGCCGGACGGACAGCGCCCGCTACCGGGAGATCATGGCCCCGCTGGGGCTCGGCGACGAACTGCGCGCCGCTCTGGTCACCGGGCACCGCTGCTGGGGAGTGCTCTGCCTGCACCGGGAGGCCTCCTCGCCGGGCTTCACCGAGGAGGAGACCGCCCTGGTCCGACGCGTCGCTCCGGTTCTGGCGGCCGGTCTGCGCACGGCGGTGACCGCGCTACCGCCTCCGAACGCCACCACCGGCCCGGACGGGGTTGGCCTCATCCTGCTCGACTCCGCGCTCAGGACGGTGTCCATGAGCCCCGAGGCCGAGCAGTGGCTGACCGACCTCCCCGACGGCGACCGGCAGGACGCGGGTCTGCTCCCGGTCAGCGTGCTCGCGGCCGCCGCCGGGCCGGTGCCCTCGACCGTCCGCGTCCGAGGGCGCTCCGGCCGGTGGCTCGCCCTGCACACCAGTCGCCTGGGCGCGCAGATCGGCGTGGTGGTGGAACCGGCCCGACCGGCGGAACTCGGCGCGGTCCTGCTCAGCGCCCACGGACTCACCGACGCTCAGACCCGGGTCGCCGCCCTGGTCATCCGGGGGCGGTCCACCCGCCAGCTGGTCGACGAACTCCACATCTCCGCCAACACCGTGCAGGAGCACCTGACCGCCGTCTTCGACAAGTTCGGTGTGCGCAGTCGCCGCGAGCTGGTGGCCGTGGTGCTGGCGGACCTGTCCGGGTTCGCCTAACGACCGGTCCTCGTGGCGGGTGACGGCTTCGTCGGGGCCGAACTGCGGTGGACCGCCTCAAGGAGCCGGCGCAGTGCCGGGGGAGGCGGGCCGCTGCGCACCGCGAGCGACGTGGTGACGGTGAGGCCCGCGAGTGGGCGGTAGGCGATCCGGGGGACCGGGGGCAGGCCGGACACCCGGTAGAGGACCGTCCACGAGGGCGCGTCGTCGGCGATCTCCGTGAGCGTCTCGCGCAGCGTGGTGAACGGCGGCCCGGTGACCGGTGTGCCGAGGTCGGCCGCCTGCCAGGCGGCGGTGATCAGGTCGTGGAAGGGCGGGTTCCGCGCGCGGGGGGCCAGGCGCAGCGGCAGGTCGCGCAGGTCGGCCGGGCGGAGCGGATCGAGCGCGGCCGCCGGGTGGTCGGCCGGCAGGGCGGCGTACAGCGGGTCGCTCCAGAGCGGGAGCAGCTCCAGCCCGGGGACGGCGGCCGGGCCGCGTACGAAGGCGGCGTCCAGCGTGCCCGAGCGGACTTGGGCGAGCCGTTCCGGCGGCGCGGCCCGGGTGAGCCGGACGCGGAGCTGCGGCGCGAGGTCCGACAGTGCGGACAGGACGTCGTAGAGCCGGTCGCCGGGCCCGTGGACGGCGCCGAGCCGGAGTACGCCCTCGGCCCCGGCCGCGATCTCGGCCGCCACCCGGCGGGTGCGGTCGGCCGCCGCGAGGACGGCGCGGGCCTCCGGCAGCAGGCGCTCACCGGCGGCGGTCGGCCGGACGCGCCGGGTCGAACGGTCGAAGAGGATCACCCCCAGCTCGCGCTCCAGCCGCATGACCTGCTGGCTGACGGCCGACTGCACGATGCCCAGCCGATCGGCGGCGCGCCCGAACCCGCCCTCGTCGGCCACCGCCACCGCGTACGCCAGTTGCCGGAGTTCCATGCTCCCCGTCCGTCGTCGTCTTCCGCCGCGTCCCCGACCGATCGCGATCACTGATCGGTGTCATCGCCAACTGCTCCTGGTTCGCCCGCTATTCCCGCGTTCGAATGGATCCGATCAGTCGCTTACCCACGAAGGACGTACCGATGCCGACCCCGTACCCCACCACCCCCGAAGCGATCCGCGAGCCGCTGCTCGTCCGGGCGGCCGACGCCGAGCGCGTCGCCCTGTCCGCGGGTAGCGCCTTCCACCTGCTGGCCGACGGTGGCGGCAGTGGTGCCGACGCGCCGGGCGGCGGCGCGTTCGGCGTCAACCGCCTCGTCCTGGCGGAGGGGGCGGACGGCGCCCGGCCGCACTTCCACGCGCGGTCCTCCGAGCTGTTCTACGTGCTCGGCGGCGTCGCGGAGTTCCTGCTGGGTGACCGGTCCAGGGCCGCCGCCGTGGGCGACCTGGTGGTCGTCCCGCCCGGGCTGCCGCACGCCTTCGGCGCGGCACCCGGCCGGACCGCCGCCCTGCTCGTGGTGATGACACCCGCGGTGGAGCGCTTCGGGTACTTCCGCCATCTCGGCCGGGTCGCCGCCGGGCTGGACACCTTCGACCGGCTCCTCCCCGAACAGGACCGCTACGACGTGCACTTCACGGATCCCGCGCTCTGGCAGCAGGCCCGGTCCCGCGCCTGAACCGGACACCTGGGCCGGCGTGTGGTCTCGGCGGTGTGGTCCCGGCCGCTGTCAGTGCGGCGTGAGAGGCTCGCCGCATGGCGATCACGGTCGAAGAGGTGCGCACCCTGGCCCGGTCCCTGCCGCGTACCGAGGAGGCGCTGGTCAGGGACCGGGTCAAGTTCCGGGTCCGGGGGATCGTCTACCTGGCGTTCTCGCGGGACGAGACGGTCATGGGCTTCGCCTTCCCCAAGGAGGAGCGGGTGGCCCTGGTCGCGGCCGAGCCGCAGAAGTTCCTGATGCCGGAGCCGGCGGACGAGCGGTTCAACTGGGTGCAGGTCCGCACGGACGTCGTCGACGCGGCCGAGATGCGTGAACTGGTCGTCGAGGCCTGGCGGATGGTCGTCCCGAAGAAGGTCGCGGCCGAGTACCTGGGGGAGAGCGGCGCGTCGTAGCGCTCAGGCCCGCGGCATGGGCCGGGTCAGGGAAGGAGCCGGGCGTGGTGGACGGCGGGGGAACCGGGGCCGGGGGCGAGTGGGCCCGGCACCGGGGGGCCGGTGACGCTCTTGGTGTCATCGTCGTCGTCCGTGAACGTCGACGTGATCGAGCCCGCGGCCGAGGAGAGCACGCCGATCACGAGGAACGCCACCAGCAGGCCGCGCCCGCCGCTGCTCAGCACCAGGGGGTGGGTCCCCGACACCGGCCCGCTCGGCGCGGTGGTCGGCTCGTCGCCGAACAGCCGCTTCGGATAGGCGGAGGTGAGCATCAGCAGATACGCCAGGTACCGCATCCGGTAGCGCAGGATCGCCGCGGTGGCCTCGAACAGGGCCTGCGGCATCCGGCCCAGGATCAGGACCACCAGCCAGCTGATGAAGGCGACCGTCCACCAGCCGCTGTACAGCACGGCCTGGATGATCATCGCGGGGATGGCCAGGATGATCCGGAAGAACACCGCGAGCCGGTTGAGCTCACCGGGCCGCAGTTCGACCTGTACCGGGTAGCCCGGGGTCCGGAACGCGAAGGGCGGGTAGCGGTCGTGGGTGAGCAGCAGGTACGCGTTCACCCGGGTCTCGTAGGGGACGTACCCCGACAGGTAGTCGGCGGCGAAGCCCGGTAGCCGGCCGAGGAACAGCGCACCGAACCAGCCGATCACGGTGACGAAGAACGCCACCACCGATAGCGCCCAGACCACGATGAACTGCGGGATCAGCAACAGGATCCGCACCAGCACGGTGAGCCGGTTCTGCGGGCCCGGCGGGGACATGTCCAGCACCGGCAGCCACTCGCTGTCCGAGGGAGCGGGCGCGGGGGGAGCCTGCCACATCCGGGCCTCCAGGTCTCGACACCAGGCACGGCGGTACACCGCCGTGTGCTCCGAAGATCGCAGCCGCCCGGCGCCTTCGCGCGCTGCGCTGGGCCGCCCGGGCGACCGCCGTGCGGCGCGGAACGCTGTCGCCCGGGCCGGACCGCGCCCTCGCGTGCCCCGCTGGGCGCGGCTGATTCGTACACTTCCGATGGTTCGGGTGATCGAGCTCGCGCTTTGAATGGTCTCGTGTCGATCAGGGTCGATCAGTTTCTGGCATCGAGCCTCTCGCCCCGGTGTCGGGAGGAATGATCGCAACGGCGGTCGGCCGTGCCGCTGCTGTGTCATGTCTCGGCCATGCAGTGCTCATGTGTGGGGGTACCCGGTTGCCAGCCATCGACGACCACGACGACCGCTTCTGGGGCCGTGACGGGCAGGACGGCCGTCACCGACGTGCCGACCGCTTCGACTTCGACGACCACGCGGACCGTCGCCATGCGGACCGTGTGCACGCGGACCGCGACCGCGAGGACCGTGAGGACGACGACGGTGCCGAGCACGACGCCCTCGCGGACTTCGACGAGTTCCTCCGGATCTCCGCCGGCCTCACCGGCTTCGACGAGGGGGAACTGCGCGCCACCGGCATGGCCCACGAGCACCACCGCACCCTGCTGGCCCGCCGGGTCCGTGACGAACACGCCCTCGTCCACCTCTGGTACGTCGGCGCCTGGCCCGGCGAACAGCCCTCCTCGCCCCGCGCCTACGACCGGGGCCTGATGTGGCGCACCTTCCAGGGCGCCGCGCCCGGCACCGCCGCGCCCGGACACGGCAGCTGGGCCGAGGCGCCGCAGTACGGCGGCGGCCGATGAGCGCGCGCTGGGACGCCGTCGTGGTCGGCGCGGGCTTCGCCGGCTCGCTGGTCGCCGAGCGGCTCGGAGCGCAGGGCTGGCGCGTCCTCGTCCTGGAGGCCGGGCGGGCCTGACCGGCTGACTCGCCGTCCGGCACCCCGCCCGCCTCCGGAGCCGCTGTCAGCCCCCCGGACGACGGTCATCTCGGAACAGCACATTCGGCCGGTGTACTTGGGACGGCGGCACGGGTACCGCGTTGAACTGACACCGGATCGTTGCCGCGATCCGGCTCTCACCAGCAGGAACGCCCTCAGGCTCTACATACGATCACCCCTGTGAATGAAACGCATGGCATAGCCCAATGGATGATCCACCTGCTCTGGGAAGACCCGGTCAAGAAGCTCGGGGTCGTTGCTCTCATCGTTGTCGGGATCGGCTCCCTCGCCCGGATCGAGCGGGCACGACGAGCAGCGGGGCGCTGATCCGTCCGGCGCGACCTCCCGGGCGGAAGGTGTGGACGGCGATGCCGCTGCACGTCGTCGGCGACACCTGCCCGGCACCACCCCCCTACCGCGCGCACCACCCCGGCGGGCCCCTGAGGCAGCCGGCCCGTCCCGGCCGGGGGCATTGCTCAGGAGGTGTGGTCGGGCCAGGGGATGTCGGTGGCGACCGGGGCGGTGTAGTCGATGCCGGGCACCGAGAAGCCGTAGAGGCGGCGGACCTCGGCGCGGAACCAGTCGAGGTCGGCCAGGTCGGCGATGGTCGCCGTGGTGGCGCTCTCCCAGCGGGCCGCGACGGCGGCCTGGACGTCGTCGGTCAGTTCGAAGGTGTCCAGGCGGACCCGGCCCTCGTCGTCCAGGGCGAGCGGGGCGGTGCCGGTGAGCTGGTCCCACAGGGCGGCGAGCTGGTGGATCGGCGGGACGAGGCCGCCCCCGAGGACGCCGCGCAGCAGGCCGGTGTAGAGGGCGATGCCGGGGATCGCGGTGGAGGACTGGGTGACGGCGGCGCCGTTGACGGAGGTCACGGCCCGCCCGCCCACCGTCCTGCCGAGCCGCGCGTCGAGGGTGCGGGCGGTGGCCTCCAGGTGGGCCTTGGCCGCGCCGATGGTGCCCTGCCGGTAGATCGCCGCCGTCAGCGACGAGCCGATGTAGGAGAGCGCGGCGGTGCTGAACCCCTCGGCGAGCAGCCCCCGCCCGGCGAGGTGGTCGATCCAGCGTTCCCAGTCGGCGCCGCCCATCACGGCCACGGTCTGTGCCACGTCGTCGCCCTCGGCCGGCCCGGTCTCGACCTCGCGGACCTCGGGCACGCCGTCCTCGTCGAAGACCAGGGTCTTGGTGCGGTTCACCCCGCCGATCGGCTTGAGGACCGAGGCGTAGGTGGTGCCGGTCTCCGGGTCGGTACGCCGGGGCGCGGCCACCGAGTAGATCAGGTGGTCCAGTCGGCCGCCGAACCGCTGCTCCACGAGATCGGCGACCTGCTCCTTCATCGCGTCGGAGAACGCGTCACCGTTGAGGAAGACCATGTCCCGCCCGGCGGCGCGGGCCAGGTCGGCGGTGGCGGCGGTGCGGTACCAGCCGGCCGTCGCGGTGCGGCGTGCGGTGGGGGCCTTCTCGAAGGACACGCCGATACCGCGGATACCCGCCCGCTTGAGACCGGCGAGCGTGGCCGCCAGACCGTACCCGGCGGAGGAACCGATGACCAGCGCCACCGGCCCGTCGCCCTCCGGCGGAGCGGCCGGGGCGGGGCAGGCCTGCCACATGTCGGCCACCGACTGCCCGCACCCGGCCGGGTGGGAGTCGAGAAAGAGGAACCCCCGGTTGCGGGGAGTGAGAACACGCTCGTTCACGATGGCAGTCCTTGGGTCGGCCGTGACAGGAGCGCGGCGGCCGACCGGGCCACCGCGCCCTGCCAGTCTGTTCCAGGTCGCATGCGGGCCGTGGGCCCTGCCAGGAACAATGATCGCGAGACGATCTTGGAGTGTTTCCACCATGTACGGCCGGGCGAGGAGCGGCCCCGACCTGCTGGCCAGGGCCGCTCGGGGGGAGTTCCGCGCTCGCGCCCGGTGGTCCCGGCGGGGCCGGGTGGACGTTCTCGGGCAGCGCTCGGGGACCGGTCAGTCCTGCGACCGGCCGACCGGGAGTGGCTCCTCGCGACCGGACACCGCGGCCTCCGGCTCCCTCTCGGTGTGGACGCCGCTCTCCCCGCCGGCGGCGGCCGGCTCCTCCTCGGAAGGGTCCGGAGCCCGTGACCAGCGGCCGGCGAGGAGCGTGCCGGCGATCAGCTGGAGCTGGTGGTACACCATCAACGGCATCACCAGCAGCCCGGCCTGCGGTCCGAACAGGACGGTCGCCATCGGCAGGCCGTTCGCCAGGCTCTTCTGTGAGCCGCAGAGGACGGCCGCGATGCCGGACGCCCGGTCGAGCCCCAGCAGGCGGGCGCCGAGCCCGGTGAGGGCGACGGTGGTGGCGAGCAGGGCGAGCAGCACCGCCAGCAGGCCGAGCAGGGCGGTGGGGGTGGTCATGCTCCAGATGCCCTGGGCCACCGCCGCGCTGAAGGCGGTGTAGACGACGAGCAGGATCGACCCCCGGTCCACCGGGGTGAGGAGGCGTTTGTGCCTGGTGAGGAACCCGCCGATCCTCGGGCGCAGCGCCTGCCCGAGGAGGAACGGCACGAGCAGTTGCGCACCGATCCGCAGCAGGCCGTCGGCGGACAGGGCGGTGTGGGCGCCCAGCAGCCAGGCGGCCAGCAGCGGCGTGAGGAGCAGGCCGGCGAGGCTGGAGTAGGTGCCCGCGCAGATGGCAGCCGGGACGTTGCCGCGAGCGGCGCCGGTGAGCGCCACCGAGGACTGCACCGTCGACGGGACGAGGCAGAGGAACAGCACGCCGGTCTGCAGCTGTTCGGTGAGCGGACGGGGTGTCAGGGCGGCGGTGGCGAGCCCGAGCAGGGGGAAGAGGACGAAGGTGCAGGCCAGGACCAGGCCGTGCAGCCGGAGGTGGCGCAGCCCGGCCAGCGTCTCGCGGGCGGAGAGCCGGGCCCCGTACAGGAAGAAGAGCAAGCCGACCGCGAGGTCGCAGGCCAGCTCCGCCCCCCGGGCGGCCCGACCGGTGGCGGGCAGCAAGGTGGCGAGCAGGACGGTACCCGCCAGCGCCGCCACGTACGGGTCGAGCCCGCGCAGCCGGAGCCCGCGTCGAGCCGGAGCGGGCCCGGGCGGCGCGGCCGCCGGGCCGTCCGACCCCGCACTCGGGCCCGCTGCCACGGCCTCCGGGCCGTCCGGCCCCGCAGCAGCCCGATCCGGCGGGCCGGGCGGGCCCGACGAACCTTGCTGATCCGGCGTACCCGGCGGGCCGGCCCCGGGCCCATGAGCCCGGTGCCGGAGCCCGCCGCTCATTCGTCGCTCCCTGCCGACGAGTCGACCGCGGTGACCGGCGCGATCCCCAGCACCGTGCCCACCAGGGCATTGGCCGGCCCCTGGTCACTGCCCGCCGTGCCCTGTCCGGACTGCAGGTTGCCCGACTTGTCGATCTCCAGGAGCGAGTCGGTGCTCACCAACGAGTCCGAGTGGGAGTTGTCGATCACGGTGATCAGGCTGCCGCCCGCCACCGCGGGCGAGGCGGCCCCACCGAGCAGAACGCAGGCGCCGAACAGAGCGGCGGCGGCCGGGCGCCACAGGGCCGAGCGCCACAGGGCCGGAGGCCACAGGGCCCGACGCCTCGGAGATACCTCCCCGGCCGACACCGGTGCGCGATTCGGTGCCGGCCCGCGCGGGACCGAACGGCCCCGCCGCGAGTCGCCCGACGCCGAGTCGCCCGACGCCGAGCCCCCCGACACCGAGCCCCCCGACACCGAGCCGTCCGCCGCCGAGCCGTCCGCCGCCGCGCCCGGCCGCGCCCCGCCGCGCGATGCGGACGTCACGCTCCTACCGCCTCGCGCCGGCGCGGGCGGGCGATGTTCCGCTCCAGCAACTCGGTGGACTCCCGGACCCCGATCTGGGGGCTGTCCTCGGCGGGGGCCGGGAGTCGGCCGTCGGCCACCTTCAGCCCGGCCAGCGCCTCGTCCATCGCGCGGTGCGCCGCGAACAGGCAGGGAGTGCTGTAGATGGCGACGTCGACGCCGAGCTCGCCCAGCTCGGAGAGCGAGAGCCGGGGGGACTTGCCACCGGCGATCTGGTTGAACAGCAGCGGCTTGTCCCCCACGACCTGCCGGATCCGGCGGATCCACTCCTCGCTGCGCACTCCGTCCACCAGGACGATGTCGGCGTCGGTGGCCGCGAGCGCCTCGGCCCGCAGCAGGATGTCACTCTCCTCGGTGGCATCCGTCCGGGCCACCACCACGAGGTCGGTGCGGGCGGCGAGGACCTGGTCGAGCTTCTCCAGGTACTCCTCCAGCGGCAGGACCTGCTTGCCGTCGGCGTGGCCGCAGCGGCGCGGGCGCTTCTGGTCCTCCAGGATGACGCCGGAGGCGCCGATCCGCTCCAGCCTGCGCACCACGTGGCAGGCCACCTCCGGATCGACGTAGCCGTCGTCGATGTCGACCAGGAGATGGTGCTGCGGGAACGCGCCGCGCAGCCGCTCGACGAAGGCCACCATGTCGGGCCAGGCGATGAACCCGATGTCCGGCAGGCCGTAGTAGGACGCCGCGAAGCCGAAGCCCGAGACGAACATGCCGTTGTAGTGCTCGGCCGCGATCGAGGCCGAGTACATGTCGTAGACGCCGATGAGCGGGGTCGTCCCCTGGGCCGCGACGTCCTCGCGGAGGCGCTGCCCGTAGCCCGGCGCCGTGTCTTCGTGAAGCATTGCCTTCTCCTCACCTGCCGAGGTGGGGCGCGGCGCGGCGGGCGGCGGGACCGGCTGACAGCCGGCTACCGCCCGGGCGCGACGCGCACCGGACTTTGCCTGAACTTGGCCATCACTAGGGCCAAATGAGGCACTCTCACTATGCGGCCTTTAATGTTCCGTGGGCAAATCTTTAAATGAAGTTCCCCCGTGTGAGTGATGCGCAGTCATATCAATCGGAATGGCGTAGGAGAATCCGCCGTGGGCGCGCAGGGCACGCAGGGCGCGCAGGGCACACCGGGGCCCGGCCTCCGGATTCCTCCGGGCCGCTCCGCGCCCCTGGGGCCGTGGCGGTCCTGACCACCGGTCAGGCGTCGTCCTCGCCGAGCACGTCGTCCTCGCCGAGCCTCAGCCACCCGCCGACGACGTACCAGTGGCCGCCCGCGCGCAGGTGGTCCACCAGGGCCCGCTGGAGCGGGGTGTCCCGGGGCAGCGACTCCAGCGGCCGGCCGCTGTCGCCGAAGACGTAGCGGAGCGGGTTGTCGTCCGCCGGCTCGCCCGGCGGACGCAGCGGGGTGAACCGTTTCTGGAACCGGACGATGTTGGAGTCCTCCGGCAGGTGGCGGCGGAGCTGAGGATCCAGCAGCCAGGAGGAGATGAACGCCGTCGGGTACGGCTCGGTGGGGAAGTGCCGGGCGAAGAAGTCGCGGGCCCGGGCCAGCGCACGGTCGCAGGCCTCGGCAGAGAGCGGTCCGCTGTGGTCGGGGATGTGCAACTGCAGGCTCCACGGGCCGAACCCGGCCGCGGCCGCCGATTCGGCGTCCGCCCCGGTGAGCCGCTTGCGCTGGAACTGGAGCCGGCCGAGCTGGTACAGCTCGCCCCGGAAGTGCAGGGTCAGCCAGGAGGGGTTGCCCAGCCCGCCGGGGTGGCCCCGCCAACGGCTCACCACCAGCTGCCGGCCGAGGTCGGCCAGGGTGCTCCTGGTCACCGCCGGGCCGATCCCGAGGGCACGGTGGTACGCCCGGGCGTGCGGGGCGAGGGCGACGAAGAGCAGGGTCAGGAGGTGTCCGTCCGCCTCGAACCCCGCCGGCCGGCTGCCATGGAGACCCGACGGCCGGCCGAGTGTCCCGACCGCCGCCACCTGCTCGCGCAGGGCCTCGTCGAACGCGGCCCGCAGCCCGTCGTCCCGGGCCAGCCGGGTGCGCGCGGCCAGGACGGCGTTCACCTCCTCGAACGGGACGGCGAGTTCGAGCAGCGCCTCGGGCAGCTGCTCCGCGTCCGGCAGCGTGACCGGCTCCAACGCGACCTCCTCAGGGCCCGGCGGCGACCCGCCGACCCTATCGGTGCGGTGCGGTGCGGTGCGGCCGCCGGGTCCGGGGAGGGGCCAAGCGCGGGCCCGGGGCGGGCCGAGGGCGGGCCGGGGCTCAGCGCAGCAGCGCGAACACCACGGCGCAGACACCGCCGAGCGCCGTGCCGGCGAGCACCTGCGCGGCCGTGTGGGCCTTCAGCACCAGCCGCGACCAGCCCACCGCCACCGGCGCGGCCGCCGCGACCGGCAGCGCCGCCGGGCCGAACGCCAGCACCAGGATCATCGCGGTGCCCCCGGCCACGGCGTTGTGCAGGGATATCTGCCACCAGACCGTGACGGCGAGCGCCGACACCAGGCCGGCCAGCATCGCCACGACCAGGGCGGCGACCTCCGCCGGGGCGTCCAGCGCGTACAGCAGGGCCACGCCCGCCACCACCGACAGCAGGCTGGCGGCCATCGGGACGACGCGTTGGCGGCGGACCCGGAGGTGCTTGTCGGTCAGCGCGCCGCGCCGCACCCCGAGGGCGATGATGCCGAGCGGCACCACGCCGCAGAACAGCGCGGCCAGCAGGCCCCAGCCGGCCCCGGACCAGCCCTCGGTGCTGTGCGCGCCGACGAGCAGCAGCAGGGCGATGACCAGATGGGCGGGCGCCAGCGATTCGGTGAGGACCCGCGCGACCCGTTCGCGGGGTGAGGCGGTGGCGAAGGCCGGCGGCTCGGGAGGCAGGAAGACGCTCATCCGGGCAGCTCGGAGGGGGTCGGCGTGGTGGTGGTCCGGTGCATCGCGACAGCCTACCGAGCGGGATCGATGCCATCCGCCCGGCCCCGGCGGGAGGGGCGGCCGGCCCTGCCCGTCCCGGCCGGGGGCCGCCCGTCCCTCCCCGCGAACGCCGGCGCGGGACCAGCCGGTACGGGATCAGCCGGTACGGACCACCGGCCGGCCCGCACGGCGATCGCGCAGCGCCTGGAGCAGCCGCCTGGTCGCGCGGGTGGCGACCGGCGGCAGCAGGTCCAGCGCCAGGCGCCGCGGGGCCGAGCGGTGCGCCTGGGCCGCGCCCGGCTTGACCGCGTACTTCAGCCGCACCACCCGCGCACCGGCGATGGCGTCCTCGTCCACCGTGTAGCCGCCGGCCCGCCAGTCCCGGCCGAGCAGCACCCGCTGGAGTTCCCCGGCGTCCCCCCAAGTCCCGTAGAACTTCATGGGGGTGAGCAGCACGGGCCGCAGCCCGCCGGTGAACACCGCCTGCCAGACCGCCGCCGAGACGCCCGGGGTGTGCTCCGAGCGGTAGTCGTCGAGCGCGACCAGCCCGTTCTCGCCCAGTGCCGCCCGGGCGACCTCGATGTCCCCGGCCACGTGCTCGTAGAGGTGCGAGGCGTCGATGTGGACGAAGCGGCAACTGCCGTCCGGGATCCGGCGGTCGGCCAGTACCGAGGTGGGGGCCTGCACGATGACCGGCAACCGCGGGTGGAACGTGAGGTAGTTGGCCTCGAAGGCGCTCCTGGTCAGGGTCTTGCGGTAGGACATCGTCATCTCGGCGGCGTTGTCGGCGTCGCCCGCTTCGGAGTCGAACAGGTCGCAGACGGTCAGCTGCTCGCCGGGCCGGAGGTGGTCCCCGAGCAGGACGGCGCTCCGGCCGAGGTAGGTGCCCAGTTCGAGGATGTCGCCGGTGTGCCCGGCCGCGCTCTGTTCGGTGAGGAAGTGGGCGAAGGCCTCCTGGTCGACCTTGAAGAACCAGCCGGGGATGCCGTCGCGCGTCAGCTGCTGCGGGCGGGCGGTTCCGGTGTCGGCAGTGGGCACGGCGGCCTCCAGGGGTGCGGGCATGGCCCGGCGCGTACGGTTCACCCCGCGGCGGCGCCATGGTGTGAGGCGGATCATCATAGCGACGACACGCCCCAGTTGCGCCAGGCCCGGGACAGGAATCGGTGGACCGTTTCGCACCCTTGTCCGGGGGCCCGACCACGCCCCGGGCGCCCGCGGGCGGCGGCCCTTCCGAGCCTCTCCCACCGCCCGCCTCAGGACGCCCGGCCGCCCTCCAGTTCGGCGATCGTCCCGGCCAGCCAGGCCCGCTCGGCGGCGCCGGACGCGCGGGCGACCAGCAGCATGCCGCGCCGGAACGGGCTGGACTCCTGCTCGGCTGCGACCGGGCGGCCCTGCGCGTCGTAGAAGAAGCTGCTCGGTGCCTCCAGGAACGCCAGCCGGCGCCGCAGGACCGCGGCCTGCGCGACCGGGTCGGTGAGGCGGTCGAGGAAGGCGGCCACGGTGAAGAAGCGGATCTGGTCGGAGATCTCGGCCTCGGCCGGGTCGGCCAGCCGGCGCTCGAGTTCGGCCCGGCCCGCCGCGGTGAGCTCCAGGACCTGCCGCGGCGCGGCACCGCTGCCGGGCTCGCTGCGGCGCTCCAGCAGTCCGGCCTTCTCCAGACGGGCGATGGCGGGGTAGAGGGCGCCGTCGCTGACCGGCCGGGCGTGGCCGGTCAGGCCGGTGATCCGTGACTTCAACTCGTAGCCGTGCAGCGGCTCGTCGTACAGGAAGCCGAGGATCGCGAGGGTGAGCACCGGTGAAGCCCTTCCGTCGTCGCACGCGCCGTTCGGGCGTCATGGTACCTCTTGCCGATGTGCCTCTAAACGATGTATCTCTGTTCGAGACACCTAGAGACACCAAGAGACACCATGAGGGCGGCCGAGCGCTGCCGACGGAACCGGGGGGCGACGTGCGAGGACATCTGCCGAGGCTGATCGGATTGGCGGGGCCGGTCTACGCCGGACTCCTGTCCGGGGTGATCGCCTCGGTCATCAGCACGTACTGGGTCGGCGGGCTCGGCGCGCCCGCCGTCGCCGCCGTCACCCTCGCGGGCACCGTAGAGAACCTCCTGCTGGGCCTGGTCCTGGTGGTCGCCTCCGGCACCACCGTCCGGATCTCGCACGCCGTCGGCGCCGGGGACCGCGCGGCGGCCGGCCGGACCGCGCGGGCGGCCTGGCGGCTCTGCGCCCTCGGCAGCCTGCTGCTCGCCGTCCCCGGCTTCCTGCTGCGCCACCCGATCGCGGACGCCTTTCTGGACGGCCCCGCCGCCGGACTCGCCGCGGACTACTTCGCGATCGCCTTCCCCGCCGCCGGACTCTTCTTCGGCCAGCGGGTGGCCGACGAGCTCTTCAAGGGCACCGGCGACACCCGGACGCCGATGCGGCTCGCCCTGCTGACCAACGCGCTGCTGCTCCTCCTCGACCCGCTGCTGATCCTCGGACCGGGACCGTTCCCGGCCCTCGGCGTGAGGGGCGCGGCGCTCGCCCTGACCACCGCGCGCGCCCTCACCTTCGCCGTCACGCTGCTGCTCCGGCGCCGGCGCCGCCGGACCGCGCCCCCGGCGGGCGGGCTCCTGCCGGAGGCCCGCCGGATCGTCTCCGCCGGAGCCTCGTTCGGCCTCGACTTCACCGCCCGGATGGGCGTCGGCACGGTGCAGCTCGCCCTGGTCGCGTCCTTCGGCGTACCGGCGGTCGCCGGCTACGGCGTGGGCTACCGCGTGATGCTGGTCGTGACCATGGCCTTCTACGCCGTACGGCAGGCCGCCGCCATCGAGGCGGCCCGGCTGACCGGCGCGGGCGACACGGCGGGGCTGCGCACCCTGGGCCGTGACACCGCCCGGCTGGCCGGCACCCTCGGCGCGGGCGCCGCCGTCCTCTGCGCGGCGCTCGCGGTGCCGGTGACCGCGCTCTTCACCCGGGACGACGCGGTCGCCGCCCAGGCCGTCGGCTACCTGCGGATGGCCGGGCTCTACGTACTGCCGTACGCCCTGGTGGTGACCCTCGGCGGCGTGCTCCAGGCCACCGGCGCGGGCCGCCGCCTGGTGACGGCCAGCCTGCTCGGACTCGCCGTCCAACTCGCCGCCGGCGTGGCCCTGTCGGTCCCGCTCGGGGTGAACGGACTCTGGACCGGCATGGCGGTGGGCGCGCTGACCCAGCTGATCCTGATGCGCCTGCCGGCCCCGAAGCGCCGCCGAACCCCCGGACCGGTGGGCGAGCCCGCCGAGCCGGTTGGCGCGGCCGAACCCACCGGGCAGACCCCGCTTCGGGCCCCGGTGGAGTGACGCTCACCCCGATGCGCGGGCGAGCAACCGGTCTCCAAGGCGCGGCGCCGTCCATCGGGTACGTGGAGACCGCCGAAATCGTCGACAACTCGACGGCGTGAAGCGATCGACGGGCCCGAGGGCACCGACCGAAGGGCCGAACGCACTTGCGGGGGAGTGACCGGTTCAGTGCCCCGGCCGCGTCGCCTCCACCACCCCCGCCGCCCGGGCCCGGGTCGGGAGGCGGGTCGCGAGCAGGACGCCGACCGCCGCCGTGGCCGCGAGGACCAGCAGGGCCGGGCCCATGGCGGTCACGAGCGGACGGCCGGCGGTGAGGGTGGTCGCGGCGGCGGTCCCCAGGGCCGGGCCGATGTTCATCACGGTCTGCTGGAGCCCGCCGGCGACGCCCGCGTCCGCCACCGAGGCGTCGCGGACGAGGGCGGCCGTCGCGGTGACCATCACCGCCCCGAACCCGCTGCCCAGCAGGAGGAAGCTGCCGCCGATCGCGACGGCCCCGGAGGACTCGTCGAACCGGGCCGCGAGCAGGGTGCCGAGCGTGAGCAGCAGCATCCCGGCCCCGGCGGTGGCCCGGGCCCCGTGGCGGCGCAGCAGCACCGCGGCGGCCGGGGCGGCGGCGACCATCGTGACGGCCAGCGGCAACGCCCGGACGCCGGACTGGAACGGGTCCAGCCCGAGCACGTCCTGGAGGAAGTAGGTGGCCAGGAACAACGTCCCGAAGAGCGCCGCGGACGCGGTCAGCAGCACCCCGAGCGAGGACGCGACGGTGGGCGGGGCGAACACCCGCGGCGGCAGCAACGGGTGTGCCGCGCGCCGCTGTTGGTGGACGAAGGCGGTGCCGAGCAGGGTCGCGGCGAGCAGGCCGAACACGGTGGCGGCCGGCCGGCCGTGCTCGGGCACCCCGACGAGCGTGTGCACCAGGCAGACCAGCGCCGCCGCGAGCAGGGCGGCGCCCGGCAGGTCGAGCGCGCGCAGGGCGCCGGCGGACCGGTCGGTGGGTGGCTGCGGAATCCGCACGGCCAGCGCGGCGAGCCCGGCCGCGACGGCGGGGAGGACGGTGAGGAAGAAGACCGCCCGCCAGCCCAGTTGGGCGGTCAGCGCCCCGCCGACGACCGGTCCGGCGGCGGCCGCCAGGCCGATCGCGCCGGTGCGCAGGGCGATCGGCATCGCGAGCCGGTCGGCCGGGTAGGCCGCGCGCAGCATGCCCAGGGTGGCGGGCTGCAGCAGCGCGCCCGCCACGCCCTGGGCGACGCGCAGGCCGATCACCCAGCCGATGCCGGGCGCCAGGCCGATCCCGGCCGATACGGCGGCGAAGCCCAGCACGCCCACGGCGAAGACGCGTTGGTGGCCGTAGCGGTCACCCAGCCGGCCGGCGAAGACCAGCAGGCTCGCCACCGCGATCAGGTAGGCGGTGCTGGTCCACTGGACGGCGGTGAAGGAGGCGTTGAGGTCGTGCTGCATGGCGGGCCGGGCGACGGTGAGGACGGTGCCGTCCAGGGCCACGATGGAGGCGCCGGTGATGCTCCCGGCGAGGGTGAGGCGCCGGCGGGCGGGCGTGTTCACCGGGCCTCCGGGCCCAGGTGGGCGGCCAGGGCGGCGTGCAGCAGCGGCTCGATGTCGTCGCTGCCGGTGGCGAGTTGGAGGCTGCCCCAGGCGCGGAGCTGGGCGAGCCCGTGCAGGTTGGCCCAGAGTGCGGCGGCCGCCGCCGCGGGCTCCGCGCCGCTCGGTGGCCGCACCTCGGCGACCAGGGCGGTGAAGGTCCGGAAGAGCGGGAGGCTGGTCCGCCGCAGGCCGATGCCGCTGCCCTCCAGCAGGTCGTGGCGGAACATCAGCTCGAACATGCCGGGCTGGGCGGCGGCGAAGCCGAGGTAGCCGCGGGCGAGTGCGGCGAGCCGCTCGCGCGGGCCCGGGCCCGCGCCGGCCGTCGCACGGGTGAGGTCGGCGGCCAGCTCGTCGAAGCCGTGCCGGGCGATGGCGGACAGCAGCTCGACGTGGGTGGCGAAGTAGCGGCGCGGCGCGCCGTGCGAGACGCCGGCCTGGCGGGCGATCTCGCGCAGCGAGAGCGCGTGGACCCCCTGAGCCGTCACCAGTTCGACGCCGGCCGCCACCAGCCGGGCGCGCAGGCCCGAACCCTGATCAGTCATAGACACTGTCTACCAGGAGCGAGTAGACAGTGTCTACTCGCCGTCGCGGGGGTGGGCCGGGCAGAATCGGCGGTGTGGACGAAGGCGGCGAATCGGCGTGCTGGCTGGACCGGGTCTGCCCGGAGTGCGGCCGGCTGCGCGAGCGGGCCGGGCGGCAGCCCTGCGAGAACTGCGGTGCGGTGCCGGACCCCGAGCCCGGCCGCCGGCCCGGGTCGGGCCGGGAGCCCGGCCCCGGGGCGGACCGGTCCGACTGATCCGCCCCGGGCCCCGGCCTCAGCGCGGCAGCCCGTTGGCCGGCTGCTCCTGCGCGAACCCGTCCTGCGCGAACCCGTCCTGAACGAGCTCCGCCGGCTCCGGTCCCTCGAACGTGATCGCCTCCGGCACCGTGGCGGCGTCGCTCGCCCCGGCGTCGGGCAGCCGTTCGGCGCCCGGCGAGACCCGGGCCGCCGGAGCCCAGCGCCCGCGCAGCGCCCCGAGGCGCTCCACCGCGGGCTGGGTGTACCGGGCCGCGAGCGGGCCGGTGACCACCAGGATCAGCACGTACGCGGTGGCGAACGGCCCGAGTTCGGGCTCGATGCCCGCGGTGACGGCCAGACCGGCGATGACGATGGAGAACTCCCCGCGCGAGACCAGCGCGCCGCCGGCCCGCCAGCGGCCGCGTTCGCCGATCCCGGCCCGGCGGGCGGCCCAGTACCCCGTCGCCACCTTGGTGAGCGCGGTGACCACGGCCAGTAGCAGCGCGGGCAGCAGGACGGGCGGGATGCTCGTCGGATCCGTGCTGAGCCCGAAGAAGACGAAGAAGACCGCCGCGAAGAGGTCCCGCAGCGGGCTGAGCAGGGTGTGCGCGCCCTCGGCGGCCTCGCCGGAGAGGGCGATGCCGACCAGGAACGCCCCGACCGCGGCGGACACCTGGAGCTGCTGCGCGAGGCCGGCCACCAGCAGGGTCAGTCCGAGGACGACCAGCAGCAGCTTCTCCGGGTCGTCGTGCGAGACGAACTTCGAGATCACCCGGCCGTAGCGGAGCGCGACGAAGAGCACGGCGCCCGCGGTGGCGAGCGCGATGGCGAGGGTGAGCGAGCCGGCGAGCAGGCCGGCGCCGGCCAGCAGCGCGGTCAGGATCGGCAGGTAGACGGCCATCGCGAGGTCCTCCAGCACCAGGATGCTGAGGATCACCGGGGTCTCCCGGTTGCCGAGCCGGCCGAGGTCGCCGAGCACCTTGGCGATCACCCCGGAGGAGGAGATCCAGGTGACGCCGGCCAGCACCACGGCGGCGACCGGGCCCCAGCCGAGGAGCAGGGCGGCGGCCGCGCCGGGCAGTGCGTTGAGCACGAAGTCGACGGCGCCGGCCGGGTACTGGGCCTTGAGGTTGGTCACCAGGTCGGCGGCGGTGTACTCCAGACCCAGCATCAGCAGCAGCAGGACGACGCCGATCTCGGCGCCGGTGGCCACGAACTCCTCGCTGGCGCTGAGCGGCAGCAGGCCGCCCTTGCCGAAGGCCAGTCCGCCGAGCAGGTAGAGCGGGATGGGCGAGAACCCGTACCGGCCGGCTATTCGGCCGAGCAGGCCGAGGACCAGGATGACCGAGCCGAGTTCGATGAAGACGCTTGCGGTGTGCATCCGATCACTCCCTGCCCAGGATCGCGGCGGCGGCGTCCACGCCCTCGCGGGTGCCGATCACGATCAGGATGTCCCCGCCGGCCAGCCGGAAGTCGGGGGTCGGGGAGGGCACGGCGCCGGTGCGGCGCAGCACGGCGACGATCGAGGCGCCGGTCTCGGTGCGCATCCGGGTCTCGCCGAGCACCCGGCCGTTCCAGTGCGAGGCGCCCTCGACGGGGAGGCGTTCGGCGACCAGGCCCAGGTCGGTGGTGTGCAGCAGGCCCGGGTTGTGGTGAGCGGGCGTCAGGGCGTCGACCAAGGCGGTGGACTCCTCGGCCGTCAGCCGGAACGCCTGGGCGCAGGCGTCGGGGTCGTCCGAGCGGTAGACGTTGAGGCTGCGTGAGCCGTCCCGGTGGGCGATGACGGACAGGTGCCGTTGTTCTCGGGTGGTGAGGTCGTACTGGACGCCGACGCCGGGCAGGGGAGTGGTCCGGACACGGGGGATCGACACGACGGCTGTCCTCTCGTCAGGGCTTCCCGCTGGCGTGCGCGACGTCCGCCGGAACAGGGCCGGCCGTCCGCCGGAACTGGGCCGGCCCGGCGGGGCGGCCGCTCACCCGGACGGGTGAACGGCGCCGCGCCGTGTGCGACACGCGGAAGCGCTACCGTGCCAATGGTAATGACTGTGTAAAGCCCTCCTGGTGAGAGGGTCCCCGCGGGCGCCCGTACGGTCCGAGGGGAGCGCTCGTCCGGCCGTGGACGCGCGGTACCCCGGCCGGGTGCGCGCGTGGTCGCGCTCACCCGGCCGGGGTACCGGACCCGTGTGTCCGGACTGCGTCGGCGGGCTACTGGGGAGGCTGGTCGCGGAACTGGTCCTTGACCTTGTCCTGGGCCGTGTCGACGTGGCCGCTGTACTTGCCCTGGGTCCGTTGGTCGACGGTGTCACCGGCCTTGTCGACGGCCTTGTCCGCCTGGTCCTCGTGGCCCTTCAGCATCTGCTTGATCTTGTCGATCATGGACATTCGGTCACCCTCCTGGATGAGACGGCCCCTCCCCTCCAGGATCACCGCGCCGCCGGATGTCCGCATCCGGTCAGCTTTCGCGGCAGGGTTGGCAAGGTGGCCCGGGGCATGTCAAATCGGGATCTCCATGGACTCTCGGAAGGACCTGCCGTGAATGCTCGGACCCGCCGCCCGACCGTCTCACCCCGCCCGGGCGCTGCCCGCACCACCCGGGTCGCGAGCTCCGCGCTGGCGGTCGCGGCCCTGGTGACCCCGCTGCTGCTGGTCGGCGCCGGGAGCGCCGCGGCCGCACCGGACCCGGGCCGCAAGGGAGCCAAGCTGGCCGCCCGGCTCGTCGAGGAGAGCAGCGCCGGCAGCGCCCGCCGGACGCTGGCCGCACTGCAGCGGGTCGCGGACCGCAACGGCGGCAACCGGGTGGCGGGCTCCCGCGGCCACGACGAGTCGGCGCGCTACGTCTACGAGCAGGCCCGCCAGGCCGGTCTGAAGGTGTCGAAGCAGGAATTCGAGTACACCTTCTTCCAGGCCCTCGCGCAGAAACTGACGGTGGTGTCCCCCCAGGCCGAGGACGTACCGGTGATCGCCATGACGTACTCCGTCGGCGGCCCGGCGGCCGGTCTGACCGCCCCGCTCGCGGTCGTCCCGGCGGACGACACCACCGGCTGCGAGGCGGGGGACTACGCGGCCGGCGCGTTCACCGGCCGGATCGCGCTGATCAAGCGCGGCGGCTGCAGCTTCGCCGTCAAGGCGGCCGCGGCGGCGGACGCCGGTGCGACCGGCGTCCTCGTCTACAACAACACCGACGGCGACCTCAACGGCACCCTCGGGGAGCCGACCGCCGGCCGCGTCCCGACCGGCGGGATCAGCAGGGCGGCGGGCGAGGCGCTGGTCGCCAAGGCCGCCGCCGGGCCGGTCACGGTGAGCCTGGACATCCGTACCCTCATGGAGAAGCGCAAGACCTGGAACGTCATCGCCGAGACCCGCGGCGGCGATCCGGCGAACACCGTCGTCATCGGCTCCCACCTGGACTCCGTGGTGGCGGGCCCGGGCATCAACGACAACGGCTCCGGCTCGGCGGGCGTCCTGGAGGTGGCGAAGAACCTCGGCGACCGGCCGGTCAGGAACAAGGTCAGGTTCGCCTGGTGGTCGGCCGAGGAGTTCGGCCTCAAGGGCTCCGAGGCCTACGTGGCGTCACTCTCCGCGGCCGAGCAGAAGAAGATCAAGCTCTATCTGAACTTCGACATGATCGCCTCGCCCAACTCCGCCCAGTTCGTCTACGACGGCGACGACTCCGACCACGTCGGCTCCGGCCCCGGCCCGGACGGCTCGGCGCAACTGGAGCGGCGCATCACCGACTACCTGGACCGCCGGGGCCTGCCGCACGAGGGCACCGACTTCACCGGCCGCTCCGACTACGGCCCGTTCATCGACGCGGGGATCCCGGCGGGCGGCACCGACACCGGCGCCGAGGTGATCAAGTCCGCGGCGCAGGCGGCGCGTTACGGCGGCACGGCCGGGGTGGCGTTCGACACGTGCTACCACAAGGCCTGCGACAACCTGGGCAACCTCGACCTGTTGGCCTTCGACGTCAACATCGACGTGATCGCCGACGCCGTCGGCACCTACGCCTGGGACCTCTCCTCGCTGCACGCGCCGGTGGTGCCGCAGCACACCGAGGGCCAGGCCGGCAGCGGTGGCGGCCTCCACGAGGGCCACACCCACGAGGTCTCGGCCTGACCGCCCGGGGCCCCGCCACCGGGCGGGGCCCCGGAGCCGCCCCGTTCCCCGCCGTTCCCCGCTGCGCCGCGCCCTTTCCCCGTCGCGCTCCCGGGCCGCACCCGGACGGCGGCCGGTCGGCCGGGGCCGATGAGTGCGCCGCCCGGGCTGCTGACACCATGGCACCGAGATCACGTCACCGTGACACCCTCGGAGGAGTCAGCATCATGAGCACGCACTACGACGTCGTCGTCCTCGGCGCGGGTCCCGGCGGCTACACCGCCGCCGTCCGGGCCGCCCAGCTGGGCCTGCGGACCGCCGTCATCGAGGCCAAGTACTGGGGCGGGGTCTGTCTCAACGTCGGCTGCATCCCCTCCAAGGCCCTGCTGCGCAACGCCGAGCTGGCGCACATCTTCACCAAGGAGGCCAAGACCTTCGGCATCAAGGTCGAGGGCACGGTGAGCTTCGACTTCGGCGAGGCGTTCCGCCGCAGCCGGACCGTCGCCGACGGCCGGGTCAAGGGCGTCCACTACCTGATGAAGAAGAACGGCATCACCGAGTACGACGGCCGGGGCACCTTCGTCGACGACCGCACCCTCCAGGTCGCGCTGAGCGGCGGCGGCTTCGAGGTCGTCACCTTCGACCACTGCGTCATCGCGGCCGGCGCCACCACCCGGCTGCTCCCCGGCACCAGCCTCAGCGAGCGCGTGGTCACCTACGAGGAGCAGATCCTCACCGAGGAGCTGCCGGGCAGCATCATCATCGCGGGCGCCGGCGCGATCGGCGTCGAGTTCGCGTACGTGCTGCACAACTACGGCGTGAAGGTCACCATCGTCGAGTTCCTCGACCGGATGGTGCCGCTGGAGGACGCCGAGGTCTCCGCCGAGCTCGGCAAGCAGTACCGCAAGCTCGGCATCGAGGTGCTCACCTCGACCCGGGTGGAGTCGATCGACGACAGCGACCCGGCCGCCAAGGTCAGGGTCACCGTCACCCGCGACGGTCAGCAGCAGGTGCTGGAGGCCGACAAGGTGCTCCAGGCGATCGGCTTCGCGCCCCGGGTGAACGGCTACGGCCTGGAGAACACCGGGGTGAAGCTCACCGACCGCGGCGCGATCGACGTCGACGGCCGGGGCCGCACCAGCGTCGACCACATCTTCGCGATCGGTGACGTGACGGCCAAGCTGATGCTGGCCCACGCGGCCGAGTCGATGGGCGTGATCGCCGCCGAGACCATCGGCGGGGCCGAGACCATGGAGCTCGACTTCGTGATGATCCCGCGCGCCACCTACTGCCAGCCGCAGATCGCCAGCTTCGGGTACACCGAGGCGCAGGCCCGCGAGCAGGGGTACGACGTCAAGGTCGCCAAGTTCCCGTTCACCGCCAACGGCAAGGCGCACGGGCTCGGCCACCCGATCGGCTTCGTCAAGGTGATCAGCGACGGCAAGCACGGCGAGCTGCTGGGCGCCCACCTGATCGGCCCCGAGGTCACCGAGCTGCTGCCGGAGCTGACGCTGGCCCAGCAGTGGGACCTCACCGTGCACGAGGTGGCCCGCAACGTGCACGCCCACCCGACGCTCGGCGAGGCGGTCAAGGAGGCCGTCCACGGCCTGGCCGGGCACATGATCAACATGTGACGAGGGCTCACCCGGGAGCGCGCTCCCGGGGTGCCGGGCGGGCCCCGCATCCGCTGGAGTAGTCGCCGATGACACACGACCTGACCGACCACGAACTGCCCACCCCC
>NZ_JBEXYC010000078.1:0-24117 GCF_040630835.1 Kitasatospora sp. NPDC005751
GACGCTGCAGCGCAGCCGCCCGGGGCGGGGCTTCGCGTACGCGCCGGTCGCCGACCCGCGCTCCGGCGCGGGCCGGACGGCGGTCGCATGTCCGGCCCCCGGCGGTCACGAGAGTCCCGGGACCTTGCTCGCGCCCGCTCACCGACAGATTCTCTTGTCTTGACAAAGAATCCTGTCGGAAGCACCCTGGAGGGGTGCTGGACGTCGCTGTGATCGAAGAACCCGCCGCGGCCGAGGCGTCCCTGGACCCGATCCGGTCCCGGATCCTCGCTGCCCTGGCCGAGCCCGGCTCGGCCACCATGCTGGCCGGCCGCCTCGGGCTGCCCCGGCAGAAGGTCAACTACCACCTGAAGGAGCTGGAGCGTCACGGACTCGTCGAACTCGCCGAGGAACGGCGTAAGGGCAACGTCACCGAACGGGTGTACCGCGCCACCGCCGCCTCCTACGTGATCTCCCCGCTCGCCCTGGCCGCCGTGCGCCCGGACCCGGCCCGCTCGCCCGACCAGCTCTCGGCCCGTTGGCTGCTGGCCCTGGGGTCACGGCTGGTCCAGGAGGTCGGGCAACTGCTGACCGGCGCCTCCCGGGCTGGCCGGCGGGTCGCCTCCTTCGGCATCGACGCGGAGGTGCGGTTCGCCTCGGCGGCCGACCGGGCGGCCTTCGCCGAGGAGCTGTCCCGGACCGTGGCCGCCCTCGTCGGCCGCTATCACGACGAGAGCGCGCCGGGCGGCCGGACCCACCGGGTGGTCGTCGGGCTGCACCAGATCCCCGACCCGGCCGGGCCGCCGGGCGCCACCGGGGCGCCCCCGGCGACGAACTCCGAAGCCGAGGAGGAGGACCGACGATGACGCACCCGTTCGAGATCGAGCTGGAGACCACGCTGCCGGCGAGCCCCGAACAGGTCTGGGAGGCGATCGCCACCGGCCCGGGGATCGACTCCTGGTTCATGGGCCGCAACGAGGTGGAACCGCGTGAGGGCGGCACGGCGGCCATGGAGACCGGCGGCCACCGGGAGGAGGCCCTGATCACCGCCTACGAACCCGGCAAGCGGCTGGCCACCCGCACGTCACCCGGCGAGGACGGCCGCTTCATGGCCTTCGAGTACCTCATCGAAGGCCGTGGCGGCGCCGCCACCGTCCTGCGCGTCGTCCACAGCGGCCTCCTCGGCGACGACTGGCAGGACGAGTACGACGCGCTGCGCCGCGGCTGGCCCTTCCACCTGGGCACGCTGGTCCAGTACCTGACCCACTTCGCCGCCCGCACGGCTGTCCCCGTGTTCGCCGCGGCGCCGACCGGCCGGCGGACGGCGCAGGACGTTCGGGCGGCCCTCGCCGGCGCCCTGTCGCTGCCCACCCCGGTGACCGTCGGCGCCCAGGCGCAGGCCGAGCCGGCCGGCCTGCCGCCGCTGGACGGCGAGGTGGTCTGGGCCGACGACGAACGCTTCGGGCTGCGCACGGCGGACGGCCTCTACACCTTCCACCACGGCGCCGGAACGGCGTTGATGTTCCACCACCTGTTCGGAGCGGACACCGACGGAGCCGAGGACGCCTGGCAGCGGTGGCTCGTACGAGTACTCGGCTGACCGCCGCCCGGATATCCCGACCACACCCGAGAACGACACCGAGGACCACCATGCGCACTCTCATCAGCACCGCGTTCGTCTCCCTCGACGGAGTCGTCGAGGCGCCGGGCGGCGAGCCCGGCTACCGCAACTCCGGATGGACCTTCAAGGACGTCGAGTTCCTCCCCGAGGCCTTCGAGATCAAGGGGCGCGAGCAGGAGGAGTCCACCGCCATCCTGCTGGGCCGCACCAGCTACGAGGCCTTCAGCCCCGTCTGGCCGGACATGGCGGAGTTCGCCCGCTACCGGACGATGCCGAAGTACGTCGTCTCGACCACGCTCTCCGAGGACGAGCTGGTCACGAACTGGGGCGAGACCAGCATCCTGCGCTCGCTGGACGAGGTCGCCGCGCTCAAGGAGACCGAGGGCGGCCCGATCATCGTCCACGGCAGCGCCACCCTGAACCACGGCCTTTCCGACGCCGGCCTGATCGACCGCTACCACCTGCTCGTCTACCCGCTGCTGCTCGGCGCCGGCAAGCGCCTGTTCAGCACCACGGACAAGGACGCGCAGAAGCTGCAGCTCGTCGAGCACGAGGTCTACTCCAACGGCCTCCAGAAGCAGATCCTCGACGTCCTCCACTGACCGGCCACCCCCACCCGGCCCGCGCCGCCCCCACCCCGTCCCCCCACCCCGTCCCGCCCGGCGGTCCTCGCCGGGCGGGACGGGGCTTCCGGCTCGATTCCGGCCCACCCCGACCGGGGGAATGAACCGCGCGTCGGCCTGTCTCTTCCGGACCCTTGCGTCAGCTCGTCCTGAGACGATCCATGAGGTCGGCGACGCCGTCCACCTGGCGGTATTGCTTGAACGCCGGAGCGAGCTCACGCACAAGGGCGACGCACCGGTCCGCACCGATCCGGGTCGCGAGATCGAGCGACTGGTTCGTCACGGCGAGGGCCTGTTCGATCTCGCGGGCCTGCAGAAGACTGCGAGCTTCGTACGTCAGGAAGATCCCACGGGTCTTGTCGCGGGAGCGTGGCAGCAGACCCATGCCCTCGTCGATGCGGGCGTGGGCCTCGTCGGTGTGGCCGAGGTCGAGCATGCACTGTCCGGAGTCGACGGCCAGGTCTGCCGTGCTCATCCACCGGCACCAGGTCGGGGCCGGGTCGGGGCTGTCGGTCAGCAGGGCGATCTCGGCGGCGGCCAGGTCGCGGCGGCAGTCCACGGTTGCGCCGAGAGCCGAGTGTGCGCGGGCCCGGCGCAGGTGAAGGAGGGATCGAGCCGTGGGGTGCCGGGTGTGGATGAGGGCCTGGCTGAGTGGTTCGACGGCGGCGTCGGGCCGGGCGAGCCAGATCGACTGGTAGGCGAAGTCGGACAGGATTCCGGCGCCGAGGTCGCGGTCGCCGGCGGCATGGGCGCTGGCCAGCGCCGCATTCCACAGCTTGCCCGCTGCGGAGTGGTGGCTCTGGTCGAAGCGGTGCCAGCCGGAGCTGCCGGCCAGGGAGGCGGCCAGGAGGTGAAGTCGCCGACCGATGGCCTCGCTGTAACGGCCGTGCTCCAGGAGGTCGGTCACCGTGTCGAGTTGGGCGTCGATCAGCTTCACGGTGTGCTGACGCTGTTCAGTGGGCAACGCAGTCAACTTGGTACCGGTGTCCTCCAGCCAGTCGACCAGCTCGACATCGACACGCTTGCCCTCCAAGGCGGTGGTCAGTCGGTCAGGTTCGAGGTTGGCCCACTGGGTGGAGAGCCCGGCCAACGCGAGCGCGCTGAAGGTCATGAATGTACGACGTCGGTGGTCCATTGCGGCTCTCTGTGCGTCTCGAAGTGCGTGGACGGTGAACGTCGATCCGAGCGACACCGGTTGTTCCTGGCCGGGGAGCCAATGAGGCCACTCGCAGGCTTCCAAATCGGCGATCGGAACATCGAAGGCGTCGGCGATCAGGAGCTGGGATTCGATGCTGGGCGTCTTGCGCCAGTTCTCCCACTTGCTGACGGCCGCCTTGTCGGTGCCGGAGCGGAGCCCCTCGGGCCTGTTCCTGGCGGCGCGGTGGATACGGGCCGCGAGGTCGGTCTGGGACCAGCCACGAAGCGCGCGGGCGTATGCGAGGGGGTGCCGGATCTGGTCGTCCACGGGCCGATCCCATCATCGACGGTGACCGAGAGCCTACTGCGAGCGATGGTGGGACAACCCCGGGACTACAGACAACGCCTGGTCGGTGACTGTGAGTTGAGCTCTACTCGTCGTGCACCGAAGAACTTCCTGCACGAAGCGGAGGAGTACGCGCATGAAACGACGCACTGCGATCATCGGCCTTGGCCACCAAGCGATCGAGGACCACCTGCCTGGCCTGCTTGCCTCCAGTCGGGCCGAACTCGTCGCAGTCTGCGACAGCAACCACGACACCCTGCGGCAATGCCAGGAACAGCTGCAGGTCCCGGGATTCGCCCGCATCGGCGATCTGCTGGACACGGTGGCCCCGGACTTCGTGGTCGTCGCCGTCCCGCACCATGCCGGCCGGGAGGTCATCCGGGAGTGCGCCGCTCGGGGCGTCCATGTGCTCAAGGAGAAGCCGTACGCGACCAGCGTGAGTGAGGCGCGCGAGCTGGCCCAGGTCTGCCTGGCCGGGCAGATCGAGTTGATGGTCACCCTCCAGCGGCGATTCAACCCGATTTACGCGAGCGTGGCCGCTCTGCTGGATCAGATCGGCACGCCGTTCCTGATCGACGGTCAGTACACATTCCACACCGATGACCCCGGTGGGGGATGGCGTGGGGACGTGAGGCAAGCCGGCGGCGGCTGCATCATCGACATGGGCTACCACCTCATCGACCTGCTGCTGTGGTACTTCGACATGCCCAGCCGCGTCATCGCCGAGTTCTCCACCGCTGCCGTCCCTGGCGGTGGCTACGACGCCGAGGACACCGCCGTGATTCAGGTCGGCTACGACAGTGGCCTGTACGGATCGGTGCTGCTGTCCAGGTGGGTGGCTCCGAAGACCGAGCGCCTGCACGTGGTCGGCACCCGAGGCTCCGTTCAGCTGACCAAGGGCCAGGTCCGGCGGCTCGACCGGCGTGGCGCTGTGGTGGAGGAGCTGACCCGCCCGCACGCCCCGGCCTCGGCGTCGGCCGCGCAGATCGACTACTTCTGCCGGGTTCTGGACGGCGAGCGGCCCAACACCTCCGGCCCCGACCAGCACCTCGCACACGCCGCGTTCATCGCCTCCTGCTACCAGTCCAAGGCGGCGGGGCGTTACATCGACCCGAAGGAGATGCTGTGACCAGCTCTCTCGCCCTGCTCGGCGGCAAGCCCGCCGTCACCGTCGCTGGCCCGCACTTCACCTGGCCGCCGATCGGCGAAAGCACCCGCGCCATGGTCGCTGCGCAGCTCGACACCTCGGTTTCCATCGCCGGCCGGTCCGGCATCGTCGCCGACCTGGAGGACGCGCTGCAGGAGTACTTCGGCGTCCGGCACGCGGTCACCACCAGCTCCGGCACCGCTGCCCTCCACAGCACCTACTGGGCCGCAGGGATTCAGGCCGGGGACGAGGTCATCGTCCCGGCCTGGACGTTCCACGCCACCGCCTCGCCGCTCTTTCATCTCCGCGCGGTGCCGGTGCTCTGCGAGACGGACCCCGACGGCAACATCGACCCGAACCGCGTCGAGGAGCTGATCACCCCTCGCACTCGCGCGATCATGGTCACGCACCTGTGGGGCAAACCCGCCGACATGAGCGACATCGTGGTCGTCGCCGACGCCCACGGTCTGATCGTGCTGGAAGACGGCTCGCATGCCCACGGGGCTGGCATCGCCGGACGGAAGGTCGGCACCTTCGGGCTCGCCTCGGCCTTCTCCCTCAACGGCCCCAAGCCGTTGTCCGGCGGCGAGGGCGGCTTCGTCCTCACGGACGACGACGACACCTACCGCCGGGTCATCATGTTCGCGCACTACAACAAGCGGGCCAAGGGCGAGATCCCGGAAGGCCATCCGCTCGCGCGGTACGCGGTCACCGGGGCGGGCCTCAAGTTCCGCATCCACCCGCTAGCCGCCGCCATCGCCCTGGACCAGCTCAGCCGCCTGGACGGCTACCTCGCCGGGCGGGCGGAGGTCGCACGGCACCTGACCGGCCGACTCGCCGGGGTACCGGGACTGAAGGTGGTCGAGATGCCCGATGGGGTGGTCCCGTCTTGGTACGGCTTGACTCTCACCTACCGCCCTGACGAGCTCGGCGGCCTGTCCCTCGATCGGTTCCATCAAGCTCTGACCGCAGAGGGCGCGTCCGAGTTCGACCGGCCCGGGTCGACCTGTCCTCTGAACCAGCTGGCGTTGTACCAGCAACCAGGAGTGCTGTTCCCTGGGCATCCGCACTCCCACCGCCGGTACGAGGCCGGAGACTTCCCCGTCGCCGAGCGAGTTCACGCCCATACGATCAAGCTCCCGGTCTGGCATCGTGAGCAGGATCTGAAGCTGGCCGGGCAGTACATCCGCGCGGCCATCAAGGTCAGCGACCATCACAAGGAGCTGCTGTGACCGTCACCTCGCCCGAGTTCGCGGCCGGCCTGGCGGCCGCGGCCGAAGCCGCCGGCGTCACCGGCTTCGTCGCTGCCGCGGTGATCAGCCATGGCGGCCGGGTGCTGCTCGTGCGGCGCAAACCCGACGACTACCTGGGCGGGATGTGGGAGCTCCCGTCCGGAACCGTCGAGACCGGGGAGAGCATCCTCGACGCTCTCCATCGGGAGGCCACCGAGGAGACCGGGCTGACCATCGACCAGGTCACCAGCTATGTCGGGCACTTCGACTATCGGAACAGCCGCGGCGGCATCACCCGCCAGTTCAACTTCGCCGTCACGGTGAGGACGACCGAGCCGGTCGTCCTCACGGAACACGACGCGCACCAGTGGGCCCTCCGCGAGGAACTGCCCGCCGTGAGCGATGCGGTTCGTGCGTTGATCGCGCTCTGAAGACCTGCCGGTCCGGCACCCCCGTCCCGCCCGGCGGTCCTTGCCGGGCGGGACGCGGTGGGGGACGGGGGCTACCAGGGGACGGCTTCGCCGTGGAGGTCCAGGAACTGGAGGCCGGGGGTGCCGGCCTGGGCTTCGAGGACGTCGACGACGGCGGGGATGCTCTCCCGGGGGTCGAGCGGCGCGTCGAAGCCGCCGAGTTCCGTCCGGTTATGGCCGGGGTCGATGAGCAGCTTGGTCCGGCCGTCGCCGGCCTGGCGGGTGGCGTAGCTGCGCATCAGCTGGTTCAGGGCGGCCTTGCTGGCCTTGTAGAGCTCGTAGCCCTCCTCGGTGTTCCGGGCGATGCTGCCCTGGTCGGAGGACATGACGGCGACCGTGCCGCCGGGTACGACGAGGTCGTGGAGGGCGGCGAGGGCGCGCAGGGGGCTCAGCGCGTTGGTGATCATCACCTCGGTGAACTCGTGGGTCGGGACCTCGTGGATCGGCAGGTTGCTGAGGTTGATCGCGGCGTTGACGAAGAGCAGGTCGAGCCGGCGGCCGTCCAGGCGCTCGCGCAGGGCGGACAGCTCTCGCGGGCTGGTCATCTCCAACGACTCGATCCGCAGCCGGCCGTTCCGGGTGTCGGCGATCGCCCGCAGTCCGGCGCTGTCCCGGCGGGTGGTGGCGATCACCTGCCAGTCGCGTCGGGCGAGTTCGTCGGCGAGGACGAGCCCCAGGCCCCGGGAGGCTCCGACGACGAGGGCCCGGCGGGCGGATGCGGGGGGTGTGGCGGACACAGGCGCTCCCTGATGGTTGGGGGACTCAACCTAGACGAGTCGTTGCGTCTAGACAACAGGGTTCGGGCCGGTCCCGGTACTGTGTCCCGCATGCCCGCCACGAGCTCCGCGCCCCGCAGACCCCACTCCGGCAACCGCCGCGACGAGACCGCACGTCAGGCCGTGCTCCACGCCGCGGACGACCTGCTGGTCGAGCACGGGTTCGGCGCGCTCACCATCGAGGCGATCGCGCGCCGCGCCGGGGTCGCCAAGCAGACGATCTACCGCTGGTGGCCCTCCAAGGTCGAGATCCTGCTCGACACGCTCATCGAGGACACCGAGAAGCAGCTCCCCGTCCCGACCGAGGAGGCGCCCACGGCGGAGACCGTCCGCGCCTACCTGGCCCGGTTCGCGGAGTTCCTCGCCGTCGACCCGGCCGGCCGGGTCCTGCTCGCGCTGCTCGCCCAGGCGCAGCATGATCCCGGGACGGCCGAGCGCCTCCAGGAGCGCTACCTCGGCCCTCGCCGCGGTCGGGAGCGCGACCTGGTCGTCCGCGGGATCGACGCGGGCGCGTTCTCGCCCGGACTCGGCCCTGACGCCGTCGTCGACGGCCTCGTCGGCCCGGTCGTCTACTGCGCCCTGACGGGGTCGCGCGTCTCCGCCGCCCTGGTGGACGCCCTCGTCCAGGACCTGCTGAGGCCCCGTGCGGGCTGAGTGCCCGCCCGACCGGGCCCGCTCGAGTGCTACGCCGGACCCTCCGGCCGCTGCCTCGGCCGCGCGGCCGCGTAACCGGCCGCGCTGCGGACCGCGGGGCCGACACCCGCCCGGAGCCCGGCCTTGTTCAACGAGCGCAGGGCCACGAGCAGGAAGCCGATGTCATCCAGCAGGATCGGGTCGGGCAGCAGGTCCACCGGGCTGATCAGATAGGCGATGGACGCCCAGAAGAGCACCTTCTTCGACATCGGGATGCCGGCCGAGCCCAGCAGCCTCCGGGCCCGGACCAGTTTGACCACCAGGACGACCGCCACCACCACGGTGACCGCGACGATCCCGCCGGCCACCCACCAGAACACGCTTCCGCCGTCCACCCCGGCCACCTTTCGCTCGAACCGACCACTCCGACCGTTCCCCAGGAACCTGCCCCGCTTTCCGCGGACCGTGCACACCACCGGGCGAACTCAAGCATCGCACCCGCCGGATGGGTCGCCGGGGCGGCCACCGATCCGGCGGCCCCGCGCACGGCAGGAGGACGCGCGGCATGAGGTGGCGCGGCGCGGGTAGGCGGGCGGTCGCGCACCACCTGAGCGGGCGGGGGAGACGTGACGAAAGAGCTGATCGACACGGAAGCCGGGGACGGGCCCCGGGGCGGTGCCCGGTGGGCCCTGGCGGCACGGCTGCGACGTCGCGACCGTCCGGCGCCGCCCGACCACGGGCAACCGTCGGTCGGTGCGCCGGACGGTACGCAGGAGCGGGCGCCCGAGCGGCGGTCCTGGGCCTCGGCGGCCGGCCGGTGGCTCATCCTCCTCGCCGCCTTCCTCGCGATGGTCGGCTTCGCCGTCCTCCTGGCCCGCATCACGCTGGTGCCCGCGCCCGGGGCCGTGGGCCGGGTGCACAGCAACCTGCGCCCCGGCGACTCGCTGCGGCACTATCTGCTGCACGCCGTCACGCTGGACGCGCTGCGCCAGGTGGGCGGGAACGTGCTGCTCGGGGTGCCGTTCGGGCTGCTGCTCCCGGTGCTGTGGCCGAGGGCCCGCGGCCTGTTCCGGGTGCTGATCAGGACGGCGGCGGTCATGGTGCTGGTCGAACTGGTCCAGGGCGCGCTCATCACCGGGCGGGCCTTCGACATCGACGACGTCATCCTCAACACCCTCGGCGCGCTGCTCGGCTACCTGGTGCTGGGGCGGCGGCTGGTCCGGACGGTCCACCTCGAGCCCCGGACGCACCTTCGCCAGGACAACAGCCCTGAGGGTCAAGGGAATTGACCAGGCCTCGGCTGGTTTGCCGCAGCCGCCACGGGCTAAGCGGTGGCCATGAGAGGAATGAATTCGGCCATCAGAGCAGCGGCCCACATCATCGCAGGCATTCTCGTCGTCTGGATCATCCTGGATCTGCTCAGCGCCAATCAGGGAAACACCGTCGTCGGCTGGTTCCACTCCGCGGCCGACTGGCTCGCCGCCTGGTCGCGCGGGCTCTTCACCGTCTCCAGCCAGACCGTCCAGATCCTGCTCGACTACGGCATCCCGGCGATCGTCTACGCGGCGATCGGGAACCTGGTCGCCCGCCGGGCCGTGGACTAGCGTCCGGCTCCGGATCACGAACCGCCGGGCGGCGCGGCGGCCTCCAGCTCGGCGATGCCGCCCGCCATGATCGTCCGTACGTGCTCGGTGATGTGCGCCGGGGGCCAGTCCCACCAGGCCACCGCCAGGAGGCGGGCGACGTCCTCGGCGCCGTAGCGGGTGCGGATGAGACGGGCCGGGTTGCCGCCGACGACGCCGTAGTCGGGGACGTCGCCGGTGACCACGGCGCCGGCGGCGACGATCGCGCCGTGGCCGATCCGCACCCCGGGCATCACCGTGGCGCCGTGGCCGAACCAGACGTCGTTGCCGACCACGGTGTCGCCCCGGTTCGGCAGCCCGGTGAGCAGGTCGAAGTGGTCGGCCCAGGAGCCGCCCATGGTGGGGAAGGGGAAGGTGGACGGGCCGTCCATCCGGTGGTTCGCGCCGTTCATGAGGAAGCGCACGCCCGTGCCCAGCGCGCAGAACTTGCCGATCACCAGCTTCTCCGGCCCGTAGTGGTACAGCACGTTGCGCGTCTCGAAGGCGGTCGGGTCGTCCGGGTCGTCGTAGTACGAGTACTCCCCGACCTCGATCAGCGGGGACTTCACCAGCGGTTTGAGCAGCACCACCCTCGGGTGCTCGGGCAGCGGGTGGAGGACCGTGGGGTCGGCGGGCGCGGCCATGGGGTGGGTCTCCTCGTCGGTAGGGGGTGTCCGCTCCATGATCGCGGAACGGTGCGTCCCGGAACCAGTCGTTTACCCCCTGCCGCCACCGCGACGGGCCCCCGGCCCACCGCGGCGGCGGCCCGGTGGAGGGCGCCGGCTACTGCGCGTGAGGCTGGTGTGGTTCCACCAGCCCTGCCGGCCCGCCGTGAAGGTGACCGGTCGGCTGCCGATCCGGCCCTCGTACGAGCGGCCCTGGCTCAGCGGGCTCTGCTCGACAACGCCCTTCGGGTCATCGACGGTCGGGACGGTGACGGCGGCGGGGTGGTCGAGGTCGCTCTGCTGGAAGCCGCCGGGCCGGACGGTGGTGATGACCTCGTCCCAATCTCCCTGGTGCACGACAGCCCGAGCCGGTCGGGCGGTGCTCCGGCGTGCGCGCGCAGACGTGGGCGCACACGCGGGCGCGGGCGCTCCGGGGGAGCGCCCGCGCTCTTCGGGCTCCGTCCGCGCCGGCGGTCAGTCGGGCGGCTCGTCCTCGTTCTCGGCTCTGGTGGTCTCCGCGGCCGAGCCGTCCCGGTCGGTGGTCGGCCCTCCGGCCGGGGTCCGGCCCTCCTCGCCACCGGGCGCGGGGATGTCGGGTGCCTCCGTGCCCTCGGCGGGCGGCAGGTCGGGCACCTTGGGCGCCGTGCGGGGGTCGCTCACGGCGGGCTCCTCTCACTCCGTTGCAGCTCCCGGGCGTTCCGGGTCCCTGCGCGGGTGCCCGCCGGGCGGTGCTCCATACGTGCCCCGCCAAGGTTTCGGGCGCGGCCGGCCGCCTCCCGGCGGCCGCGACGGCCCCGCGTGGTCCGGCGTCGCGGCCACCCCACCGCGCACCGTCAGAGCGCGCTCCGCGCACCGGTCACCAGGGCGGCCAGCAGGCAGCCGAAGCCGGCCGTCGCGGCGACCGTCCGCACGGTGTTCCAGCCCACCCAGCTGCTCTCGAAGGTCTCCCGCACGGCCGCCAGGTCCGGGATGCGGTCGAGCGAACCGGCGGCCGCCAGCTGATCGTTGAGCGGGACGTTCACCGCGCCCGTGACCACCAGCACCACCGTGTAGAGCACCGCCGCCGCGATCAGCCAGGGCAGCAGCCGTCGGTCGCCGCCGCGGAACTGCAGCAGCGCGGCGAGCACGGTGAGCGCGAGCGCGCCGAGGAAGACCAGCATGAACCAGCCGTTCAGGATGGCCACGTTGATCCGCTGCATGGTCTCCACGAAGGTCCGGTCGTCGGCCTTGCCGAGCCCCGGCATGACGGAGCAGGAGAAGGCGAAGAACAGACCCGCGCTCAGTCCCATGGCCAGGGTCGCCGCCAGCAGTACCGCACTTCTGAATCCCGCCATCCCACACACTCCCCGTAGTGAACGCCCGCTGTCCGATACCGCCGAGTCAACCGCCCTGGCGGGTGCCCGCACCATCGCCGAGCCACTCGACCGCATACGCGGGCGTCCACACCCGGCGTCTACACTCGGGCGCCATGGACGCACTGGCCGGACTGCTGGCGGGGCCGAGGGCCCGGGGCGCCTTCCTGATCCGCTCGGTCCTCACCCCGCCCTGGGCGATCCGGGTCGAGGACCGGGCACCGCTCACCCTGATCACACCCGTGCGCGGCACCGCCTGGGTGCTGCCGGACCACGGTGCCCCCGTCCGGCTCGCCGCCGGGGACGTGGCGATCGCCCGGGGCCCGGACGCGTACGTGCTCGCCGACACCCCCACCACCCCGCCCCGGGCGGTGATCCACCCCGACCAGAGCTCCAGCACCCCGGCCGGCGACGGGCTGTGCGAGACGATGGCGCTCGGTACCCGCACCTGGGGCGATGCCACCGACGGCCCGGACGTGCTGCTCAGCGGGACGTACCAGCTGCGCGGCGAGGTCAGCCGGGGCCTGCTGGAGGCGCTGCCCCCGCTCCTGGTGGTGACCGCGGACTCCTGGCACTCCCCGCTGATCGACCTGCTCGGCGAGGAGATCGGCAAGGATCTGCCGGGTCAGGACGCGGTACTGGACCGGCTGTTGGACCTGTTGCTGATCGCCACCCTGCGCACCTGGCTGGCCAGGCCCGAGTCCGACGCCCCGGCCTGGTACCGCGCGCACACCGACCCGCTGGTCGGTCACGCGCTGCGGCTGCTGCACGGCGACCTCGCCCACCCCTGGACGGTGGCGGGCCTGGCCGCCGAGGTCGGCGTCTCCCGGGCCGCGCTGGCCCGCCGGTTCGCCGAGCTGGTCGGCGAGCCGCCGATGTCCTACCTCACCGGCCGGCGGCTGGCGCTGGCCGCCGACCTGCTGCACGACCCGGCCGCCACGCTCGGCTCCGTCGCCCACCGGGTCGGCTACGGCAGCCCGTTCGCCCTCTCCACCGCCTTCAAGCGGGTGCGCGGCGTCAGCCCGCAGGAGCACCGCTCGGCCGGACCGGTCGCCGCCGGGGGCTGACCCCGGGGCGACCGGTCCGCGAGGTGGTCCCGCCGGCGCGGTGCTTCCGCTGACGCGGTGTTCAGGGACGCGCTGCTCAGAGCGCGGTGGGCTCCAGGACCGGCGCCTGGTTCGCGGCGCCCGGGTCCGTGCCCTTGCCCCCCGCGGTGGGGCGCCGGGCCGGGAGCAGCAGGGCCGCCACACCGGCGAGTGCCACCGTCACGGAGCCGAGCACGACCGCCGGGTACAGGCCGTCGACGAAGCGCTGCGCGCTCTCGTAGCCGCCCTGGGCGGAGAAGACCGACGACATGACGGCCACGCCGAGCGCCCCGCCCACCTGGCGAAGCGCGCTGTTGGCCCCCGAGGCGATGCCCTGTTCCTGCGGGCGGACGCTGGACATGACCAGGTTGGAGGCGGGTGCGAAGAAGAGGGCCATGCCGACGCCGCTGATGATCAGGGCCGGCAGCTGGGCGGCGTACGAGGTGTGCGGGGTGGCCACGGCCGCGATGTAGCCGAGGCCCGCGGCCTGGAGGAACAGGCCGGCCGCCACCACCGGACGGCCGCCGAACCGGTCGGCGAGGATGCCGGCGAAGGGGGAGACGAGCATCGGCATGCCGGTCCAGGGCAGCATCCGCAGCCCGGCCTCGGTCGGCGAGTAGCCGAGGACGCCCTGCATGTACTGGCTGATCAGGAAGATCGAGCCGAACATGCCCAGGAACATCAGCAGGCTCGCGGCGTTGATCGCGGAGAAGGCGCGGGACCGGAAGAGCCGCATGGGGAGCATGGGGTTCCTGGCGCGGATGCCGTGCACCACGAAGGCGGCCAGCAGCGCGGTGCCCGCGACCAGGCCGGTCAGTACGGAGGAGTCGGTCCAGCCGTCGGAGGGGGCGCGCACCATGCCGTACACGATCCCGAAGAGGCCGCCGCTGACGAGGAGGGTGCCGGGGATGTCGAGCGTGGCGCCGTCGCCGTGGGACTCGGCGAGGCGGAGGCGGGCGAGCGGCAGGACGGCGAGGCCCAGCGGGACGTTCAGCCAGAAGATCCAGTGCCAGGAGACGTGTTCGGTGAGGCTGCCGCCGATGAGCGGGCCCAGGGCGACCCCGAGTCCGTTGATGGCCCCGAGGATGCCGTAGGCCATCCCGCGCTTCTCGGGGGGCACCGCGGCGCTGAGCAGGGTCAGGGTCAGCGGCATCATGACGGCCGCGCCGACGCCCTGGACGGCGCGTGCCGCGATCAGGGAGTCGATGCCGGGCGCGAGGGCCGCGGCGGCGGAGGCGACCGTGAAGACGGTCATACCGGCGAGGAAGAGCCGCCTGCGGCCGAACCGGTCACCGAGCGCCGCGCCGAACATCAGCAGGACCGCGAAGGTGAGCGTGTACGCGCTCACGATCCACTCCAGGCTGTCCAGCCCCCCTCCGAGGTCCTCGCGGATGGCGGGCAGGGCGGTGGTGACCACCAGGTTGTCGAGGGCCGACATGAATCCGGCGGTACCGGTGATCACGAGGGCCCAGGTGACACCCCCTCGGCGTGCCGTCTGCTGCTGTGACATTGCTTCCCCCCAGCGGTTGATGCGTGTTCTGGATGTAGTTATCGCTTACTACCTTTGCGGCCCGTGGCAGACCCCGGATGCCGCGGCGGCGCGGGCCGCCCCGGCGGATCCGGCCGCGCCTACGCCCGCGCCTACGCCCGCGCCTACGCCCGCGCCTACGCCCGCGCCTACGCCCGCGCCTACGCCCGCGCCTACGCCCGCGCCTACGCCTCCGGCGGGACTACGACCTGGTCGAGGCGGATGCCCTCCCAGACCCGGTGTCCGGCCGGGAACCCCATGGCCATCAGGGTGTTGATGAGCATGCCGTAGGCCAGGAACCTCGTGGTCTCGTCGCCGTCGGCCTCCAGCGGGAGGTTCACGGCGTCCCAGAGCTGCGTCCAGGCGGCCCGGACGGTCTCGCCGAACCCGCTGTCCCCGTCCGCCTCGACGGAGGCCACGGCGATATAGGTTTGCATCTGCATCTGGAGCTTCTCGGGGTCGTCCGCGATCAGCCGCAGGTACGCCCTCGCCATGGCGCGCATGGCTTCCTTGCCCGCCAGCCCCTTCGCGGCCTCCTCGAACACCCGGCCGGTGTCCTCGATGCAGCGGAGCGAGGCGGCGACGAAGATCGCCTTCTTGCTCGGGAAGAGCCGGAACAGGTAGGGCTGCGAGACGCCGACCCGCTTGGCGATCGCCTCCGTGGAGGTGCCGTGGTACCCGCGCCGCGCGAACTCGGCGATCGCCGCGCGGACCACGCTCTCGCGCCTGTCCTCTGCGCTCATCCTGACCATGCGGGCAAGTTAGTGGGTAATCACTAACTACGTCAACGGATCCGGTGCGGGGCGCCGGCCGTTCGAGCGTCCGAGCCGGTTGGACGGCGCCGCCGCTTACGTCTACATTCCTGTCGTCGTATGCGATGGCCCGGAGCGCCGCACCTCGGCCCCCGGGAGAGTGCCGACACCACTGGGAAGGTGCACGTGAGCGCGATCACCGTCGGACAGGCCGTTGTCCTGGGAGTCGTGGAGGGGGTGACCGAGTTCCTGCCGATCTCCTCCACCGGCCATCTGAAGATCACCGAGGGGCTGATGGGCATCCCGGTCGACGACGCCTCCGTCGTCGGTTTCACCGCCGTCATCCAGGTCGGCGCCATCGCGGCCGTGCTGCTCTACTTCCTCAAGGACATCGTGCGGATCGTCTCCGCCTGGGGCCGCGGCCTGGTGAACCGCGAGGAGCGGTACCACCACGACTACAAGTTCGCCTGGTGGGTCATCTTCGCGACGGTTCCGATCGTCGTGGTCGGCCTGGCCGCCAAGCCCCTGATCAAGGGCCCGCTGGCCTCGCTCTGGGTGGTGGCCGGCTCCCTGATCGTCGGCAGCGGCGTGATGTGGGCGGCCGACCAGATGGGCCGCCACAAGCGCGGCGAGGACGACACCGGCTTCAAGGACGCGATGATCGTCGGCTCGGCGCAGATCCTCGCGCTGCTGTTCCCCGGCTTCTCGCGCTCCGGCGCGACGATGTCCGCGGGCCTGATGCTCGACCTCGAACGGGTGGCCGCGACCAGGCTCTCCTTCTTCCTCGGCATCCCCGCACTCACCGGCGCCGGCCTGTACGAGCTGAAGGACGCCCTGGGCGCCGGGGTCAGCACGACGCCGCTGGTCGTCGGCACCGCGGTCTCCTTCGTGGTCGCCTACGGCTCGATCGCCTGGCTGCTGAAGTACGTCGCCAAGCACTCCTTCAACGCCTTCGTCGCCTATCGGATCGCCATCGGCGTGATCCTCCTCGGCCTGCTCGGCTCGGGTGTGCTGACCGCCTGACCCGCGGCCCGGTGTCGGCCGCGGGGCCGCCTCGGTGCGGGCGGCTGCCGCCGGGTGCTCACGGCGCGATCCCGGTGCCCCGGCGGCTCACAGGTCGCCCAGTAGGTCGTGCCGCCGGGGTGGGTGCAGCTGCCGTGGCCGGTGGCGACCAGGGCGACGATCGAGTTGCCGCGGCCGTGCTCCTCCGGTGCGCGGCTTGGCTGTGGTGGGGGCGCTGGGCCGCCTGCCGCGTCGCGGATCAGGACGCCGTCTCCGGCGGCTGGGGTCTCGGCCTGGTGCGGCACTGTGTGACCTCGTGCGTGGCTTCCCGTCCCCGGCCGGGACGCGGGTGCGGGCCCGCCTGGCCGTCGGGCCCGCGACGCCGTAGCCGGTGCGGCCGGGGCCTTCACGGCGGTGAGCGGGCCCGGCACCGGAACGACCCCGGCCGCGTACTTTAATTCTGGACAAAGTAAATTATTTGCGAGTACGTTGCGGTGGTGTTCCCGAACCACGCGCAGCCGCTGGTCACGGCCCCGGCCGAGACCGCCGTCCTCGCCCTCCTGCTGGCCGAGAGTCCGCTCAGCAGGGTCGAACTGGCCCGCCGTACGGGCCTGTCCTCGACCGCCGTCACCAAGGCCGCGAGGCCGCTCATCGTCGACGGCTATCTGCACGAACTCCCCCCGGAGCGTACCGCGCCCGGGGCCGGCCGCCCGGTCAACCCGTTGGCCGTCACGGTGGACCGGGAGTTCTTCGTCGGAATCAAGATCAGCGGCGAGGCCCTGTTCGGCGTGGTCTGCGACCTGCGGGCCGGTCTGCGGGTCACCGGCGGCCGTCAGCTGGGCGAGGACCGCAGCCCGGAGGCCGTCTGCGGGCTGCTGGGTGAACTCGTCGAGGAACTCCTCGACGCCGACCCGGTGTTCCGGGAGCGTACGAGGCGCCTCGGGGTCGCGGTCTCCGGTGACGTGGACCGGTCGGCCGGCCTCGTCCGGTACTCCGTCCTTCCCGGCTGGCGCGACGTCCCGCTGGCGGACGAACTGGCGAGGGCGACCGGGCTGAGCGTCACGGTGGAGAACGACGTCAAGGCCCTGACCGCCGCCGAGCACTGGTTCGGCGAGGGGATCGGGACGGAGAACTTCGCGCTGGTCACGATCGGTTCGGGGGTCGGTTCCGGGCTGGTCGTCAACGGCCAACTGGTCACCGGGGCCTACGGGGTCGCCGGCGAGCTGGGGCACATCAGCATCGACCCGGACGGCCCGCCCTGCCATTGCGGCGGGGTCGGCTGCGTCGAGGTCTTCGCGGCCAGCGGCGCCATCCTCGCCTCGGCCCGCGGCGCGACCGGCCGCGCGGACCTCAGCTTCGACGACGTCGTCCAGCTCGCCCGGGTCGGCGACCGGGCCGCCCGGGAGGCCTTCGCCACGGCCGGCCGGGCCATCGGGGTCGGCATCGCCACCCTGGTGAGCCTCCTCGGGCCCGAGCGCGTCGTCGTCACCGGTGAAGGGCTCGACACCTACGACCTCTTCGGGATCCACATCAGGGAGGCGTACGCCGCGCACTGCTTCAAGGCGGCGGCGAAGTGCCCGCTGACCCTGCGTCCGCTTCCGTGGGAGGAGTGGGCCCGGGGCGCCGCCGTCCTGGGCATCCAGGCGCTCCTCCCGTAGCGCGGGCGACCGGGCCGGTCCGGCTGTCCGCGGGGCGCTCCGGGGCGGCGAAGGTCACCCCTTGCCATAATGAGGCGTGTGCAACTATTGTCGTATGCAGTAGGGCGTGACTGCAAGTATATGGATGGCGCCGCCGCCTCATTCAGGAGACCCGACATGAGCACCACTCTCTTCACCCCGTACACCCTGAGGTCGCTGACCGTCCCCAACCGTGTCTGGATGGCGGCGATGTGCCAGTACAGCGCCGTGCCGGACGGCGACGGGGCCGGTGTCCCGACGGACTGGCACTTCACCCACCTCGCGGCCCGCGCCACCGGCGGCACGGGGCTGATCGTCACCGAGGCCACCGCCGTCAGCCCGGAGGGCCGCATCAGCCCGTACGACCTCGGCATCTGGAACGACACCCAGGTCGAGGCGTTCCGGCGGATCACCGCCTTCCTGAAGGCGCAGGGCACGGTTGCCGCGATCCAGCTCGCCCACGCCGGCCGCAAGGCCTCCACCGAGCGCACCTGGGTCGACCGCGGCCGCGCCATCGGCCCGGACGAGGCCCACGGCTGGACGCCGGTCGGCCCGAGCGCCGTGCCCTTCTCGTCGGCGCACACCACGCCGGAGGAGCTGACGGAGGAGCAGATCGGTGATGTCGTACGGCAGTTCGCCGACGCCGCCCGCCGGGCGCTCGACGCCGGCTTCCAGGTCGCCGAGATCCACGGTGCCCACGGCTACCTGATCCACCAGTTCCTCTCGCCCCACAGCAACCACCGCACCGACGCCTACGGTGGCTCCTTCGAGGGACGCATCCGCTTCGCGCTGGAGGTCGTCGACGCCGTCCGGGCGGTGTGGCCGCAGGACCTGCCGCTCTTCTTCCGGATCTCCGCGACCGACTGGCTCACCGAGGACCCGCAGGACGACCGCGAGGGCTGGACCTCGGAGGACACCGTCCGGTTCGCCAAGGAGCTCCAGGCCCGTGGCGTGGACCTGATGGACATCTCCACCGGAGGCATCGCCCCCGACGCCAGGATCACCGCCGGCCCCGGCTACCAGGTGCCCTTCGCCGAGGCGGTGCGCAACGGGACCGGCATGCCGGTGGCGGCCGTCGGCCTGATCACCGACCCCGCCCAGGCCGAGGAGATCCTGGCCGCCGGCCGGGCCGACGCCGTCCTGCTCGGCCGCGAACTCCTGCGCGACCCCTACTGGCCCCGCCACGCCGCCATCACCCTCGGCGCCCCCCTCCCCGCCCCGGTCCAGTACCACCGCGCCTGACCCCGGCTCCGGCCGCCGGGGCGCGCTCCGGCGGCCCCCGGGCCGGTCAGTCCGACGGGGGGCGGCTGCCCCAGTCGAGGCGCAGGACGGCGAGGTCGTCGGTGTGGCGGCCGGCGTTGAGGGCGTGGGTCTCCTTGATGAGGAGGTCGACGTGGGCGGCCGGGTCGGCCGGGGGCAGGGTGCCGATCAGTCGGAGCAGGCCGTCGACGCCGAGCCGTCCCTTCGTCGTCCCGTTGTGCCCCTCGGTGAGGCCGTCGGTGTAGAGGGTGAGCGCGCCGTCGGCCGGGAGGGGGATGACGGTCGGGGTCCAGCTGCCCAGTCCGGGGGCGATGCCCAGGGCGATGCCGTGGGCGGCGGTCAGCTCACGGGTGCCGTGCGCCGTGGTGAGCAGGGGCTCGTGGTGGCCGGCCAGGTGGAGGGTGGCCGTGGTGGCGTTCTGGTCGAGCGTGAGGAGCGTGCAGGTGGCGAAGAGCACCTGGTTGCCGCGTTCGGCGATCAGGATGCGCTCCATCAGGTGGAGCAGGCTCTCGCCGCGGTGTCCGCCGAGTACCAGGGAGCGCCAGGCGATCCGCAGCAGCACGCCGAGTGCGGCGGCGTCGGGGCCGTGTCCGCTGACGTCGCCGACGACGGCGTGCAGCAGTCCGTCGTCGCCCTCCACGACGTCGAGGAAGTCCCCGCCGAGCAGGGCCGTGGTGGCTCCGGGCAGGTAGCGGGCGGTCACCGTGACCGTGGAGGTGCCGAGGATCGGCGGGGGCAGCAGCCCCCGCTCCAGGCGGGCGTTCTCCTCGGCCCGCAGGCGGGCGGCCTGGGCCTCGATGCTGGCGCGCTCGGTCTGGCTGCGGTACACGGCGTAGCGCACGGTGCGGTGCAGCAGGTCCGCCTCGACCTTGCCCTTGACGAGGTAGTCCTGGGCGCCGGCGGCCATCGCCTCGGTGCCCGCCTGGGCCTCCGCCAAGCCGGTGAGGACGATCACCGCCGTGTGGGGGGCGACGGCGCGGACGGCGGTGACCGCGGCGGTGCCCGTGGCGTCGGGCAGGTGCAGGTCGAGGAGGATGCAGTCGGCCGGGTGGGCGGCGAGGGCGGCGCGGGCCTCGGCGAGGGTGGGCCGGGTGGTGAGTTCGAACCGCAGCCCGGTGTCGTGGAGGAGCTCCTCCACGAGCAGGGCGTCGCCCTGGTCGTCCTCGATGAGGAGGACGCGGTACAGCGGTTCGTCGGGGGCGGCGCCGGGGGCGGCTGCCACGGCCGTGCTCATCGTGCCTGCTCCGTGTCGGATCGGGCCGCGGTCTCGCCGGTCGGCGGGCCGGGGCGCTGCGGCGGTTCGGGTGCCAGGGTGAAGGTGATGCGGGCGCCCTCGCGGTGGTCGGGGTCGATGGCGATGGTGCCGCCGTGGAACTCGACGATCTTCTTGCACATCGCCAGCCCGATGCCGCTGCCGGAGTAGGCGTCCTTGGTGTGCAGCCGCTGGAAGATCACGAACACCTTCTCGGCGAACTCCGGTGCGATGCCGATGCCGTTGTCGGTCACCGCGAAGTGCCAGAGCGCGTCCTCCCGGACGGCCGAGACGTGGATCTCCGGCGCCACGCCGGGGCGGCGGAACTTGACCGCGTTGCCGATCAGGTTCTGCCAGAGCATCCCCATCTGGGTGGGGTCGGCGACCAGGGTCGGCAGCGGATCGTGGGTGATCTTCGCGTCGGCCTCCTCGATGCCCACGCTCAGCGCGGCCAGGGTCTGTTCCAGCACCTGGTCCAGGTCGACCTCCTGGTGGGCGTGGTGGAGCCGGCCCACCCGGGAGAAGTCGAGGAGGTCGTTGATGAGGACCTGCATGCGGTTCGCACCGTCGACCGCGAAGGCGATGTACTGGTCGGCCTTGGCGTCGAGCCGGCCCCCGTAGCGGCGCTGGAGGAGCTGGGTGAAGCTGGAGACCTTGCGCAGCGGCTCCTGGAGGTCGTGGGAGGCGACGTAGGCGAACTGCTCCAGCTCGGTGTTGGACCGCTGGAGGTCCGCCGCCTGCTCGTCCAGGCGCAGCCGGGCCTCCTCGGTGAAGGCCAGTTCCCGCACCAGGCGCCGGCGCATGGAGTCGATCTCGCCGCTCAGGCGCCGGAGGTCTGCGGGGCCGGTCGGGGTGATGGGGTGGTCGAAGTCGCCGCCGCCGATGGTGCGGGCGTCCGCGACGAGTTGGTCCAGCGGCTCGGTGATGCCCCGGCGCAGCCCCTCGAACACCAGGGCGGCGAGGGCGGCGATCAGCACGGCGACGGCGCCGAACACCCAGTTCCGCAGCCGCGTCATGGCGGCGAGGTCGCTCCGCGTGGCATCGCGGTCTTCGCGCAGCCGGTCCTCCTGGCCGCTCAGGGCGGCCCGTACGTCGTCGAAGGCGTTCTTGCCCTCCGGGGCGCTGCCGGCCGCGAGCGGCGAGGGCGTGCCGGGTGGCGCGGCGGCGATCGGCCGGGCGATCCGCTCCTGCCAGCTCGTCACGGCGTCCTGCACGGCCTTCAGGTCGGCGAGGCCGGAGGGGTCGTCGTGGAGCAGTTCCGTCAGCTGTGCGGTCTCCGTCCGCTGCTCGGCGAGCCCCTGCTGGTAGGGCGCCATGAACTCCGGGGTGCCGGTGAGGCCGTAGCCGCGGATCCCGGTCTCCTGGTTGAGCAGGGCCGACTCCAGGCGGAACGCGCTGGCGAGCGCGGGGGAGCGCACGTCCACCAGGTCGGTGCTGATCGACTGGGTGCGGGACAGTACCCACGCCCCCGCCACTCCGAGCAGGGTGAGGATCACCAGGGACGCGGTGACTCCCACCCGGAGCCACTGCCGGGTCGTCCATGTGGCAAGGCCCCCGCCGGACCTCCGGTCACTGTCGTCGCCGGTCATCGTGTCAACTCCTCGCTCTGCCCGATGCCTTCGATCGGATGCGGCGAGGCCACTCTAGAGGGCGGACGACAACGGTTGTTGTCGTGGGTTGGTTCTGGGCCTAGAGTGCCTGACATGCCCGGCAAGAACTTCGTACTGCGTACCACCTCGCAGGAGGCGGCCGCGATCGCGGACGCCGCGATGGGAGACCTCGCCCGGCGGCTGGCCGGGCGGCTGACGGCGGTCCCCGCCGCTCCCGCGGTGAGCGACACCGCCCAGGCGCTGAGCCTGCTCCACGTACTCGACCACCTCCGGCAGGCCACCGAACGGCTCCAGCGGGAGGCGGCCGGCGACGCCGCGCGCGCGGGTGCCGGCTACCCGCAGATCGGCGCCGCCTGCGGCATGACCCGTCAAGGTGCCCGCCGGCGCTGGCCGGGGCTTTTCCACCACCCGACCGAGAACCCGCGGAGCACCCGATGATGACCACCGCCCGCCCCTTCGATGTCCTGCTCGTGGAGGACGACGCCGCCGACGCGATGCTCATCGAGGAAGCCCTCTCCGAGCGCGGGGAGCGCAACCTGGTCCAGGTCACCGACGGCGTCGCCGCCCTCGAATACCTGCGCGCCCCGGACAGCGTGCGTCCCGACCTCATCGTCCTCGACCTCAACATGCCCCGGATGAACGGGCGCGACCTGCTGAAGGTCCTGAAGAACGACGACGACCTGCGGACCATCCCGGTGGTCGTGCTCACCACCTCCACCGCCCCGGACGATGTCACCGGCGCCTACAGCAGCCACGCCAACGCGTACGTGGCCAAGCCCGTCAACCTGGACGAGTTCGAGCAGGCCGTCCAGACCATCGACGCCTTCTACCTCGACACCGCCACCCGCCCCCGCCCCTGAACGGGCCGGCCCCGGCCGGCGAAACGCGGGCCGGGGCGGGGGACCGCAGCCGCGGACATGGTCGTGCCCGGGCCCGCCCGGGAACGACACGGGCGGACCCGGGCACGTCGGCGGCCGCCCGTCGACGCCCGTCAGGCGATGCGGCGGGCGCCGTCGGCGGGAGTGGCCGCGAAGGTGCGCGGCGGGGCGTGGCCGGCGGCCGCGAAGGCCGCGGTGACGGCGGCGGTGACGCGGTCGGCGTGGTCCTGGTGGACGAGCGCGATGACCGAGCCCCCGAAGCCGCCGCCGGTCATCCGGGCGCCGAGGGCGCCGGCGGCCACGGCGGTGTCCGCGGCGAGGTCGGTCTCGGGGCAGGAGACCGCGTAGTCGTCGCGGAGCGAGGCGTGCCCGGCCGTGAGGACCGCGCCGAGGCCGGCCAGGTCGCCGGCGTCGAGCAGGGCGGTGGCCTGCCGTACCCGGTCGTCCTCGGTGACCACGTGGCGGACCAGCGGCCGCAGTTCGGCCGGCAGCCGGTCGAGGGCCGCGGGCAGGGCGTCGGCCGTGAGGTCGCGCAGGGCGGCGAGGCCGAGCAGCTCGGCGGCCCGCTCGCAGCCGGCCCGCAGCTTCGCGTAGGCGCCGTCGGCGAGGTCGTGCTTGACCCGGGTGTCGATCACGAGCAGCCGCAGGCCGGCGCCTTCGAGGTCGAGCGGCACCTGGCGGCTGGTGAGGTCGCGGGTGTCCAGGAGGAGCGCGTGGCCCGCGCGGCAGCACAGGGAGGCGGTCTGGTCCATGATCCCGCAGGGGACGCCGACGTAGGCGTTCTCGGCGCGCTGGGCGAGCAGGGCGAGCCGCATCCCGTCCAGGCCGAGGTGGTACAGGTCGTTGTAGGCGGTGGCGACGGCGCACTGCAGGGCGGCGGACGAGGAGAGGCCGGCGCCCTCGGGGACGTCGCTGTCGATCAGCAGGTCGGCGCCGGCGACGGCGTGGCCCGCGTCGCGAAGGGCCCAGACGACGGCCGCGGGGTACGCGGTCCAGCCGGTGGTGGTCCCGGGCTCCAGCTTGTCGAGGTCGAGGGTGGTGATCTCGTCGCCGCCCCGGGTGCTGTGCAGGCGCAGCAGGCTGTCGTCGCGGCGGCGGGCCTGGACGCGGGTGGTGTGGGGGAGGGCGACGGGAAGGACGAAGCCGTCGTTGTAGTCGGTGTGCTCGCCGATCAGGTTGACCCGGCCGGGGGCGGCCCAGGTGCCCTCGGGGTCGGCGGAGAACAGCGTCCGGAAGGTGGTCATGCGGGGTGCTCCAGGGTGAAGTTCCAGGCGTCGGCGACGATGTCGTCGAGGTTGGGGCGCTTGGGGGTCCAGCCGAGCCTCCGGTGGGCGCGCTCGGCGGAGGCCACCAGGACGGCCGGGTCGCCGGCGCGGCGCTCGGCGGTGACCACCGGGATCTCGCGGCCGGTGACGCGCTTGACCGACTCGATGACCTCGCGGACCGAGAAGCCGCTGCCGTTGCCGAGGTT
>NZ_JBEXYC010000079.1:0-23478 GCF_040630835.1 Kitasatospora sp. NPDC005751
CCAGGCCTGGGAGACCCGGGTGTGGAAGGCGAAGACGAGGGCGGTCGTGGGGTCGGCGAGCTGCCAGCCCTCCGTCTCCTCGGTGGGGACCGAGGCCGGTCCCGGCACCGCCGTCGTCCGCCTCGCGGCCTCTCAGTTCGGGCAGTACGACGTCGGCAGCTGCCACTCCGGCCCTACCAGCCGCTGCTCCACCCGGCTGAGCGTGATCCGGATGCCGACCGTCCCCGACAGGCCGAGCCGGAACCGGCTGCGGGCCAGTGCGATCAGGGCGGTCATGCCGTACTTGTTGATCAGCGAGGTGCGGTAGCGCGCGGTGTCGTCCGGGTCGCAGACCGTCGCCCGCGCGGGCAGCTGGCGCCCGGTCGGGCGCCCGTGGGCGTCGCAGGGGCCGACCAGCACCCGGGGGTGGCGGCGGATCCGCTCGGCCTCGCCGGAGTGGGCGGGGGTCCAGATGCCGAGCGCCGTGCCGTCCGCCACCACCCAGATCGCCGAGCGCAGCCGGCTGCCGTCCTCGTCGAAGGTGGTGAGCAGGAGGTATCTGGTGTCGGCCAGCCGGTCGGTACGGTCGTGCACGATGTCCTCCCTGTCCAGGGGCCGGGCGCGGTCCGTTGCCGCGGCGCCGGAGCTGGCGGCTCAGTGACCGTGGCCGCCGGTGATCTCGTGGTACTCCTCGGCGGTAGGCCGGGGGATCCTGGCGCCCTCGCCGTGCAGTCCGCGGGAGAGCCTCGCGCGGACGCGGGTGAGCGCGCCGACCGGGTGGGCCACCCCATTCTCGTCCACCGGGGCCGGTAGTTCGAGGGGGCGGGGCTGCTCGTGGGCGGTCAGCCGGTGCAGTTCCGCCGGCGCGAGCGGGGCGTGCGCCTCGGTGAACTCGCCGTGCGGCAGCCGCCTGATGAGGCCCGTCTCCCGGCCGTGCAGCACCTTGTCCCGGTCGCGCCGCTGGAGGCCCAGGCACCACCGCTTGGTGATCACGAAGACCACCACCGGCACCACGAAGAACCCCACCCGGACGGCGTAGGTGATCGAGTTCAGCGACAGGTGCAGACGGGTGGCGACCAGGTCGTTGCTGCCGCCGATCAGCATCACCAGGTAGAGCGCGATCCAGGCCGCGCCGAGTGCGGTGCGCACGGGGGCGTTGCGCGGGCGGTCCAGGAGGTGGTGCTCGCGCGCGTCCTCGGTCAGCCAGGACTCGACGAAGGGGTAGACCGCGATCGCGCCGAGGATCACCGGGAAGAGCGTGAACGGGATCAGCACGCCCAGGTTGAGGGTGTGCCCCCACAGGCCGACCTCCCAGCCGGGCATCACCCGGATCAGCCCCTCGGCGAAGCCCATGTACCAGTCCGGCTGCGCGTCGGTGGACACCTGGTCGGGGCGGTACGGGCCGTAGGCCCAGATCGGGTTGATCGAGGCGACGGCCGCCATCAGCGCGATGATGCCGAAGACCAGGAAGAAGAACCCGCCGGCCTTGGCCAGGTAGACCGGCATCAGCGGCATGCCGACGACGTTCTGCTCGGTCCGGCCGGGGCCCGCCCACTGGGTGTGCTTGTGGTAGAAGACCAGGATCAGGTGCGCGACCAGCAGGCCGAGCATGATGCCGGGGATCAGCAGCACGTGGACGGTGAAGAACCGCGGCACGATGTCGTGACCGGGGAACTCGCCGCCGAACAGGAACGTCTGGACGTAGCTGCCCACCAGCGGGAGGGCCAGGACCACGCCCTCGACGAAGCGGATGCCGGTGCCCGAGAGCAGGTCGTCGGGCAGTGAGTAGCCGAAGAAGCCGTCCAGCAGGCCGAGGAAGAGCAGCAGGAAGCCGAACAGCCAGTTGATCTCGCGCGGCTTGCGGAACGCCCCGGTGAAGAACACCCGCATCATGTGCACGAACATCGCCGCGACGAACACCACGGCCGCCCAGTGGTGGATCTGCCGGATCAGCAGCCCGCCGCGGACTTCGAAGCTGATGTCCATCGTCGAGGCGTAGGCCTCCGACATCGGCACGCCCTTGAGCGGGACGTACGAGCCGTCGTAGATCACCTCGCCCATGCCGGGCTTGAAGAACAGCGTGAGCCAGACGCCGGTCAGGATGATGATGACGAAGGTGTAGAGGCAGATCTCGCCCAGCATGAAGGACCAGTGGTCCGGGAAGATCTTGCGCACGTTCGCTCTGGCCAGGGTGTAGACCCCCAGCCGGCCGTCCGCCCAGTCGGCGGCCCGCCGGCCGCGTCCGGGGTTCTGATTCCGGGTCATTTCCACGCACCTCGGTCCATGAAGCGGGGATCGTTCCCCGCTTCGAGCTGGGACCAGAGTAAACGGGGCCAGCTCCCCGTTTCTACCCGGGGTGCCGCTGTCGCCTCCACGGCGACCCGGAATCGGCGAGCGCGCCGGAAACGGCGAGTGCCCCGGAAACGGCGAGCGGCCCGCCCGGTGTCGAAACACCGGACGGGCCGCTACGCACCCTTTGTGTGTACCCCGGAGGGTCAGTGCACCAGCACCGGCACCTCGTTGCTCTCCACCGCACCCGACCCCGTCGCCGCCTGGTCGGGGCGACCGGCGTTGATCAGGGTGAAGGCGATCGCCGCGGCGGCGACCAGGATGCCGAAGGACCACCAGATCGCGGTCGAGAAGCCGTGCACCATGCCCTGGAACTGCGCCGCCTGGGCCGCGGCCGGGCTGGTCACGGCGGTGGCGTGGGAGGCCAGCCAGGTCGCCGTGGCGCTGGCCGCGATGGTGTTCAGCAGCGCGGTGCCGATGGCGCCGCCGACCTGCTGCGAGGTGTTGACCATGGCGGAGGCGACACCCGCGTCGCGGGGCTCGACACCGTGCGTGGCCAGGCTCATCGCGGGCATGAACGCGGTGCCCATGCCGAGGCCCATCAGGATCAGACCGGGCAGGATCAGCGCCGGGTAGGAGGTGTCCAGGCCGATCTGGGTCAGGATCAGCATGCCGACCGAGGCGACCAGGAAGCCGGGCGCCATCAGGTAGCGGGCCGGCACGCGGGTCATCAGCCGGGCGCCGATCTGGGTCGAGCCGGTGATCATGCCCGCCACCATCGGCAGGAAGGCGACGCCGGTGAGCACCGGACTGTAGCCGAGCACGATCTGCAGGTAGTAGGTCAGGAAGAGGAAGAGGCCGAACATGCCGATCACGGCCAGGCCGAGCGACAGGTAGACCCCGCCGCGGTTGCGGTCCAGGACGACCCGCAGCGGCAGCAGCGGCGCCTTGACCTTCATCTCGACCACGGCGAACGCGGCCAGCAGCACGGCGGCGGCGGCGAACAGGCCCAGCGTGGTGCCGGAGCTCCAGCCGTCCGACTCGGCGCGGGTGAAGGCGTAGACCAGGGAGACCAGGCCGGTGGTGACCAGCAGCACGCCGGGGATGTCCAGGCGGTTGCGGTTGCGGCCCTGGGCGGGCTCGCGGATCACCATGACGGCGCCGACGGCGGCGACCACGGCGAACGGGATGTTGACGAAGAAGGTCCAGCGCCAGTTCATGTACTCGGTCAGCAGGCCGCCGAGGATCAGGCCGATCGCGCCGCCACCGCCGGCGATGGCGCCGTAGATGCCGAACGCCTTGGCGCGCTCCTTGGCCTCGGTGAACATCACGGCCAGCAGCGAGAGCGCGGCCGGGGCGAGCAGGGCGCCGAACACGCCCTGCAGGGCGCGGGCGCCGAGCAGCATGGCGGTGTTGGCGGCGGCGCCGCCCAGCGCGGAGGCGAGGGCGAAGCCGGTCAGGCCGACCACGAAGGTCCGCTTACGGCCCCACAGGTCGGCGATCCGGCCGCCGAACAGCAGCAGGCCACCGAAGGCCAGCGCGTAGGCGGTGATCACCCACTGGCGGTTGCCGTCGGTGATGCCGAGGTCCTTCTGGGCCGACGGCAGGGCGATGTTCACGATGGTGGCGTCGAGGACGACCATCAGCTGGGCGAGGCCGATGAATATCAGGGCCTTCCAGCGCCGCGGATCGGGCTGGGTGGCCGGCAGGGCGTCGGTTTTTGGCATGGGAGTACTCACTTCGGGGTGCGGTGCGTACGGATCAGGGGAAAGTCGGGCGTGCGGGCGGGCACGGTCGGCCCCGGCCGCCGGTGCGGCAGTGGACCGGCGGGCCGTCGGTCAGCGCTCGGCGCTGCGGGTCAGTGCTCGGGGTGGAAGTCCTCGAAGGTCGCGGCCCGGCCGGGCAGGGTCGAGCGGGCGGGCGCCCGCAGGCCGTCCAGGAACAGCTGCAGGTGCCGGTGGACGAAGCCGTCCAGGAACTGGCAGGAGGTGCCCGGCAGGGGGCGGGTGAGCTGGCTCATCGCGATGAACAGGTCACCGGGGTCGACGTCCGGCCGCAGTTCGCCGGCCTCCTTGGCGCGTGCCATGAGGTCGTCGACGGCGGTCACCAGTCGCTCGCGCGCGTCCATCAGGTTCGGATCGAAGGGGTCGACCCGGTTGGTGAGGATCGGGCACAGGGCGCCCATCTTCTCCTCGACCGTGGCGTGCGCGAACCGCTGGAGGGCGTCGAACGGGCCGGAAGCCTCCGCCGTCGCCGATTCGGCGATGGCCAGGATACGGCCCTTGATGAGCAGCGCCACCTCGCGGATCAGCGCCGAGCGGTCCGGAAAGTTCCGGTACAGCGTGGCGTTGCCCACGCCGGCCCGCTTGGCGATCTCGTCCAGCGGCGCGTCCGCGCCGTGCTCGACGAGGGCGTCCCGCGCCGCCAGCAGGATCCGCTCACGGTTGCGAGTCGCGTCCGCGCGCAGCTTCGGCGTGCGGACGGGCTCCGCGGTGCGGGTCGCCGCGGTGACGGTGCTGCTCACTTCTCGCTCCTCCCAGCATAGCGGGGAAACTTTCCCCGTTTAGGCCTACGAAGGAGCAAACGGGGATTCGGTCCCCGGAAATTCCCCGCTGAATGTGACCTGCGTCACATCCATCCGCAGGGTGGAAGTGCGGCGTCAGACCGGCGCCGGCCGGCGCAGCGGGATCTCGAAGTGGACGGTGGCCACCCCGGGGCCGTGCTCGCCGCTCGGGCGGGCGTCGTGGACCTCCTCGGCGAGGCTGCGCCAGAACGCCTCGGCGCCCGGGACGGCGGCGTTGGTGTGCAGGTAGAGGTGCCGGTAGCCGCCCTCGTCCACGGCGAACTCGCATGCCCGGCGCACCAGCTCCCGGGCCAGTCCGTGCCGGCGGTGCTCGGTCCGGACGTAGACCCGGACCAGCTGGGCGGTGGTGCCGTCGGGGTAGCGCTCGGCCAGCTCGCGCGGGTGCGGCGGGTGGACTGGCCCGCGGGAGTGCAGTGCGGTGGTGGCGACCACCTCACCGTCCCGGGTGGCGACCAGCAGGGCGTGCCGGGGGTGGTCGAGGTAGTGCGCCTGGAGGTCGACCACGTCGGCGTGCCAGTCGGGGACGTAGCCGTAGCCGAACTCGCGGTAGAAGGTGTCCAGGATCAGCCGGCGGGCACCGGGCACGTCCTCGGGCAGGGCGTGCCTGATCGCATAGGCATCCGGACGGTCCATCGGAGGGCTCCACGGGTCGGGTCGGGGCTGGGTCCCCGTCACCGTACCTGAAAACGAATGTCATCTGACGCCCTGTCGGAGAAGCCGTGCGAGCGTGTTGAAAATGAAAACGAATGCCGTTACGGTCGCCTTCGGCACGTCGGACCGGCTTGCCGCGCGCGTCGTCGAGAGGGAGATCCGTGGCGCATCTGCTGGTGATCGAAAGCTGGGTCGGCTCCATGAGCAGACTGCTGCCCAGGGCCCTGGGGGAAAGCGGCCACCGCTTCACCTTCCTCACCCGCGACCTGCACCACTACCTGCGGGAGGCGCCCACCGACGGCCCGCACCCGCTGCTCGCCGCGGAGAACGTGCTCACCGCCGACACCAACGATCCCGCCGCCCTGCTCCCGTACGTCGAGCGGCTGCACGGGGTGCTCGGCTTCGACGGGGTGATCTCCTCCTGCGACTACTACCTGCCGCTGGTCGCCCGGGTCGCCCGCCGGCTCGGGCTGCCCGGGCCGTCGCCCGAGGCCGTCGCCGCCGCCTGCCGCAAGGACCTCACCCGCCGCGCGCTCGCCGCGGCCGGCGTCCCCGGGCCCGCGTACGCGCTCTGCGCCGACCGGGAGCAGGCCCTGGCCGCCGCCCGGGAGCTCGGCTTCCCGCTGGTGGTCAAGCCGGTGGACCTCTGCGCCGGGATGCTCGTCCGCGCGGTCGCGGACGAACGCGAACTGGCCTCCGCGCTCCGGGCCCTGGAGGCCTTCCCGGTCAACGCCCGCGGCCAGCGCCGGGCCCCCGTCGTCCTGCTGGAGGAGCTGCTGACCGGCCCGGAGGTCAGTGTCGAGACCGTCTGCGCCGACGGCGACACCGTGGTGGTCGGGGTCACCGACAAGAGCGTTGGCGGTGCGCCCGCCTTCGTCGAGACCGGCCACATGTTCCCCGCCGTGCTGAGCGCCGAAGACACGGCCGCCGCGGCCGGGACGGCCGTCGCCGCGCTGGCCGCCCTCGGCCTGGACCGGGTCGTCGCGCACACCGAGATCAAACTGACCCCGACCGGGCCACGGGTGGTGGAGGTCAACCCCCGCCCGGCCGGCAACCGGATCACCGAGCTGGTCCGCCGGGTCACCGGCGTCGACCTCGCCGCCGCCTGCGTTGACCTCGCGCTCGGCCGCCGTCCCGACCTGACCGTCCACCGCACCGGGGTCAGCAGCGCCGCGATCGCCTTCCTCGTCCCGGCGGAGGGGCAGACCGGCCTGCTGGAGGGCTTCGAGGGCGAACCGGCCGTCCGGCGTGACGGCGCCGTGGTCGAGCTGGCCCTCGCCGCCCCCGGGCGCGACGTCCGGCCCGCCACCAGCAACAACGAGTACCTCGGCCATGTGATGACCACCGACACCGGCGGCACCGGCGCCCGCCGGGAGGCCGAGCGGCTGATCGCCGGGCTGACCCCCCGCTACACCGCCGACGGCCCGGACGCGGGGCCCGCCGGGTCGAAGGGCCCGCCCGCACCCCTCCGGTCCGACCGCGCCGCCGGGGCGGCGGTGTCCGGATGACCACCACCCTCCCCGGTACGGCCCTGGACCGGATCGCCGGGCGGGCCCGCGCCGGAGCGTACGGGCCTGACCCGGCCGGGCAGCGGATCGCCCTCGCCTTCACCACCACGCAGGCCGTGCGGCACGCCGGACGCGCCCGCGGCTACCGCAACGAGGTACTCAGCCTGCGCCTCGGCGCGGCCGTCGGCTCCTGCGCGGTCGAACCCGGCGAGCTGCCCGCCGAGGCGCTCACCGACTGCGTCGGCGCGTCCGTCGCCGAACTGCTCGACCACCCGCTCGTACCGGTCCGGGTCGCCGCGCTCGACGCCTACCTGATGCGTTGCCGCCCGCACGGCCCGGCCCACGGCGCCCGGCCGGTGACCGTTCCGGCCGGTGACTCGCTGGCGAAGTCCCGGGCCCGGGCGCGCGCCGTCGTCGGCCTGCTCCCGGCCGCGACGACCGGCCGGGTGCTGGTCGTCGGCGTGGTCAACTCCCTTCTGGAGCAGCTTCGTTCGCGCGGCCTCGGGTACCTGGCCTGCGACCTCGTCGGCGGCACCACCGAGTGGGGCGAGAGCGTCCACCCCGACGCGTCCGCCCGGCTCGACGAGTGCGACGCGATCCTCGCCTCCGGCATGACCCTCGGCAACGGCACGCTCGACCCGCTGCTCGCGCACGCCCGCGCCACCGGCAAGCCGCTGGTGCTCTTCGCCCAGACCGGCAGCGCCGTGCTGCCCCGGCTGCTCGGCGACGGCGTGAGCGCCGTCAGCGCCGAGCCCTACCCCTTCTTCTGGCTCGACGGCGGCCCCAGCCCGCTCCACCTGTACGGCGGGCACCCGCCGGCCGGCCGGGCGGACGGCGGTGGCCGGTGACCACGCTGCTCGCCCCCGCGGCCCTCGGCAACCCCGACCTGCTGCCGCTGCTCGGCCGCACCCCGCTCGCCCGGATCAGCACCCCGCTGCCGCACCCGCACCCCGGCTTCTGGGCCAAGCTGGAGGGCCTCGGCGCCGGCGGGATGAAGGCCCGGTCCGCCGTCGCCATGCTCCGCGGCGCCCACGAACGCGGTGAACTCCGGCCCGGCGCCACGGTGGTGGAGTCCACCTCGGGCACCCTCGGCATCGGCCTCGCCTTCGCCGGTCAGGCCCTCGGCCACCCCGTCGTCCTGGTCGGCGACGCCGAACTCGAACCGTCCATGCGCCAGTTGCTCCACTCCTACGGCGCCCGGCTGGAGCTCGTCGACCGGCCGGCCCGGTACGGCGGCTGGCAGGCCGCCCGGCTGGCCCGGCTGCGCACCCTGCTCGACCAACTCCCCGGCGCCTACTGGCCGGACCAGTACAACAACCCCGACAACGCGGCCGGCTACCGGGCGATGGCCCGGGAGATCACCGCCGAGCTCGACCACCTGGACGTGCTGGTGTGCAGCGTCGGCACCGGCGGCCACAGCGCCGGGCTGGCCGAACCGCTCCGCCGCCGCTGGCCGGCCCTGCGGATCATCGGCGTCGACTCGGTCGGCTCGACCATCTTCGGCCAGCCCGCCCGGCCCCGGCTGATGCGCGGACTCGGCAGCTCGATCCACCCACGCAACGTCGCCCACCAGGCCTTCGACGAGATCCACTGGGTCGGCCCGGCCGAGGCCGTGGACGCCTGCCGCAGGCTGGCCCGCGGGGCCTTCGTCAGCGGGGGCTGGAGCACCGGCGCCGTCGCCCTGGTCGCCGCCTGGGCCGCCCGGGTGCAGCCGGGCGCCGCCGTCGCCACCGTCTTCCCCGACGGTCCGCACCGCTACCTGGGCACCGTCTACGACGACGCGTTCTGCCGGCGGCACGGGCTGGGGGCGGAGCACGCCGCGCCGCGCCCGATCGAGATCCCGCACCCCGCCGCCGTCGAGGTCACCGGCTGGGCGCGCTGGCGCACCGGGCACGGCGGCCCGGCCGTCCGCCCCGACCGCCCGGCCCTCCCCGACCCCACGGACCGCCCCGGGGAGGGCCGATGAGGCTCGACGTACGCACCGTACGGCTCCGGCTCGCCGAACCGCTGCGGATCTCCCGCTCGGTGACCGCCGAGCGCGACGCCGTCCTGGTCGCCCTGCGGTACGACGGCCTCACGGGCCGCGGCGAGGCCGTCGCCAGCGGCTACCTGCGCCAGCCCACCGAGCTCATCCGGCGTGAACTCGCCGAGCTGCGACCGGCGTTGGAGCGCCTGCCGGATCCGGACCAGGCGCTCGCCGAACTCCGCCGCGGCGCCGCCCCGTTCAAGGAGCTGTCGGCCGGGGTGCTGGCCGCCGTCGAGGCCGCCCTGCTCGACCTGGCCGGCCGGCGGGCCGGTGAGCCCGTCCACCGGCTGCTCGGCCGGCCGGAGCCGGTGGCCGTCGCCACCGCCCGCACCATCGGCATCGAGCCGCCCGACCGGGCCGCGGACCGGGCCGCCCGGCTGGCCGCCGCCGGGTTCACCGTGCTCAAGGTCAAGGCGGGCTCCGCCGATCCCGCGGACGACCTCGCCCGGGTCCGCGCCGTCCGCGAGGCCGCCCCCGGGGCCGGGCTGCTGCTCGACCCCAACGGCGCCTGGACGGAGGAGCAGGCCCACCGGCTCCTCCCGGCCTTCGCCGCCGTCGGCGTCGAGGCCGTCGAGCAGCCGATCGCCCCCGGCCGTCCGGACGCGCTGGCCGCCGTCGCCGAACGCTCACCGGTCCCGGTGATCGCCGACGAGGACGCCGTCGGATACGAGGACGCCTGCCGGCTCGCCGGGCGCGTCCACGGGGTCAACCTCAAGCTCGCCAAATGCGGCGGCGTGCACCAGGTGCTGCGCATCCGGGCGGCCCTGCGGGGCAGCGGCACCGAGCTGATGCTCGGCTGCCTCGTCGCCAGCTCGCTCGGCATCGCCCCGGCCGTCCACCTCGCCGACCGGGCCCGCTGGATCGACCTGGACGGGCACCTGCTGCTCGCCCACGACCCCTGGCAGGGCATCGGCGGCAGCGACGGCGTCGTCCGCACCCCGGCCCGGGCCGGGCTCGGCGTCCGCCCGGCCCCGGCCGCCGGGCGATGACGCGCCACCGGCCGCCGCCCGCCCCCGCCCGCCCACTCCCCAGCGAGGCCCGATGACCGGCCACAACCTGCTCACCGACACCCCGGAGCTCTACGAACTCCGCTTCCCCGACCCGGGGTTCTCGCCGCCCGGTGGGCCGAGTCGGTGCTCCGCGAGCACCGCGCCGGGCCCGAGGTGCTCGACCTCGGCTGCGGTACCGGCCGGGACGCCGGCTGGCTGCACCGCGCCGCCGGGCGGGCGGTGACCGGCGTCGACAGCTCGGAGGCGATGATCCGGCACGCCCGCACCCACCACCCCGGGCCCGCCTACCACGTCGGCGACATGCGGACCTTCCGCCTGCCCGGCCGCTTCGACGCCGTCCTCTGCCTGGACAGCGCCCTCCTCTACTGCCACACCAACGAGGACCTCGACGCGCTGTTCGGCCGGCTCCGCCGCCACCTGCGCCCGGGTGGCCTGCTGGTCGCCGAGCTGCGCAACGGTGCCTTCTTCCTCGGCCGCACCGACCTCCTCGACGCCCCGCGCACCGACCGCGTCACGCACGACGGCGTCACCCACACCTCGCACACCGTGCTCCGGATCGACCACGCCGCCCAGCTGCTGCGCCGCACCCGGACCTGGACGAGCGACGACGGCGCCCCGGCCGTCGTGCAGCACTCGGCCTGGCGGCTGCTCTTCCCGCAGGAGCTGCGCGGTCTGCTCGCCGCCCACGGCTTCACCGTCCTCGACCTCTACGACCGGCCCGGTCCGCGCACCGAACCGCCCTGGACCGAGGGCGCCCGGCCCGCCGACACCGCGGCGGACGACCGCCTCCACCTGGTCGCCCGGCTCCAGGGCCCGGTCGGCGACCGGCGGGGGAGGCGCCGGTGACCGCACCCGCCCGCCGGCCGACCCGGCCCGCAGGACCCGAGCGGCGCCGTCACGCCGGGTAGCCGCCCGCGCCCGGGCGGTAGCCGCACGCCCGGCGGCCCGCGCGAGCGCCGTCGCCCCTGCGCGCCGCGGCGTGCCCGGGTCGGCATGTCGGCCTAGGCTGAACCCGCCCGGGCGGCCGGTAGGCCGTGGGAGTCGGGAGGGGCCCGGCGGCCGGGCGCCGAGGAGGTGCGCGATGGGCAGCGGTGAGACCGCCAAGGTGCGCTGCGTGGCGGCCGTTCCGTGCTGGGTGAGCCTGATGGCGCGTGATCTCGACGCGGCGAAGGCGTTCTACGGGCCGCTGCTGGGCTGGGAGTTCCAGCCCGGACCGGACCGCTTCGGCCCGTACGTGCACGCGGTGGCCGGCGGCGAGGCGGTGGCCGGTCTGGGGGTCGCCGGCGGTGCCTGGCAGATGCCCGTGGCGTGGACCAGCTACTTCGGGACGGAGAGCGCCGATGCCGCCGCCGACGCCGTCCGTGAGCGCGGCGCGACCCTGGCGGTGGGCCCGCTGGCCTTCGACGCCGGGCGGGTCGCGTTCGCCGCGGACCCGGCGGGCGCGGTGTTCGGGATCTGGGAGGGCCCGCTGGGCCGGGCCCGGCGCCTGGACCTGCCGGGCGCGCCGGTCTGGATCGAGCTGCGCACGCCGGACCCGTTCGCGGCCGCGCTCTTCTACGGCGAGGTGTTCCGCTGGGACGGCCGCGATCCGGAGCACTTCGAGGTGCGCTGGGAGCACGACCGGGTGGTGCTGCGGGCCGAGGGCCACAGCGTGGCGGCCCTCGCCAGGGAGCAGGCGGGCGGCCCGACCGGGCTGTCACCGCACTGGGAGGTGTCGTTCTCGGTGCCGGACACCGACGCGGCGCTCGCCCGGGCGGAGGAACTCGGCGGCTCGGGCCTCGGGGCGGCCTTCGACTCGCCGTACGGGCGGGTGGCCCGCCTCCGGGACCCGGAGGGCGGCCGCTTCGCGGTGATCAGTCCGAAGGCCTGAGGCCCGCACCGCCGTAGGGCCGCCGGGCGCCCTCGGGCCCGCGGCGGGCCCTGACCGGCCGGCGCGGCTACGGCCCCGGCTCGGCTGCCTCCCGCCGCCCGGCCCGCAGCCGCTCGCCGAGTTCGGCCCGGCCGGCGGCCGGCAGCGCCTTCCGGGCGAGCGGGAAGACCTGCTCCTCCTCCACCGCCAGATGCCGGCGGACGGCGTCGGCGAGGCCCTGGTACAGCGTGGCGAAGGCCGGCTCACCCGGTCCGACCCCTTGCAGGTCGGAGAGGTACTGGCCGATCGCGAGGTGCTGGTGGATGCTCGTGAACACCACCGCCCCGCCGTCCGGCACATCGTGCTGGACGACCGGGAACAGGTACTCCTCCTCGGCGGCGCAGTGGGCGAACAGCAGGTCGGTCAGCTGCCCGACCAGCTCGCCGCGCTCGGGCGCGCCGTCCGGCGCGGCCTCGATCCGGGCGAGCAGCTCCGTCACCGCCCGGTGGTCGGCGGTGAACTCGCCGAGGATGTCAGGCCTGCGGCTCATGGCGCGCCCGCCTCTCGTCCGGTGATCCCCCCGAACACCTCCAGTATCCGGCGTCCGGCACCGGTCGGGCCGGTCGTACCACCCCGGGTGACCGGCCGGGGACCCTGGGTGTCACGGGTCAGGGGCGGTCGCGGCGGCCGGCGAGGGCGAGCAGCCGGGTCTGCGGGCTCGCGCCGTCCGGCACCGGCAGCGGCGGGTCGAACACTCCGCTGCCGGAGAGGTCCCCGTACCCGGCCAGCTCGCCGAGCGCGAACTCCACCAGGCCGTCCGGCAGCCGGGTGCCCCGGCCGATCGCCTCGGCGAGGTCCCAGGTGTGGACGACGGTGTCGGCGGTGAGCTGGTCCAGGTAGTACTGACCGGAGGCGTCGCCGAACGAGAGGTGGACGGTCAGCTCGGTGGCGCCGGGCACCTCGAACGCGGTGCGGGCGGCCTCGGCGGCGGCCGTCCAGGCGGCGGCCGGGTCGGCGCCGAGGACATCGCCGTCGAACCGGCCGCCGACCTCGGAGACGGTCGAGCCCATCAGCAGCTCGGGCACCCAGAGCTGCTCGCCGGTGAGGTGGTTGACGAGGTCCCGCACCGACCAGTCGGTGCACGGAGTGGGCGCGTCCCACCGGTCGGGCCCGACCAGCCGGACGCGCTCGCCGAAGGCCGCCAGCGCCTCGGCGTACGGGGTGCCGGGCCGGGCCGGTCGCTGGAATTCCGTGTGAGCCATGCCTCCACCCTGCCCCGGTGCCCGGCCGGGCGCGACCGGTTGCCACGTACCGGTCGGCCGGTCCGCGTGCCCGTTCGCTCACTCCGCACTCGCGCCGGTTGTTCAAATTCGAACTCCCAGGTACGGTCGAACGGCGACGGTTCGAATTTGAACGACCGGTTCGTCCGTAACCGTCCGTGACCCTTTTGCTTCGACCGACCCCGATCGATGGAGACGCGCATGCCGAGCACCAGCCCGAGCACGACCGCCCCCACCACCGCCACCGTCCTCCCGGGCCGGGTAGCCCCCGAGCCCGCGCTGACCTCGCCGCACGCCTATGACGCGGGCCTGCTCCTGCTGCGCCTCGCGCTCGGCCTGACCATGGCCGCGCACGGCAGTCAGAAGCTGTTCGGCTGGTTCGGCGGCGGTGGCCTCGACGGCACCGGTCAGTTCTTCACCATGAGCGGCTACCCGGCCGGCGACGCCATGGCCGTGGTCGCCGGCCTCACCGAGACCTTCGGCGGCCTCGCGCTCGCCGTCGGCCTGCTGACCCCGCTGGCCGCGGCCGCCATCCTGGGCACCATGGTCAACGCGCTCGCCGTCACCTGGGGCGGCGGCTTCTTCGCGCCCAAGGGCAGCGAGTACGAGCTGCTGCTCACCGCCGGCGCCGCCGCGCTCGCCCTGACCGGGCCCGGCCGGTACGCCGTGGACCGCTTCCTGCCCGTCCTGCGCGCGCACCGGCTCGCGTACGGCGCGGCCGCGGTGGTGGTCGGCCTGGTCACCGCCGGCGTCATCCTGCTGCTGCGCAAGTGATCCGCCCGGGTCCGGGGTCCGGGGGGCGGACCGCCCGATCCGTCCGACCTGCCTGACCTGCCCGGACCCGCGGGGCCGTCCGGCCCGCACGGTGACGTGCGCGGCTGCCGGCCGCTCAGCTCCCGGTAGGAGAACGGCCGTTGGGCCGAGGAAGTCGATTCCTCGGCCCAACGGCCGTTCGTCGTCACCGGTCCGGGGAGTCTGCCCGGGGGTCCGGCCCGAAGGCCGGTGTCCAGGGGCTTCACACGTCATGTGATGTATGCCATTGTACATGTCACACTCCCCACCGTGTGCACGACGGAGCCGCCCCACGGCGCCGTCGCAACGGTCCTCACTCCCGTCAAGGCCGCGTCTCCCCAGCGCGGTTGAAGAAGGCCCGGAGGCCCCCACGTGAGAACCGCACGACCTTTTTCACCACTGCCTCAGTTGGCCAGGCTGGTGACGATCGCCCTGGCGATGCTCCTGGCGCTCGGCCTGTTCGCCCCGCGCGGCCAGGCCGCCCCTGCCCCGGTCCCGCCGCAGCCCGGCGGCGCCCCGTCCGCCACGGCGGCCGGTCCGGCCCCGCAGCCCGGCATCGGCGCCGCCGCGCAGGGCGACGGCCAGAACCGGTCCGTCCCCGCCAGTGACCGCGCCCCGCTCTCGGCCACCGCGCCCGCGGACGCCGCCTCGACGGGGGCGGCCGCCACGTCGGCCAAGTCCGCCGGGCAGCAGTCCGCCGCCGTGACCGCCGCGGCCTGCAACGTCGGCGACTTCACCAGCCGCACCGGCAGCGCCCTGGTCCAGCAGATCAAGTCCGCCGAACTCGGCTGCGTCAACCAGCTGTTCACGCTCACCGGCACCGACGCCAACAAGGCCTTCCGCGAGGCGCAGATGGTCACCGTGGCCAACGCCCTGCGCGACACCGCCGCCGCCTACCCCGGCAACAACACCACCTCCGCCGGACAGTTGGTGCTCTTCCTGCGCGCGGGCTACTTCGTGCAGTGGTACCACCCCGCCGACGTCGGCACCTACGGCACCGCCCTGCAGGCCGCGATCCGTGGCGCGCTGGACACCTTCTTCGCCAACTCCCACTCGCGTGACGTGAGTTCCGACAACTCGGGCACGCTGGGCGAGGCCGTCGTACTGATCGACAGCGCGCAGGAGAACGTCCGCTACCTGTACGTCGTCAAGCGCATGCTGGCCGACTACAACGCCGCCACCCACAACCCGGCCGGGATGGGGAACGCCCTCAACGGCGTCTTCACCGTGCTGTGGCGCGGCCACCAGATCCCCGCCTTCGTCTCGGCCGTCCAGGCCGACCCGAGCGTGCTGGACTCGCTGTACGGCTTCGCCGGCGCCAACAACGCCCTGCTCGGCGGTGACTACGGCTTCCTGGTCTACAACGCCACCCGCGAGATGGGCCGCTTCCTCCAGTACGCCCCGCTGCAGGCCAAGGACCGCCCGCTGGTCAAGGGCCTGGTCGACCAGTCATCGGTCGGCGGCCGCACCGCCTACCAGTGGGCCGCCGCCGCCGAGATGACGGCCGCCTACGACGCCGCCAACTGCTCGTACTACGGCACCTGCGACGCCGCCAACCGCCTCAAGGCGGCCAATCTGACGGTCAGCTACACCTGCAGCCCGAGCATCAAGATCCTCGCCCAGGCCCTGGACTCCACCCAGCTGTCCACCGCCTGCACCAGCCTGACCGGCCAGGACGCCTACTTCCACTCCGTGGTCCGCGACGGCGGCCCGGTGGCCAACGACCGGAACACCACCATCGAGGTCGTGGTCTTCCACGGCCGCTTCGACTACGGCGTGTTCGCCGCGATCATCTACGGCATCAACACCAACAACGGCGGCATGTACCTGGAGGGCGACCCGGCCGCGGTCGGCAACCAGCCGCGCTTCCTCGCCTACGAGGCCGAGTGGGTGCGTCCGGACTTCCAGATCTGGAACCTCAACCACGAGTACACCCACTACCTGGACGGCCGGTTCGACATGGCCGGCGACTTCAACGCCGGGATGACCACGCCGACCGTCTGGTGGGTCGAGGGCTTCGCCGAGTACGTCTCCTACTCGTACCGCAAGGTGTCGTACGACGCGGCGATGTCCGCCGCCGGCCTGCACACCTACAGCCTGAGCACGCTCTTCGACACCACGTACGACAACGCCGACCAGACCCGCGTCTACAACTGGGGCTACCTGGCCGTCCGTTACATGCTGGAGAAGCACCGCGCGGACATGGACGCGGTGCTCGCCAAGTACCGCGCCGGGGACTGGAACGGCGCCCGCGGCTACCTGACCTCCACCATCGGCACCCGCTACAACGCCGACTTCGACGCCTGGCTGACCGCCTGCGCGGCCGGCTCCTGCGGCACCGGCACCGACCCGGGCGGCAACCAGGCGCCCACGGCGGCCTTCACGACCGCGACCGGCGAGCTGAGCGTCACCTTCGTCGACCGCTCCACCGACAAGGACGGCACGATCGCCTCCCGCGCGTGGAACTTCGGTGACGGCACCACCTCCACCGCCGCCAACCCGACCAAGACCTACGGCGCGGACGGCACCTACACCGTCACCCTGACCGTGACCGACGACAAGGGCGCCACCGCGAGCACCAGCCGGGCGGTCACCGTCTCGCGGATGCCCGAGTGCTCCGCCGCCGACACCCGCCTGCTCGACCGGAACTGCCGGCGGAGCAACCTGGCGGCGACCACCGGCAACTACGCCCACTTCTACCTCTACATCCCGGCCGGGACGAAGCAGCTGAAGCTGACGAGCACCGGCGGCACCGGCAACGCCGACCTCTACTTCAACACCGCCTCGTGGGCGTACACCAACGCCTACACGGCCCGGTCGGTCAACGCCTCCAACAACACCGAGACCCTCACCATCGACAACCCGCCCGCGGGTTACGTCTACGCCAGCCTCTACGCCCAGCAGGGCTTCGGCGGCGCGAACATCAAGGCCGAGTTCTGATCGGCCCCGGATGACCGGAGGCCCCGGGGGAGCGCGTGCGGCGCTCCGCCGGGGCCTCCCGCGCGGGCCCGGCGGCGGCTCGCGCCGGGGCTACCCGGCGACCCGGACCAGGGCCATCGTGATGTTGTCCGGCCCGCCGGCCTCGATCGCCGCCCTCCAGAGGTCGTAGACCGCGCGCCCGTCGGCCCGTTCCGACCCTTCGGCGGAGCCCGTCAGCAGCGCCGACAGCTCCTCCTCCGGCACCGGATCGGTCAGGCCGTCGCTGCACACCAGGTACCGGTCACCGGGGGCCAGTGGCATGCCGCGCACAGGCGGTTCGACGAAGGTCAGGCCGAACGAGCCGCCGAGCGACTGGGTGATCAGCGAGGTGGTCCGCCGCCCGGGGGCCGGCGGCGGACTGTCGTCCACGCTGATCCGGCGCAGGCCGTCCCGCTCCACCCGGTAGACCCGGCTGTCGCCGACGTTGAAGGCGACGATCCGCTCGGGGAGCAGCACCACACCCGCCACCGTCGTGCCCATCGCGGCGAGTTCCGGATCCTCGGCCGCCGCGGCGTACACCGCCTGGTTGCAGGACTGCAGGGCCTCCCGGACGGTCTCCTCGCCCTCCAGGCCCGGTCCGGCGGTGGCCAGCCGCCGGGCCACCAGCGCGCTCGCCACCTCGCCCCCCGGGTGCCCGCCGAGCCCGTCCGCCACCGCGACCACGCAGGGCGGTCCGGTCGGGAAGAGCAGGGTCTGCGGGTTGCCGGTCACGGTCGCGCAGAGCGTCCACGGCCCGACCGTCAGGCTGTCCTCGTTGTGTTCGCGCACCAGGCCCTCGTGGCTCAGCGCACTCACCGCGATGTAGGCCGCCATCGGCTCGCCGCCCTTCCGGGACTCCGGGTCGGCCGTCCTTGCTCCTCCCATTGTCCCGCCGACCCGGGAAACCGCCCGGTCCGCCCCGGGGCCCTCAAGGCCTGCCCGGCCCGTGTGCCGGTACGGCCCCGCACCCGTGCGGTCCTGGGCGGCCCGCGGGGCGCGCAGGGGAATACCGGCGGATCGGCCGGTGCTAAGGTGGTTGAAACTTTGACGATCGGATCCCGCGCCCCGGGATTCACCAGGAGTGTGGTGAGCAGCATGCAGTTCGGAATCTTCACCGTCGGCGACGTCACCCCCGACCCGACCACCGGCCGCACCCCGACCGAGCACGAGCGGATCAAGGCGATGGTGGCCATCGCCCGCAAGGCCGAGGAGGTCGGCCTGGACGTCTTCGCGACCGGCGAGCACCACAACCCGCCGTTCGTGCCGTCCTCGCCGACGACCATGCTCGGCTACATAGCCGCGCGGACCGAACGCATCATCCTCTCCACCTCGACCACGCTGATCACCACGAACGACCCGGTGAAGATCGCCGAGGACTTCGCGATGCTCCAGCACCTCGCGGACGGCCGGGTCGACCTCATGATGGGCCGCGGCAACACCGGCCCGGTGTACCCGTGGTTCGGCAAGGACATCCGCCAGGGCATCCCGCTGGCGGTCGAGAACTACGCGCTGCTGCACCAGCTCTGGCGCGAGGACGTGGTGGACTGGTCGGGCCGCTTCCGCACCCCGCTGCAGTCCTTCACCTCCACCCCGCGCCCGCTGGACGGCGTCGCGCCGTTCGTCTGGCACGGCTCGATCCGCAGCCCGGAGATCGCCGAGCAGGCCGCCTACTACGGTGACGGCTTCTTCGCGAACAACATCTTCTGGCCCAAGGAGCACTTCCAGAAGCTGGTCGACCTCTACCGCGAGCGCTACGCCCACTACGGGCACGGCACGGCGGAGCAGGCCTACGTCGGGCTGGGCGGCCAGCTGTTCATGCGGAAGAACTCGCAGGACGCGGTGCGCGAGTTCCGCCCGTACTTCGACAACGCGCCGGTGTACGGCCACGGCCCCTCGCTGGAGGAGTTCACCGAGCAGACCCCGCTCACCGTGGGCAGCCCGCAGGAGGTCATCGAGAAGACGCTGACCTTCCGCGAGTCGTTCGGCGACTACCAGCGCCAGCTGTTCCTGATGGACCACGCCGGCCTGCCGCTGAAGACCGTGCTGGAGCAGCTGGACCTGCTGGGAGAGGAGGTCGTGCCGGTGCTGCGCGAGGAGTTCGCCAAGGGCCGCCCGGCGGGCGTCCCGGACGGGCCGACGCACGCGGCCCGGGTCGCGGCCGAACTCGCCGCGCAGGAGGAGACGACGGAGGTGGCCGAGTGAGCGCGTACCGACTGGCGGTGGTGACCGCCGGGTTGAGCAAGCCGTCCTCGACGCGCCTGCTGGCCGACCGGCTCACCGAGGCGACGGTCCGTCAGCTCGGCGCGGCAGGCGGCGCGGTGGACGTCACGGTGATCGAACTGCGGGACCTCGCGACCGACATCGCGCACAACTTCGTGACCGGGTTCCCGGGCGCGGCCCTGCGCGAGGCGGTCGAGGCGGTGACGCGCGCCGACGGCCTGATCGCCGTGACGCCGATCTTCACCGCCTCCTACAGCGGCCTGTTCAAGTCCTTCTTCGACGTGATCGACCACGACGTCCTCGCCGGGAAGCCGGTGCTGATCGCCGCCACCGGCGGCACTCCCCGGCACTCGCTCGCCCTGGAGCACGCCGTCCGGCCGCTCTTCGCCTACCTGCGCTCGGTGGTCGTCCCCACCGCGGTGTACGCGGCGACGGACGACTGGGGCGCGACGGGGGACCGGCACACCGACGGCCTGCCGGGCCGGATCGACCGGGCGGCCGGCGAGCTGGCCACCCTGCTGGCCGGCCGCCCGCCGACGGCGGCGCCGTCACCGGCCGACACGCCGGCCGTGGTGCCGTTCGCCGAGCAACTGGCCGCCCTCCGGGCCTGACGGCACGAACGGGCGACGGCCGGAGCGGGACGAGAGCCGGAGCGGGACGAGGGGCGGGCCGAGTGGCCCGCCCCTCACGGGGGCGTCCGCCGGGCCGTGGCGCTGGGCCGGACGGGTGCGTGTTGATCGCGCCCTCATGTCCACTATGCGGTGTAATCGTACACATGATCAGATCACTGCCGGTCCGTCATGCTCCGAGCGCGGAGCCGCTCCGCCCCGCCGGCCGTCCGGTCGCGGACCGCCGGACCGGGCGGGGAAGCACGCGGGAACCCTGAGGTGGAGACCGTCATGCCGCCCGACAGCCCGAACGCGCCCGCCGGAGAGCCGCAGGCCGTCCTCACCCCGCTGACCAACGTCGCGATCTTCCTGGTGCTCACCATCGACCCCGGCGGTGAGCAGGCCGTCCGCGACCTGCTGCCCGACCTCGCCGGCCTGCGGCGCTCGGTCGGCTTCCGGGCCCCCGACGCCGGGCTGACCTGCGTCACCGGCATCGGCTCCGACGCCTGGGACCGCCTCTTCGCCGGCCCCAGACCCGCCGGGCTCCACCCGTTCCGGGAGGTGGCGGGCGCCCGTCACCGGGCCCCCGCCACCCCCGGCGACCTGCTGCTCCACCTGCGGGCCACCCGGTTGGACCTCTGCTTCGAACTGGCCGGCCAGCTCACCCGCCGGCTGTCCGGTGCCGCCACCGTCGTCGACTCCGTCCACGGCTTCCGCTACTTCGACGACCGCGACCTGCTGGGCTTCGTCGACGGTACCGAGAACCCCGAGGGGCGGGCGGCCGCGGCGGCCGTGGTGGTCGGCGCGGAGGACCCGGGGTTCGCCGGCGGCAGCTACGTCGTCGTCCAGAAGTACCTGCACGACCTCACCGCCTGGAACACCCTCCCGGTGGAGCAGCAGGAACGGGCCGTCGGCCGCACCAAGCTCACCGACATCGAGCTGGACGACGCGACCAAGCCCGCCGACTCGCACGTCGCCCTCACCACGATCACCGGCCCCGACGGTGAGGAGCGGCAGATCATGCGCTTCAACATGGCGTTCGGATCCTTCGACGGCGGCGGCGAGTTCGGGACGTACTTCATCGGTTACGCGCGCACGCCCGAGGTGACGGAGGAGATGCTGCGCAACATGTTCGTCGGCCGCCCGCCGGGCAGTCACGACCGGCTGCTCGACTTCTCCACGGCGGTGACCGGCTCGCTCTTCTACGTCCCGACCGCCGAGTTCCTCGACGGGCCGCCGGCCGCGCCCGCTCCCGCCGGCGCCCCGGCCGAGGTCACCGCCGCCAGTGCCGCCACCGCCCGTGCCGCCACCGCCAGTACCGCCACCGCCACCGCCAGTACCGCCACCGCCCCCTCCGCCGCCGACGGCTCGCTCGGCATCGGCAGCCTGAAAGGGACCCCTTCGTCATGAGCAATCTGCACCGCGACCTGGCCCCCGTCTCCGCCGCGGCCTGGGAGGAGATCGAGGAGGAGGCCCGGCAGACCTTCAAGCTCCACATCGCCGGCCGCCGGGTGGTGGACCTGAGCGGCCCCGAGGGCACCACCCTCGCCGCCGTCGGCACCGGCCACCTGACCGGCATCACCCCGCCCGCCGACGGGGTGCTCGCCCACGCCCGCGACTCCCAGCCCGTCGTCGAGCTCCGGGTGCCCTTCACCGTCAGCCGCGCCGCCGTCGACGACGTCGAGCGCGGCTCCCGCGACTCCGACTGGCAGCCGGTCAAGGACGCGGCCCGCACCATCGCCCTCGCCGAGGACCGCGCCGTCTTCGAGGGGTACCGGGCCGCCGCCATCGAGGGCATCCGCGCCGGTGCGAGCAACCCCGCGATCCAGCTCCCGGCGGATGTCCGCGAATACCCGAACGCGGTGGCGAGGGCGCTCTCCGCGCTGCGCCTCGCCGGAGTCGGCGGGCCCTACGCGCTGCTGCTCGGCGCCGACGCCTTCACCGCGGTCAGCGAGACCAGCGACCACGGCTACCCGGTGGCGGCGCACATCGCCCGGCTCCTCGACGGCGAGATCATCTGGGCCCCGGCCATCGAGGGCGCCTTCCTGCTGTCGGCCCGTGGCGGCGACTTCGAACTCGTCCTGGGCCAGGACATCTCGGTCGGCTACCTCTCCCACACCGCCGACTCGGTCGACCTCTACCTCCAGGAGTCGCTGACCTTCCGTCTCTACACGGCCGAGGCCGCCGTCGCCCTGGTCGGCCGGAGCCTGTCCGACCTGCCCTAGCGGAGCCGGGCGGCCGAGCGGACCAGCCGGGCGGCCGCCACCACCGGGAGGGCCAGGGTCACCAGGAGCGCGATCGTCACCGTGCGCGCGCTCAGGCCGCCGAGCACCACCGAGAGCACTGCCGCGACCACCGGGAGGACCAGGACGGGCGAGAGCGCGAGCAGCGTCGCCTCCCGCTTCTCCCGCCGGGACCACTGCGGGGACTTCCACAGCCGGACGAGCCCGACGACCGCGGCGACCAGTCCCAGCGGCGCCCCGATCACCGGGACGAGCGCGGCCGGCAGCGGTACGGCGATCAGGGCGGCGGTGACCGCGGTCCGCCCGCCGCTCTCCGGCACCGGCCGGTCGTCGCCCGGTTCCTCCGCCAGCGCGGCCGCCGCGATCTCGCCGGGCGCCCCCAACTGGTCCAGGACGCCGCGCACGCCGTCCCCGTCGAGGTGGCCGGCGTCCGCCAGTGCCACCTCGATGTGCTCGCGCAGGTCCGCCAGCAGCTCCCGGCGGTGGAGCTCGGGAAGCGCGGCCGTCAGCGCCTCGACCGAGGAGAGGTAGTCCCGTACGAGGGGATGGGCGAGGGTGTCCGTCACGGCGTCTCTCCAGGGGTGAGGAAGTGGTCGACGGCGGCGCGGAAGGAGGGCCAGCTCGTGGTGAACTCCTCCAGTGCGCTCCGGCCGGCGTCGGTCAGCGTGTAGTACCTGCGCGGCGGCCCGCTCTCGGAGTCCCGTAGGTGGGTGTCGGCGAGCCCGGTCCGCCGGAGGCGGGACAGCAGGGGGTAGATCGTGCCCTGGCTGGTGGCCATCACCTCGACCCGGGCGAGCTCCGCCAGCAGCTCCACGCCGTAGCGGGGTCCGTCCCGGAGCAGGGCCAGGACGCAGTACTCCAGCACCCCCTTGCGGAGTTGGCTCGCCACGGGCCCGTCCGCCGCAGGGATGCTTGCATTGCCAGCTACCATGCAAAGCAAGGTAGCACGCAGGGCGTGATGGCCGCAGCACGCCGCGAGCGTTTGGCCCGGTCGGGAGCCGCCGGACGGGTGGCCCCGGCGGAGGCCCGCCCGGAGGGTCCGGTGGATTCCGCGCGGGGTCCTGGACGATGCTCGCGGGCGCCCGGGGAGCCCTCGGGCTCGCCGGCGACGGGTGAAGGGTACTGAGTTCCTTTACGCGGGGTACTGAGTGCCGTATTCTCTGAGGCGAGCCTCTGACGCCAGTCGAAGAGAGCCGACACGGCATGCCGGTCCAGGTGGCGCCCGCTCCGCGTGCGGCGCGGCCGGGCCGGACTTGGCACTCAGTACCCTGGGCATGACCTGAGGCCATGGACCAGTGCACCCGTATCAGGAGAACCGCTCATGAGCTTGAGGATCGTTGTCTGTGTGAAGTACGTGCCGGACGCGACGGGTGACCGTCGTTTCGCGGACGACCACACCACCGACCGGGAGGGTGTGGACGGCCTTCTGTCGGAGCTGGACGAGTACGGCGTGGAGCAGGCGCTGCGGATCTCCGAGGCGC
>NZ_JBEXYC010000080.1:0-22305 GCF_040630835.1 Kitasatospora sp. NPDC005751
GGGGCGCCCCGGGGGGGGGGGGGGTGGTTCCCCTTGGCGTCCCTGCTGGGGTTTTCCCGCGGGGGTGGCGGCAGGGGGGGTGGGCGCCGGGACCAGCTGGTCCCGGCGCCCTCCGGCGTTCGCCGTCCTACAGCGCGATGCCGAGCAGCGCGTCCACCGTGCGGGAGACCAGGCCGGGCGCACCGATGTCGGTGCCGCCGTCGGCCTCCTGGCCGGCCGCCCAGCGGTCCACCGCGGCCAGCGCCGCGGGCGCGTCCAGGTCGCGCGCGAGCGCCTCCCGGACCTCGGCCAGCAGCGCCTCGGCCGGCGGGCCGTCCGGGCGGGAGACCGCGGCACGCCAGCGGGCGAGGCGCTCGACGGCCTCGTCCAGGGTGGCCTTGGTCCACTCCCAGTCCTCGCGGTAGTGGTGCGAGAGCAGCGCGAGGCGGATCGCCGCCGGGTCGACGCCCTCGCGGCGCAGCGCCGAGACGAAGACCAGGTTGCCGCGGGACTTGGACATCTTGTGCCCGTCCAGCCCGACCATGCCCGCGTGCACGTAGGCCTGGGCGTACGGGTGGCCGCCGGTGGCGACCTGGGCGTGCGCGGCGCCCATCTCGTGGTGCGGGAAGGAGAGGTCGCTGCCGCCGCCCTGGATGTCGAAGGACATGCCCAGGAACCGCAGCGCGATCGCGACGCACTCGATGTGCCAGCCGGGGCGGCCGTGGCCGAGCTCGGTGTCCCAGGCGGGCTCGCCCGGGCGGGCCGCGAGCCAGAGCAGGGCGTCCAGCGGGTGGCGCTTGCCGGGGCGGTCCGGGTCGCCGCCGCGCTCGGCGAAGAGCGGGCGCATGGCCTCCCGGGTCAGGCCGGAGACCTCGCCGAAGTGCGGCTCCGACTCGACCGAGAAGTAGATGTCCTCGTCCACCTTGTAGGCGGCGCCGCTCGCCAGCAGCTTCTGGACCAGCGGGACGATCCACGGGATCGACTCGACGGCGCCGATGTAGTGGGCCGGCGGGAGCAGCCGCAGGGCGGTCATGTCCTCGCGGAAGAGCGCGGTCTCACGCTCGGCGAGGGCCACCCAGTCCTGGCCGGTCTCGATCGCCCGCGCCAGCAGCGGGTCGTCGACGTCGGTGACGTTCTGGACGTACAGGACGTCGTGGCCGGCGTCCTTCCAGACGCGCTGCACCAGGTCGAACGCGTTGTACGTGGCGGCGTGGCCCATGTGGGTCGCGTCGTAGGGGGTGATGCCGCAGACGTAGATCCGGGCGGTGCCGTCCTGCGGGACGACCTCGCGGATACCGCCCGCGGCGGTGTCGTGAATACGAAGGGGGAGCCCCTGACCAGGCAGGGCGGGAACCTCGGAGGCGGGCCAGGCATGCATGGGAATCACTTTAACCGCGCGAACATTTGAAAGCCTAACCAGTACACAAGATCGACTGGATTCGGTTTCCGACGTTGCCTGAGCGGTTCCGGACTGATAGGGACCGGCTCCCGACGTGGTCCGCCCGGTACGGGGGCGGTTTCCGGGCGCGCGGATGAGCGCCCGGTCGGCCCTGCCGCCGACCGGGCGCCCGGCCCCTGGGGGACGCGGTCGGAGCCGCTACGACCGCTGCCAGAGGGCCGGCACGTTCGGCGGCTCCCAGCCGGTGATGGCGGTGTGCCCCTGGAGGCAACGGTAGGAGGCGCCGGCGTAGGTGACGCGGTCGCCCGCGTTGTAGAGGGTCCCGGCGGTCCAGGAGCCGCCGGGCGGGGAGGTCGGGGGTGCGGTGGTGGGCGTGGTGGGGTTCGGACTGGTCGGCGGCGTGGTGGGGGTCTGCGGCACGTTCAGGACGAAGTCGTAGGTGCCCTCCTTCGCCGAGCCGACCTGGCGGACGTTCATCAGCAGCCGCGCGTCGTAGATGGTGTCGGTGCTGTTGCGCGGCTCGCCGGGGAAGTAGAGCTGGGTGGTGAGCACCGGGCGGCCGGGCGCCTGGAGCTTGACGTGGATGTGCCGGGTGCGGCCCGGGTACAGGCCCGGCACGATGGTGGTGAGGGTGAACGCGCCCTGGGCGTTGGTGAACTGGTGGCCGCGGAAGGCGAAGCCGGTGTTGTCGTAGGCGCCGTTGACGTCGGCCTGCCAGAAGTCGAGCAGGACGTTCGCGATCGGGAGGCAGGCCCGGCCGAAGACGTAGCCGCTCACGGTGAGCCGGGTGCCGGGGGTGCTGTCGGTGATCAGCGACGTCCGCAGCGGGGAGTTCGGCTTGAAGTAGGGGCCCTCGGTCTGCTCGATCGTCGGCTCGTCGCCGTCGTGGCAGGCGGGGGTGAGGCCGGGTGCCTCGCCGGTGCCGACCCGGTCGCGGGCCAGTGCGACACCGCCGCCGATCAGCAGCGGGGTGGCACTGAGGACGGCGGCCGCCTTGAGGACGGTCTTGCGGCTGATCCGGCGGTCGATCAGGCCCTCCGGCCCGGTGGGCTCTTGGGACGCTGGCATGCGCCGACTCCTTCAGTGGGGGGTGTGGGGGGGAAGTGGGGGCGGCCCTTGTCATGGTGGGGGCATGACAAGGACCGGGCCGGCGGCCCACCCGTTCCGTACGGGCCGGTCACCGGCGGCCAGCAGCCAACCTACGGGGCGCCCGGGACGGCCGCGATGGACGTGATCCGGGGATCGTGGTGATTTCCTCCGACCCCGGCCCGGAACTCCCCCGGCGTCATCCCGGTCTCCCGCCGGAAGAAGCGGCAGAAGTACGCCGGATCGGCGAACCCGGCCTCCCGGGCGACCTGACGGATCGTCAGGTCGGTGGAGGCCAGCAGCCGTTTCGCCTCGAGCGTCTGCTGCTGGCGGATCAGCCGGCCGGGTGTGCAGCCGGTGGCCTGCTTCACCAGCGTCTGCAGATGGCCGGGCGACAGGCCCAGCTCCTGGGCGCAGGAGGCCACCGAGCGGTGCAGTCCGCCCGGGTCGGCGATCAACCGGGTGAAGGCGGTGGCCAGTTCGCTCCCCCGCCCGGGCACCGCCGGCCCCGGGCCGGGGGCGCAGGCACGCAGCGCCCGGACGATCAGGATGTGCAGGCTGGCCCGCAGCACGCCCAGGTAGCCGGACGGCAGCGCCCGGTACTCCTGCTCCATGTCGGCCAGCAAGGCGGCGATCGGCCCGGCGTGTTCGCCCAGGGACAGGGCCGGCCGGGAGGAGAGGCCGCGGAGCGCGGCGAGGTCGTCGGGGCGGGAGAGCAGGAAGTCCTCGTTGAAGAGCACCACCTGCCCGGTCAGATCGTCGGCGTCGGCCCAGTAGTGCACCTGTCCGGGCACGATCACGCACAACTGCGGCGGCTGCAGCGTCCGGTGGACCAGGTCCAGGACGTGGGCGCCGCGGCCGCCGGTGACGTAGACGATCTCGTAGAAGGAGTGCCGGTGGGGGAAGGAAGCCCGGGAGAGCGGGCCGATGGCGTCGAAGCTGCCGATCGCGAACGGGAGCAGGTGCGGCAGCGGGACCTGTAAGCGATGCAGCGGCAGGTCCAGGTGGGGGGTGGTCCGTCGCTCGTCCATCGGAGCAGTCTGCGGCCGAACCGCCGCACCGGTCCAGACCATTGCTACAGGGTCGGCAGGTCGGCGCCTCGGGCGGGCGCCGGTCCGGCCCCCCGCGGGGCGGTGCGGGTCAGATCGGCGGCCAGGGGATGGACGGCCAGTCCTGCGAGGGCAGCGGGTGGCGGCCGGTGCCGAGCAGCTCGGCCACCCGGGCGCGGGTGGCACCCAGTTCGGCTGCGGTCAGATGCGGGGCGAGCCGCTCGCCGAGCGCGCCGTCCAGTTGCTCGGCGAGGCCGCCCAGCACCGCCAGGGCGTCCTGCGGCAGCGGCTGACCGGCCCAGCCCCAGAGCAGCGTGCGCAGCTTGCCCTCGGTGTTGAAGGTGACGCCGTGGTCGATGCCGTAGATCCGGCCGTCGGCGGCGGCGATCAGGTGGCCGCCCTTGCGGTCGGCGTTGTTGAGCACCGCGTCCAGCACGGCGAGCCGGCGCAGCCGCTCGTCGTCCGGGTGGACCAGCAGCGCGGTGCGCCCGTCACCGACGTCGGCGCGCACGATCGGCAGCCAGCCGTCCTCCGGTCCGCGCGGGTCCTGGAGGGCGAGCAGCGGGTCCGCCTCCGGGTCGGGCTCCACCCAGAGCTGCACCATGCCGGGCCCGTGCGGACCGTCGCGCAGCACGGTGGGCGGGATCGGCGCCCAGCCGGTGGCGGCGGCGAGCTCGTACGCGGCGACCTCGCGGCCGGCCAGCGTGCCGTCCGGGAAGTCCCAGAGCGGGCGCTCGCCGGCCACCGGCTTGTAGACGGCCTGGGCGGTCAGCCCCTGCGGGCCGTCCAGCGTGACGCTGCAGTAGAGCGCGGCGTTGGAGGCGTCGGTCAGCCGGCCGTGGACGGTCAGCCCGCCCTCGCGCAGCAGGCGCAGCGCGGTCGGCACGTCGGCGGCCAGGGCGGCGCCGGCCACCGGGTCCGCCTGCGGTGGGGTCTCGGTGTTCAGCGCCGGTACCCGTTCGCGCGCGGGCACAGGTGGCCCTCCGGGTCGAGCGGCAGGTTGCAGAACGGGCAGGGCTTGCGACCGGCCGAGACGAGGTCCAGCGCGCGCTTGGCGAACACCCGGGCCATCGCGCCGGAGAGCCGCACCCGCAGCATGTCCGGGCCGTTCTCGTCGTCCTCGAAGACCGCCTCGGCGGCGTCCTCGCCCTCGTCCTCCTCGATCACCGCCTGTGCCTCGACCACCAGGCAGCTGTCGATGCTGTCCCAGGCCAGGGCCATCGTGCCGACCCGGAACTCCTGCTCCAGCGGCAGGTCCAGCGGGGCGGTGTCGAGCAGGTCCACCGGGGCGGCGGCGGGGATCGCGGAGTCGCCGCCGCTGCGCCGCAGGGCCTCGTCGAGGACCTCCTCGATCCGCTCGGCGAGCGCGGCGACCTGGGTCTTCTCCAGCAGCACGCTGGTGATCCGCCCCCGGGCGCTGGCCTGCAGGTAGAACGCCCGGGCGCCGGGCTGGCCGACGGTGCCGGCGACGAACCGTTCGGGCTGGTCGTAGAAGAAGACCTGACGGGGCACGCTCTCGCTCCGGATCGTTTCGATCGTCGTATGTCGGGTGTTGCGTGGGTGTCGCGTAGTCGTACGTCTGACGGGTGTGTGTCGTCTGCCTGTGGTGCGGGGCGCTCGGACAGCCGGACCGTCCGGGCGCCACCGCCCGCCCGGACACCGGTGGGCCGGTCCCGGCAGGCTCGCTAGTCACCCTACGACCTCCGGGCCCGGCCCGGGGAGCCGAGCCGGTGACCCGGGGCGGGTCCGCCGGGGTCCGCGCCGGTCGGGGCCGGTCCGCGGCGACGGCGGCCGGCGCGGGTGCCGGCGCCGGGGCGGGTCGGTCAGGCGGTGCCGCCGACCACCGCGTCCCCGGCCGGGGTCGCGTCGCCGCCCCGGTCGCCGTGGCCGCCGGCGCCCGGCTTCGGCGCGAGCGAGGAGAGGTCGCCGGTGTCGCCCATTCTCAGCACGAAGGGGCGCTGCGGGGTGTAGCGGATCGCGGTGACCGAGCAGGGCTCGACGGAGATCCGCTGGAAGTGGTCGAGGTGCAGGCCGAGCGCGTCGGCCACCACCGCCTTGATCACGTCACCGTGCGAGCACGCGACCCAGACCGCGTCCTCGCCGTGCTCGGCGGCGACCTTGGCGTTCCACTCGCGGACCGCGTCGACCGTGCGGTGGCTCAGCTCGCGCAGCGACTCGCCCCCGGGGAAGGCGGCGGCGGCCGCGTGGTCCTGGACGGTGCGCCAGAGCGGCTCCTTGGCCAGCTCGGACAGCGGGCGGCCGGTCCAGTCGCCGTAGTGGCACTCGCCGAGGCGCTCGTCCTCGGCCGCCGCCCCGAGCTCGGGGCGGACCGCGAGCAGCGGCTCCACGGTCTGCCGGCAGCGCTCCAGCGGGCTGCTGACGACCTGCGCCACCGGGATCGCGGCGAGCCGGCCGGCCAGCGCGGCGGCCTGCTCGCGCCCGGTGTCGTCGAGATCCACGCCGGGTGTCCAACCGGCCAGGATTCCGGCGGTGTTCGCGGTGGACCGGCCGTGACGGACGAGCAGCAGCGTGGGCATGGAGCCCAGCGTACGGCCTCCCGGCCGGGTCGCGGGCGAGGGGTGGGGGTCCGCGGCGGCGGGTGGCGGGCGAGCGGCGGACCGGTGGCGCGGCGGAGGGGGCCGGGTCGTGTGGAGCGCCCGTGCAGAGCGAGGCGTTGTGCCGCCACCGTTCCCGCCGAGGGGCCACAATGGCCCGATGATCGTCCACTGTGCCATCTACCGCGACGGCCGCCGGATCGAGGCGCCCGAGGACCACACCGGCGCCCTCGCCGCCGCGCGGGCGGCCGGCAAGGGCAGTTTCGTCTGGATAGGCCTCTTCGAACCCACCGTCGAGGAACTCGACCGGGTCAGCGAGGAGTTCTCGCTGCACCCGCTGGCCGTGGAGGACGCCGTCAGCGCCCGTCAGCGCCCGAAGGTGGAGGCCTACCAGGGCTCGCTGTTCGTCTCGCTCAAGACGCTGGGCTACCACCCGGGCGGGCACGCGGTGACCAGCGGCGAGGTGATGATGTTCGTCGGCGAGGACTTCGTGATGACGGTCCGGCACGGCGCCGACAGCCCGCTCGGCGAGCTCCGGGCGGAGCTGGAGGCCCGGCCGGAGGTGCTGAGGTACGGGCCGAGCGCCGTCCTGCACTCGGTCTGCGACACCGTGGTGGACGGGTACGTCGACGTCGCCGTCGGGCTCCAGGCCGACCTGGACGAGCTGGAGGCCGACGTGTTCGCCCCCAACCGGGTCGGCCGTGACACCGCCGGCCGGATCTACGGCTACAAGCGCCAGCTGGTGACCGTCCGCCGGGCCACCGGCCCGCTGCTGGACCCGATGCTGCGGCTGGAGCGCGGCGGCGTGCCGTTCGTCCGCCCCGAGGCGCTGCCGTACCTGCGGGACGTCGCCGACCACCTCGCCAAGGCCAACGACCAGGTCGAGGGCATGGACCGGCTGCTCTCCGACATCCTGAGCGCCAACCTCGCGCAGGTCAGCGTGCAGCAGAACAACGACATGCGGAAGATCTCGGCGTGGGCCGCGCTGGCCGCCGTGCCGACCATGATCGCGGGCGTGTACGGGATGAACTTCGACCACATGCCCGAACTCCACCAGGTCTGGGGGTACCCGGCGGCGGTGGCGCTGATGGTGCTGGTCTGCCTGGTGCTGCACCGGGTGTTCAAGCGGCACGACTGGCTGTAGACCCCGTCCGCCCGTCCGTCCGTACGCGGGGCGCGGGGGGCACGGAGCGGTCGGCCCGTGCCCCGGCGCCGCCGGATCAGGCCAGACCGGCGCGCTCCATCGCCTCGACGCCGGTGCGCAGCGCCCGGACCCGCTCCTCCAGGCTGAAGCCGGCCGGCGCCAGGGTCAGCGTGGTGACGCCCGCGTCGGCGTACGCCTGCATCCGGTCCGCGATCCGGGCGGTGTCGCCGACCAGCGAGGTGGCGTCGATCAGGTCGTGCGGCACGGCCGCCGCGGCACCCTCGTAGTCCCTGGCCAGGTACTTCTCCTGGATCTCGTCGGCCGCCTGCTCGTAGCCCATCCGCCGGGCGAGCTGGTTGTAGAAGTTCTTCTCCTTGCTGCCCATGCCGCCGATGTAGAGCGCGGCGTAGGAACGCTGGGCGTCGACCCCGGCCTCGATGTCCTCGCCGACCGCGATGGTGACGGTCGGGCAGAGGTCGAAGCCCTCGTCCAGGGTCTTCCCGGCCTTGGCCCGGCCGGCCCGCAGCGGGTCGAGGGAGAGCGCGGCCTGCTCGGGCGCGAAGAAGATGCCGAGCCAGCCGTCGGCGATCTCGCCGGTCTGCTCCAGGTTCTTCGGCCCGATCGCGGCGATGTACAGCGGGATGTGCTCGCGCACCGGGTGCACGGTGAGCTTGATCGGCTTGCCGGGCCCGCCGGGCAGCGGCAGCGTCCAGTTCGCTCCTTCGTGGACCAGCCGCTCGCGGGACATCGCCTTTCGGATGATCTCCACGTACTCGCGGGTGCGGGCCAGCGGCTTGTCGAACTTCACGCCGTACCAGCCCTCGGAGACCTGCGGGCCGGAGACCCCGAGCCCGAGCCGGAACCGCCCGCCCGAGAGGGTGTCCAGGGTGGCCGCCGTCATCGCGGTCATCGCCGGCGTGCGGGCCGGGATCTGGAAGATGGCCGAGCCGACGTCGATCCGCTCGGTCTTGGCGGCAACGTACGACAGCACGGTGGCCGCGTCCGAGCCGTAGGCCTCGGCGGCCCAGCAGACCGAGTAGCCGAGCCGGTCCGCCTCCTGGGCGACGGCGATGTTGTCGGCGTCCATGCCGAGGCCCCAGTAGCCGAGGTTGATACCGAGTCGCATCTGCCATGCCTTCCAGTCGGGTTGTCCGTGAGGGTAACCGCACGTCCGGCGGACATGCTACTGGCCGGTAGCTGTGGGCTGGGCCACATTCGGACCCGCCACCCGGGTGCTGATCGTTCTGCGGGTCTGCGCATCTGCCCGGGCACCGGCCGCTACGCTCAGCCGACGTGGGGACGCCTCTCCCCACCTGCGCGTTTGCCGGGCCCGCGCGGACGGGGCGAGCGGCCCGGGCGCGGGCGGCACCGGCGGCGCCGGGGGCGCGCGCGGTTCCGGCGGGTTCAGCAGGACGAGTGGTTTCAGCGGTATCAGCGGTGTTGTCGGCCAGTGGAGGGCCCGTCCGATGGAAAAGCGTCACCTCGGCCGTACCGGGCTGCAGGTCTCCCGGCTCGGCCTCGGAACCATGACCTGGGGCCGCGACACCGACGAGCACGAGGCCGCCGAGCAGCTCAAGGAGTTCGTCGACGCGGGCGGCAACCTGGTCGACACCGCCGACGTCTACGGCGACGGCGGCGCCGAGTACCTGCTCTCCCGGCTGACCGACAACCTGATCCCCCGCTCCGACCTGGTCATCGCCACCAAGGCGGGCAGCGTCCCCGACTCCGCCCGCCGCTTCGACGGCTCGCGCGGCCACCTGCTCGCCGCCCTCGACGCCTCGCTGCGCCGGCTGGGCACCGACTACGTCGACCTCTGGCAGGTGCACGCCTTCGACCCGGCGACCCCGGTCGAGGAGACGCTCAGCGCCCTGGACATCGCCGTCACCTCCGGGCGCGCGCGGTACGTCGGCGTCTGCGACTACAGCGGCTGGCAGCTCGCCCGCGCCGCCACCTGGCAGCGCGCCCACCACGGCCGGGTGCCGCTGGCCGGTGCGCAGCTGGAGTACTCGCTGCTCCAGCGCGGCCTCGAACGGGAGGCGCTGCCCGCCGCCCGGGAGGCGGGCGTCGGGCTGCTCGCCTCCTCGCCGCTCGGCCGCGGCGTGCTCACCGGCAAGTACCGGCACGGCGTCCCGCAGGACTCGCGCGGCGCCTCGCCCTACCTGTCCGGCTTCGTCCAGCCCTACCTCGGAGAGCGCTCGCGGCGGATCGTGGACGCCGTCGCCACCGCCGCCGACGGGCTGGCCAGCAGCCCGCTCGCGGTGGCGCTCGCCTGGGTGCGGGACCGGCCGGGGGTGGCGAGCGCGCTGGTCGGGGCACGCACGGTCGCACAGCTGCAGTCGGCACTGTCAGTCGAGGCGCTTACGCTTCCGGGTGAGATCCGTGGTGCGCTCGACGACATCTCGTCGCCGGTCCACCGCTATCCGGACCAGGGGTGGACCGAGCTCTAGGGCTCGCGCCGCCGCCGGACAGGCCGGATCTCGACGACCGACGACCGACACACTGAGGGTTGACGGCCGACGACGGACGTGATGCCCCGACCCGACGCGGGCCGGCTCGGCCCCGGCACGGTCGGGCCCGACCCCGCGCGCCGCCCGTGGCGGCCGCGAGCGGCGGCCGCTCCGGGCGCGGAGCGGCCGGCGCCCCAGCAGTGGAGTGATCTTTTGGAGCGAACGATGAGTGACACGGAGAACGGCGCTCCGCAGGAGTCCCCGGCGGCCCCGGGGACGGACGGCGCCGACAAGGCGGCCGCCGTCGCGGCGCTGGCGGAGGCGATCCGGGTGGTCGGGCAGCAGTCGGCCCGCCCGGGCGCGCCGGCCTCCGGGGACACCCCGCGCGTCCCGGGCGCCGCCGCGGGTTCGGACGCCCCGGCGGGTGGCGCCGCCCCGGCGGGTCCCGGTGAGGCCGCGCCGGCCGCGGCACCGGCCGCCGCCCGCCCCTCCCGGTACCAGGCCGAGACCGACGAGCAGCGCGCGGAGGCCCTGCGGGCCACCGCCGAGGTGCTGGCCGCCGGCGGTGCGCCCACCGACCTCGCGCCCGCCGCCGTGGCCGCCTTCGGTGACGGCGCCGCCGAGGAGCTGCGCGCCGACCCGTGGACCGTGCTGACCCTGCCCGGCGTCCGTCCCGAGCACGCCGACGGCTTCGCCCGCGGGCTGCTCGGCCCTGCCGCCGGCCCGGGCGACCCCCGCCGGGCCCAGGCGCTGGTGCCCTGGCTGCTGGAGCAGGCCGCCCTGCGCGGCCACTCCGCCGTGGAGATCGGCGAGGTGACGGCCGGGCTGGACCGCCTCGGCCTGCCGGACGCCGCCGCCGCGCTGCAGTCGGCCGTGGTCGACGGCCGGGCGATGCCCTTCCAGGAGGAGCTGACCGGCGCCGAGGCGCACTCCGCCGGCGGCGACGAGGACGACGAGCCGCCGACCCGCACCGTGCTCGCGCTGGAGCGGCTGGCCCTGGCGGAGGAGAGCCTGGCCGACGGCCTGGTCCGGCTGATGTCGACCTTCGTCCCCGGCGTGGACGGGTCTGGCGAGGTGAACGAGGCGGCCGAGGCGGCCGAGGCGGACGGCGGCGAGGGCGGGAGCGGCGAGGAGGCCGAGCCCGCTCCGGCGGCGGACGCGCCGGCCGACGGGGACGCCGCCGAGGACGCCTCCGACGACCCGGCCGGGGGCGCCTGCGCCGAGGACGCCACCGAAGACCCGGCCGCCGAGGGCGTCGACGAGAGCCCGGCCGTCGAGGGCCCGGCCGGCGGCGCCGACGCTCCCGGTACACCCGCCGCCCCCGGCCCGGCCGCCTGGGAGGCGGCCGCCGCCGCGGCGCCGTCCTCCTCGGCGACCGCCCTGATCCGGGCCGCCGCGGAGAGCGCCCTGGTCACCCACACCGGTGGCGAGGCCGCCCGCGCCGAGCCGGTCGCGCTGGTCCGCGCCGCCGCCGGCCTCGGTCTGCGCGCCTGGGCCGCCACCTGGACCGAGCAGGGCCGGGACGCCCTCGCCGGGTCGGCCGACGAGCCGCTGCCCGCCGCCACCCTGGCCGAGCTGCTGTCCGGCACGGCCGGCCCCGGCCGGTCCTCGGACGGCACGCTCGCCCTCGACGTCCTCGTCGTGCTGGACGCCCCGCTGCTGGACGTCGAGCTGGCCGCGACCCTGCTGGAGTCGCTCGCCGACGGCACCCGGCTCGTCCTGAGCGGCGACCCGGGCCAGCTCTGGTCGGCCGGGCCGGGCCGGTTCTTCGCCGACCTGCTGACCGCCAAGGTCTGCCCCTCCGTGGCCTCCCGCACCCCGGACTTCGGTCCGATCGGCGAACTGGTCTCCGGCATCGGCATCGGCGAGCTGCAGCCGGTCGAGGCGCCGGACAAGGAGGTGGTCATCCTGACCGCCAAGGACGGCGGCGAGGCCGTCCACCGCGCCATCCAGCTGCTCACCGACTCCATCCCGCGCGCGCTCGGCATCCCCGCCGAGCAGGTGGTGCTGCTGACCCCCGGCCACGGCGGCTCGGCCGGCACCCGGGCGCTGAACGCCGCCGCCAAGGCCGCCCTCAACCCCGGCCCGGGCCGCTTCGGCGGCTTCGACCCGGGCGACCGCGTGGTGGACTCCCCCGCCCCCGGCGTCGTCCGCCCCGCCCGCGTGCTCGACGGCGACGCCACCGGCCTGCACCTGGAGTACCCGGACGGCTCGCGCCGCAGCGTCCCGCCGGCCGAGGCCGGCCGGCTGCGGCACGGCTGGGCACTGACCGTCCACCAGGCGGTCGGCCGCCGCTGGCCGGGCGCGGTCGTCGTCCTCCCCGAGGACGCCGGCGCGGCCCTCACCCGCCAGTGGGTCTACACCGCGTTCGGCCGCGGCGAGCGCCACCTCTCGGTGGTCCACGCGGCCGGCCCGGCCCTGCCCCAGGCCGTCGCCGAACGCCCGGCCGCGCCGCGCACCACCCGGCTGCGGGCGATCCTCGCGGAGAACGCCGCCCAGGCGTACTGAGGGGTGTTCGCCAGGTCGCGCGCGGACCCGGCGGGACTTGGCGAACACCCCTAGCGCGCGGGCGCGGAGGGGGGACCGGGCCGGTCCCCCCTCGGCGCCGGGGCCGGTCCGCTGTCGGAGGGTGGGTCTAGCGTGCTCCGGGGCCACCACCGTGGCCGGGTACGAGCAAGGGGAGATCATGACCACACTCGAAGGCCGTCCGCGGACCGCGCTGCTCGTCGTCGACGTGCAGAACGGCGTCGTCGAGGAAGCGCACGAGCGCGACGCCGTCGTCGCCAACATCGGCCGCCTGGTCGCGAAGGCCCGCCACGAGAAGGTCCCCGTCGTCTGGGTCCAGCACTCCGACCCGGACCTGGAGCCGGGGAGCGACGGCTGGCGGATCGTCCCCGAGCTGACGCCGGGCGACACCGAGCCGCTGGTCGGAAAGACCTACGGCGACTCCTTCGAGGACACCGAGCTGGAGACCGTGCTGGCGGGCCTCGGCGTCGGCCGGCTCTTCGTCGCCGGCGCGCAGACCGACCAGTGCATCCGCTCGACGCTGCACGGCGCCCTCGTCCGGGGCTACGACGCGGTCCTGGTCGCGGATGCCCACACCACCGAGGACCAGACCGCCTGGGGCGCGCCGCCGCCGGCCCAGGTCATCGCCCACACCAACCTGTACTGGACGTACCAGACGGCACCCGGCCGGACGGGCGGCACGGTGGGCACCGAGGACGTCGATTTCGGCGCCACGTCCTGACGGCCGCGCCACGCGGCCGGGAGGGCCCCCGGGGTGCCGACCCCGGGGGCCGACGGGAATGTCCGAAACCATGCGCTCGCAGAAGCGTTCGAGCAGCCGGCCGGGAGCTGCGGGGCCCGGGCCGTCCTCCCCGCCCCGGCGTCCCGCTCCGCCGCCCCGGGCAGGCGGGGCGGCGGAGCGGGCGGTGGCGGAGCTCAGGTCACTCGTCCGGGTCCTCGTCGTCGTAGACCTCGCTGACGTCGAACCGGCAGATCAGCAGCTGCGGGTCCGCGTGCTCGAAGGGCTCCGGCAGCCACTCCCCCGGCTCGGTCGGCTCGGCGGCGGCGACCCAGAGCGTGGAGTCGCCCTCCTCCAGGCCGAACTCCTCGCTCCGGGCGGCGATCTCGTCCGGCTCGTACTCGCCGAACAGCACACCGATCGCGGCGTTCACCTCGCCCGACCCGCCCCCGCCCGGGGTCAGCGAGTCGTCCAGCCGCTCGGCCTGGGCGCGCAGCCGCTTCGGATCGACCACGTGGTAGTCGCGGCGGATCAGGACGCTGATCGCCTCGGGCTGCTCGGGGCCGTTGTACCCGCCCGGTCCCTCGTCGCCGGGGACCTCGAACGGGGTGACCTCGTCGTAGACCTCGTAGAGGAGTTGGTCGTAGGCGATGGCCGCCGTCGCGAGCTGCTCGTAGGCGGTGAACACAGCGGGATCGTCCGCTGCGCTGGGGCTTGACACCGCTTCCAGATGACGGTCGATGGCGGCCTTGACCGCCTCGGCGGCGGCGCGTACCTCGGCAATGGTGGGCTGCGCGGCATCAGACATGGTGCAGACGCTATCTCCCCTCGGTGTCGGTACGCACAGCGGTTGTCACCTACACCCGCGATTTCACCGCAACTTCCCCCCTGATGTCCGATCCGCGTGGTTCTGTACCCGCGCACGCCCGCGCGGAGCGCGCGGATCCGGCACGGCGGAGCCGCCCGCGTGCCGCTTCCACGGGCCCTGATCGGGGTATCCCGTCCACAGCGGAAACGGAACTGATGAGCTGTCAGGCGTACGCGCGGGGCCCCGCCGGGAGGGCGGCCGAAAATACCCGGGCCCGTTGTCGGAGGCAGGCCGTAGGCTTGCTCGCAGGTGTCCCTCAGGAGGAGCGTTTTGACTTCACCGAAGCCGGTCCGGCAGCCGGAGTACGAGTACCAGTCGTTGCGCATGCCGCGCGGTACCTCCCGCAACGCGGCGCGCCAGCTGCTCACCGACCATGCCGAATACGGGCATTGGGAGCTGGACAGGCTGCGGCTGTTCCCGGACGGTAGCCGGACGGTGCTGCTGCGGCGGCGAATCATCCGGCAGGTGCGGAGCTGGTGACGGGCCCCTCCCGCTGACCGGTACGGGCTGCCGCCTCCGCACGCCTCCTCGGGCCGGGGCGTCGCGCACGACCCGGCCTGGTGCCACCGTTCACGCTGCGTGGCCGAGCGGGTCGTCGGTGTGTGCGCTCCCGCCGGTCCGGAGCCGTCCGTCTGTGGTGCCCGCGGCCGTCCGTGGTTCGGACGGCCACGGGCACCACGCGTCCACACCCGGGCTCGCACGGCGCTCACCGCCGTGCCGCCGCCGCACCGGGGGTTCGACCCGGGGTGCCGCGGCGGCACGGCCGCTCACTCAGGCCGGAGCCCGCTCCGGCGTCCGCCCCGCCGCCCCGGGCGGGAGCGACCCGCCGGGCACGTGGTCGACGCTCAGCGCGCGCCGGCGCGGGCGCGGCGGTAGAGCACGCCGCCGCCGAGCAGCAGGGCGAGGCCGGCCGCGCCGAGCAGCTCGGTGCCGCCCGCACCGGTCGAGGCCAGCTGGCTGCCGGCCGCCTCGGGAGCGGCGGTGCGCGCCGATGCCGGCACGGCCTGACCGCTCTGGCCGCCGCCGGCCGCGGGAGTGGTCGCGCCGGGCGCCGCCGGGGTGGTGGCGGACGGGCTGCCCGTCCGGGGGTTGCCGGGCGTGGTCTCACCGCCGCCCGGGTGCGACGGCGGTGTGGACGGCTGACCGGTGGGCGGCGGCGGGTTGTGCGAGCCGTGCTCCTCGGGGCAGTCCTCGTCCGGCTTGGCGGGCGGGGTGGTGGCCACCGACGAGCCCTCGTTCCCACAGGCGTTCCCGAAGGCCGGGTTGCCGACGCCGACCACGTCGACCGAGTTGCCGCAGGCGTTGACCGGGACGTGCACGGGCGCCTGGACGCTGTTGCCGGAGACCACGCCGGGCGAGCCCGCCGCCGCACCGGAGGCGGACGACCCCGAGGCGCTGTGGCCGCCGCCGGGGTGCCCGCTGACGTTGGCGCAGTGGTTGCCGTACGCCGGGTTCAGCACGCCGATCACATCGACGGTGTTGCCGCAGGCGTTGATCGGCACCTCGACCGGTACCTGCACCGAGTTGCCGGAGGCCACGCCCGGCGAACCGGCGGCGCCCCCCTGCGCCTCGGCGCCCGCGTAGGCGTAGCCGGCGGTCGAGGCCAGGACACTGCCGGTGGCCACGGCCGTGAGGAGCCCCTTCTTGGCTACATTCCTCATATTTTCCCCTGACGTATCGAGACGACGTGATGACCTATCCGAAAGTCGGAATTTCCGACGAACGGGAAAGGTCTTCGAGTGCACAGGAGACAACGAGGCGCAAGCGGTGAGGTTGAGCCGAAAGAACCCTATTCACCCGATCGAGTGAGGCACGGCAACAGGCTGACGGCTCGCCGATTCCCGGCCGTGTCCGGACGCACAAGCGCCCCCGGGTGGCGCGTCCGCCACCCGGGGGCCGAGTGAGTCGTTCCGGTGATCGGCCCGTCGACCTGTCGGCCGGTGCCCCACCGGCCGGTCGACCCGTCGACCGGTCATCCGGTCATCGCGCGCTCAACGCGCGGGCGCCTTAGAAGTTGGCGCAGTGGTTGCCGAACGCCGGGTTCAGCACGCCGATCACGCTGACGGTGTTGCCGCAGAGGTTCACCGGGATGTGCACGGGAATCTGAACCTGGTTGCCCGCGACCACGCCCGGGGAGCCGGCGGCCACACCGTTGGCGGCGGCGCCGCCGTGGGCGGACGCGACACCGGCGGCGGCCAGCACCAGGCCACCGGTGGCGGCGGCAACGGCAGCGATCTTCTTGACCTTCATCATTCCTCCTGTATGAGCAGCGCAACCCGTTCGGCGGGCTGCATAGGAATGAACGACGGTGTGGCAAACGGGGTACGGAACCTCTTCCCCATTCACCCGCAACGGTGATGACCCGCACGGATGATCGATCCGTGGATACTGGCAGAATCGTTTCTCTCGATCTCCATTTCCCGGTCCCAAATCATTAGCTCGGACAATGCGGACGGCCCGCCCCCGGAACCCCGGGAGCGGGCCGTCGTCCCGCGGGCGGGAGGGTCGTTCAGCAGGCGTCGATGAAGCGGTCCAGCACCCGCACGCCGAACTTGAGCCCGTCCACCGGCACCCGCTCGTCCACGCCGTGGAACATCCCGGCGAAGTCCAGCTCCGGCGGCAGTTGCAGCGGCGCGAAGCCGAAGCAGCGGATGCCGAGGTCCTGGAACGACTTGGCGTCCGTCCCGCCGGACAGGCAGTACGGCACGGCCCGCGCGATCGGGTCCTCCGCCTGCAGGGCGCTCTGCATCGCCTCGACCAGCGCACCGTCGAAGCTGGTCTCGATCGCCTTGTCCGAGTGCAGGCTCTCGCGCTTCACGCGCGGGCCGAGCACACTGTCCAGCTCGGCCAGGAACTCCTCCTCGTAGCCGGGCAGGAAGCGCCCGTCCACGTGGGCGGTGGCCTGCCCGGGGATCACGTTGACCTTGTAGCCGGCGCCGAGCATCGTCGGCTGGGCGGTGTTGCGCAGCGTGGTGCCGATCATCTTGGCGATGCCGCCCAGTACCCGCAGCGTCTCGTCCATGTTCTCCGGGTCGAGCCGCACGCCGAGCGCGTCGGACAGCTCGTCCAGGAAGGCGCGGACGGTCTTGGTGATCCGCAGCGGGAAGGTGTGCCGCCCGAGTCGGGCCACCGCCTCGCACAGCTCGGTGATGGCGTTGTCGTCGTTCTCCATCGACCCGTGCCCGGCCCGGCCCTCGACCGTGAGCCGCATCCAGTGCATGCCCTTCTCAGCCGTCTCCACCAGGTAGAGCCGGACCTGGTCGTTGACGGTGAACGAGAAGCCGCCGACCTCGCCGATGCCCTCGGTCACCCCTTCGAAGAGGTCCGGGTGCTTGTCGACCAGGTACCGGGCGCCGTAGGTGCCGCCCGCCTCCTCGTCCGCCACGAAGGCCAGCACCAGGTCCCGCGGGGGCTTGCGCCCGGTCCGCAGCCGGTCGCGCACGACGGCCAGCGTCATCGCGTCCATGTCCTTCATGTCGACCGCGCCGCGCCCCCAGACGCAGCCGTCCGCGATCTCGCCGGAGAACGGGTCGTACGTCCAGTCCGCCGCGTTGGCGGGCACGACGTCGGTGTGCCCGTGGATCAGCAGGCCCGGACGCGAACGGTCCTCGCCCTCGATCCGGACGACCGTCGAGGCCCGCCCCTTGGCGGACTCGAAGATCTGCGGCTCGATGCCGAACTCCGCGAGCTGCTCCGCGACGTACTCGGCGGCCTTGCGCTCCCCCGGGCCCGAGCCGTCGCCGTAGTTGCTGGTGTCGATCCGGATCAGGTCGCGACAGATCCCGGCGACCTCCGACTCGGCCGTCACCTTCGGCGCCGCCGCCCGCCCCGCCGTCGACTCGCTCCGCTCGCTCACGGTCACTCCTCGTCTCTGGCCCGCACCGACGCACCGGCGCCTTACCCCCGGGACCTGCACCCGGGCGTACGAGCACGTCCGCCCATCCTCCCCCAGGCCCCCAGCCGTATCCACCCCGCGGGCCCCCGGGAACCGAGGCGAAATCCGCTGGTCACACCCCCGCCACAGAGCACCCCTTGCCCAGGTCACCGCCCCTGCCCGACGATCCGGGGCCGTTTTGGGAGCGCAAGCCGATCTTTGCTACAGTTACATCTGTCAGCGCGGCCGACGAGGCCGCGGAGACAACACCCGGTCCGGGTGGCGGAATGGCAGACGCGCTAGCTTGAGGTGCTAGTGCCCTTTATCGGGCGTGGGGGTTCAAGTCCCCCCTCGGACACCAACGAAGACCCCTGTTGATCAGGGGTCTTCTGCGTTTCCCGGGCACGGTGGGAGGACCCCCCGGCCCGGCGGGGCGGTCACCGCGTGAGATCTCCGCGTCCGCCGCCGGGCCTCGCCCGCGCCGCCGGACCGGAGCGGCCGCCATGGCTGGTCAGAGGCCGTGCTCGTCCAGGATCCGCAGGAGGTTGCGCTTGCGCCGGTGGTCGGCCCGCAGGGCCGCGAGTTCGGCCGCGAACGCCGGCTCCGTCCCCAGGGCCCGGTGGCAGGAGCGGACCTCCCGCAGCAGCCGGGCCAGCTCGCGGTAGCGGGCGTCGCCGGTGAGCGGACCGAGCCGCTCGATCGCGCGGCGGTACCCCTCCAGGGCGTCCCCGGGCCGGCCGGGGTCACCGGGGCCCGGTCCGGCCGGCGGCCTCGGGCCCGGGACGCCCTTGCCGGCCGCCCGTGCGAGGGCGCGTTCGGCCTTGGCCAGCTGCTTCATCAGGTCCTTCTCGGCCCGGCCGGCGGGACTGCGCCGGGCGGCCTCCTCCGCCCGCTCCCGGACCCGGCGCAGACCGGGCCCGCCCAGCAGGTCGCGGTAGTCCGCCAGCTCCGCCTCCACCAGGTGGTCGTGGCCGCCCAGTAGCCGGTCGACCAGCCAGTCGGCCAGCTCGGCGCGGTCCGGCGGCGCCGACCGGCAGGCCTCCAGGTGGGCCTCGTCGAGATCGGCGGCGACCCCGCCGACGCACCCGGCGGAGTCGTCGATCCGGTCGTACGCCCGGCCGAGCAGCCGGATCGCCTCCCGCGCCAGGGCGATCGCCTGCCCGGCCTGCCCCTCCGCCGTCAGCGCGCGGACGGCGGTCACCGCCTCGCCGGCCTGGAGGGCGTACGCCTGCGCGTCCGCGTACTCGACGTACCCGTAGCGGCTGAAGCGGCCCACCGCGAGCAGATCGGTGATCCGGGAGCGCAGTTGGGCGGGATCGGCCTGCGCGGTCGCGGCCCGGAGCTCCAGACGACGCCGCAGGGTCCGGTCGCCGTCCATCAACTCGCGTACCAGGAGCAGCAGGTCCTCGCGCGAGCGCGAGCCCAGCCAGGACTCCAGGCTGCCGGCCCGCGCCGTCGCCTCGGCCTTGAGCCGGGGCAGCTCGTGCCACTTCTCCAGCACCACCAGGCCCACCGCGACGCAGTGCTTGCAGAAGTTGCCGTCGAGCCCGTAGGGGCAGTCGCACTCGCCCGACAGCCCGTACTCCGCGTCGAGTTCGAGCACCACCTCGTAGGCCTCGGTGCCGCTCACGACCGCGGTGAACCGCTCCGCCCCGACGTCGAGTTCGGCGACCGCGTCCCGGTAGCCCCGGCCCCGTTCGAAGGAACGCGGCCCGGCCAGGCCGCTCAGGTCGTCCTCGGTGAATCCGGCGCTGCTCGTCACCCTGTCATTCAAGCAAACGGCACCGGCCGGCCGACCGGATTCGGTCGCCTCAACGGGCCGCCCAGACCGGGCAGGCCGGGTGGTGGCGGTGGGTGCGGATGATGGTCCCGCCGAGGGAGCGGTGCTCGGTGGTGGAGACCGCGCAGCAGCGCGGTGCCGCGGTGGCGGTCGCGGGCCCGCGCGAGGAGGCCGGCGCGCTCGGGCCCGGCACGGTGGCCGGGGCGGAGGTGTGCTTCGGGGCGAAGGTGTGCGCCGGAGCCGGCGTCCGGTGCGGGGCGGCCGAGCGGCGGCGTCGGCGGCGGGGAGCAGAAGTGGTCACGGAGCGAGACTGCCCAGGTCTCGGCCGGTGAATCCGGGGCTCACCCGGATGGACGACGGGCGGCCGGGGCGCGGGCGCCCGTCAGCCTTCGGCCGGCCGCTCCGGCGGGGCCCCGCCGGCGGGCTCGGCCCCGGCCCGGCGGCGGCCGAGCCGGTGGATCGTCTCGGCGACCACGAAGGCCGTCACCGCGGCGACGATCAGCAGCGGCATCGAGTTCGCCGAGTCGGCCCCGAGCAGTGCCGACGCGAGCACGGTGCTGGTGACCGGCAGTCGGGTGACCGCGGCGGCGGAGGCGGCGAGGCCGGCCGCCAGCCCCGGGGCGAAGCCGAAACCGGGCAGCGGCCCGCAGGCGATCCCCAGGGTCGCGCCGATCAGGAGCGCCGGGAAGATCGGACCACCGCGCAGGCTGCCCAGCGCGATGCCCCAGCCGAGCGCCTTGCAGACCAGCAGCGCCAGCAGCGCGCCGACCGGCCAGGACGCCGGATCGGCGGCCAGCTCGCCGAGGGTGGCCTGTCCGGAGAGCGCGGCCTCCTCCGGCGAGCGCCCGGTGAGCAGCGCGTACGCGGTGATGCAGGCGCCGACGGCGACGGCGCAGAGCACCGTCCGGACGGCCGTGGCCCGCCGGGTCGGCGCGGGCCGGTCCGGGAGGCCGGTGACGTACCCCTTGACCCGGGTGCCGAGGAGCCGGCCGGTCACGCAGATCGCCGCCACCACGACCGCGAGCGGGACCCCCCAGAGGAAGTCACCCGGGTCCGGGACGCCGGACGGCGGCTCCGAGGGCAGCGAGAGGGCCCCGATCGACAGCCCCGTCCAGTGGCCGAAGCCGGTGAACACCAGCGCGCCGATGCCGCTCGCCAGCAGGCACGGCAGGATCAGCGCCGTCAGCTGCGGCCCGCCGAGGCCGGCGCCCTCGATGATCATCACGGCGGCGACCAGCGGACTACCGAAGATGGTGGAGATCGCCGCCGCCGAGCCGGCCGCGCCGAGCACGGGCCCCAGTTGGGGCTTGGCGGTCAGCCAGGCGGGCCGGACGGCGAGCAGGGCGAGGCCGCTGCCCAGGGCCATCAGCGGCGCCTCGGGACCGAGCACGACGCCGAGCGGCAGACAGGCCAGGGCCGCCAGCACCACGCCGGGTACGGCGACCGGGAGGGTGGGCGGACCACCGAGTCCGTCCACCGGGACGTGGCCGCCGCGGCCGGGCAGCCGGGTGACGATCGGGGCGAGCAGCAGGCCGGCGAGCAGCAGCGCGGGCAGCGGCCACCACCAGGGCGCCCGGTCCAGGCCGAGGCTGTCCGGAAGGCTCTCCCAGACCCAGTGCTGGAGTTCGTGCTCCAGGCTGACGAAGCCGAACGCGGCGAGCGAGACGGGGATGCCGACGACGGCCGAGATCAGCAGGAGGACCAGGTAGCCCTTCTTCAGCAGTACCGCGCGCACGGCCTCGGGTCCGCCGACGGGCCGACCGGTCTGCTCGGGCATGCCCGCTCCTTCGCGCTCACCGGAGCCGGCCGCTGCCCGGTCCCGTCCTGGGACCGAGTCTCGCCCGCGGTACCGGCGCCCGCGCGGTGGTCGGCGCTCCGGCGCGGCGCGCCCCGAGCGGGTTGCGCCGTACGGACGAGCGGGCGCCCGGGTCGGTCGGCGCCGCGCGCCGGGGCCGCGGCCCGTCAGGCCTGCGGGACCTGCCGGGACTCCTCCAGCGCGCTCTCGATGCCCTGCACCATCCGCCAGAGCGGCGCCCGCCGACTGGCGACCAGCACCACGACGTCGTCCGCCTCGCCGTCCGGCACCGCCTCGGCCGGCCGGTCGCTCCAGGTGCCGGTGACGAAGGCCATCGCCGCGTCCACCTCGGTGGTCCAGTCGCTCTCGCCGCCGGAGCGCAGCCAGGTGCGCAGCGCGTGGTTGTGCGCGGAGACCACCGCGGCCGCGATCACGTCGGCGCGCAGGGCCCCGTCGGCCCGTGCGGCGAAGCGCCCGCGCAGGTAGTGCGCGAGCATGTGCTCGTAGCGCCAGACCACCGACAGCTCGTACGCCCGCAGGCCGGGCACCTTGCGGGTGAGCCGGTAGCGCTGGACGGAGAAGGACGGCTGCTCGGCGTACATCCGCAGGACGAGGCGGGCGGCGTCGCAGGCGTGCCGGACCGGGTCCTCCTCGCCGGTGCCCGACTCCAGGAACTCCGTCATCTCGGCGAGGCTGCGTTCGTGGTCGGGGAAGACCACGTCCTCCTTGGCCGGGAAGTAGCGGAAGAAGGAGCGCCGGCCGACTCCGGCGAGCGAGACGATGTCGTCGATCGTGGTCTGTTCGAAGCCCCGCTCCAGGAAGAGTTCGAAGGCGGCGGCGACGAGCGCTTCACGCATCGCCGGCTTCGGCGGACCGTCGTTCATGGGCGGGTCCTGCTCTTCCTTCTCGCTCATTCCCGGAACATAGCACCGGCTTCGAACAGCCGGGCCAGGTGTGCGGCGGGGTGCCCGCGGCACCCCGCCCGCGGCCGTTACGGCAGGTTGCGGGCCATCACGATCCGCTGGACCTGGTTGGTGCCCTCGTAGATCTGCGTGATCTTCGCGTCCCGCATCATCCGCTCCACC
>NZ_JBEXYC010000081.1:0-22273 GCF_040630835.1 Kitasatospora sp. NPDC005751
GGTGCGCAGGTCGAGGGTGCCGCCGGTGGCCTCGGTGATCCGCAGGTCGCCCTTGCGGGTGCTGAGCTGTGCGGAGCCGTTGAGCCGGCCGACGGCGGGCAGCTGCGGTGATTTCATTGCAATGGCTTCGCGCCTCATGCAACGAGCCGCTATCCATTCGTTGCAAGGGATCGAGAGTGAACGCCCCGCCGGGCGGCTCAGAGGTGCAGGGTGCCCCGGAGCGTGCGGTGGGCGGCGGGTGGGTGGCCGTGGTGGCGGCGGAAGGCGGTGGTGAAGGCGCGGGTGTCGAGGTAGCCGCAGGACCTGGCGATGTCGGCGATGCCGGTGGCGGAGTCCAGAAGCAGCACCGCCGCCAGGTCGAGCCGCATCCGGCGCAGCGAGGCCATCAGGGAGGAACCGGTCTCGGCCAGGAAGAGGCGTTCGGCATGGCGTGCGGAGAGGTGCGCGGCGGCCGCCACGTCGCGGACGGTGACGGGTCGGGCCAGGTTGTCGGCCAGGTAGCGCCGCATCAGCACCACCGGTGGCGAGAGGCGGGTACCAGGGCTCGCCGCCACCCGCAGGTCCTCCTCGGTGGCGAAGGCCCGGGCCGTCTCCACCACCAGGGCGGTGCCGAGACCGGCCAGCCCCGCCTGGTAGCCGGAGCGCAGCGGGACCGCCTGTTCGGCGAGGGCGGCCACCAGGGAGGCCAGCGACCCGGTGCTCCGCGACACCGCCGGCCCGGCCAGGTCGGTGAGTCCGGACCACCAGCCCCGCTCGCCCGGCAGCGGCCCGGGCCGCCCCTCCCGCAGAGTGAACCCCCAGTAGACGATGCCGAGCGGCTCGGCGCGGCTCGACTCGATCTCGTGCACCACGCCGGGGCGGGCGACGAAGACGTCCCCCGCTCCGACCTCGTGGTGCTCCTGGCCTGCGCTGAACCGGCCGGCGCCTCCGTAGGCGAGGCAGACCTCGTAGAAGGAGTGCCGGTGCCAGTAGTTGCGCCACGGCGAGGTCGGATAGAACCCCAGGTGGACGAAGTCGGCTCGGAAGTCGTCCACCTGGCAGCTCCGCAGGACGCCGGTGAGTTCGCCGAACGCCCCGGCGTGCGCCAGTTGTTCCAGCGTCAAGCGTTCCTCCTGCCCGTGGGGTCGACCCCGGCCAGCATCATGCCCTGGCCCAGCGACTGGTCATGCGTGCGGACCGCCGGCGGATCCGCCGGGTCGCGGAACTGCACCAGCCAGGTGGTCCGCGCCTCCTCACTGGTGTTGACCCCGGAGGCGTGGATCGTCAGGTAGGAGAAGAAGAGCACGTCCCCGGCCTCGGCGGGCAGCGGCAGCGCCGAGGCCGACGGCACCTGCGGGAGGTGGTGACCGCCCTCCTCCACGTGCTCCAGCGGGCCGAGCCGGTGGCTGCCCGGGACGATGCGCACGCAGCCCCTCTCCTCCGGGGCGTCGTCCAGGTGGAAGATCGCGGCGGCCACCCGGTGGTGGGTGTGCGGGAAGAACGGGTGGTCCTGGTGCGGCGGGAAGGGCGAGCCGTTCTCCGGGGGCTTCACGAACAGCTTGGTGTGGTGCAGTTGCACGTTCGGACCGCCCAGCACCGCCGCCGCGACGGAGGTGAAGCGTTCGTCCACCAGCAGCCGGGAGAAGGCCGCGGAGTGGAACTGCACGTCGTGCAGGTGCTGGAGGCGGGTCGGCCGGCCGGCCGCGAGGTCGGCCACCGCGCCCCAGGTCGGGTCCTCGCCGGTGTCCAGTGCGGCCAGCAGCCGGTGGGCGCCGCGGCGCAGCTCCGCCGCCTCCGCGCGGTCGAGCAGCCCCTTGACCAGTACGTAGCCGTTCTCCGCGTACTGCTCGGCCAGGGCCGCGAGGTCGGTCACCGTCACGCTCTCACTCCTTCGTCCTGCCCGGGCGGGAGGCTCCCGCCCGGCTCGGGATCGACGGTAGGCACTCGCCCGCGGCCGTGACAGACACGTGGCGGACGGCTCTGTTCGCGGGACGGACACGCCTGCCGGGGCTTCGTCCAACCGGTCGACGAGGTCCACGGTGCTCAGGCCCGGGGTGGTCTCCCGCACGACGGCGTCGACTCCGTCCCGGTGGGCGACCCGGTCGGCGTTGCCCAGGAACCGGGGGTCGTCGGCCGTAGAACAGATCCGAGGAGCCCCGCCAGAAGGATTTCTGGCGGGGCTCCTTGACGTGCTGCGGGCTGCTCAGCCGACCATTGTCGCCAGGACGGTGCGCCAGTCCTCGCCCGGTTCGGGGGTGAGGGGGGCGGTCAGGGTCTCGGTCAGGTAGTGCCAGGGGCGGCGGAGTTCCTCGTCGGTGTCGGGGGCGGTGGTGATCGGGCTGTCGGTGCCGAGGAGGCGGACCAGTTCGGCGGTGAACTCCGCCCAGGAGACGTGTCCGCTCACCGCGTTGACGACCCGGCCGGCCGCCGGGTGCCCCGGCGTGGTGCAGGCGGCGAGGGCGCGGGCCAGGGCGGCGGCGTGCACCCAGGAGGCGCCGTACCAGTGGTCGGCCACCGGGAGGGCGATCGGGCGGCCGGCCAGGGCGGCCTGGTAGAGGGCGCCGGTGGAGCCCCAACGGAGCTGGTCACGCAGGCGGTGGTGCGGGCCCCAGACGATCGGGGCGCGCACGGCGGTGGCCTGGCCGCTCCGGGTGGCGGCGGCTTCGAACAGGATCCGTTCGCAGTCCAGCTTGGCCTGCCCGTACGGGGTGACCGCCGCGCCGCTGGGGCTGCCTTCGGGGACTTGGGTGCCCGCCGGGCGGCCGTACGCGTCGATGCTGCTGACGAAGACGAACGGGCCGCCGCCCCGCCAGCCGTCGACCAGGGCGCGCATCGCGGCGAGGTCGGTGGCGTGGTCGGTGAAGGTGCAGGCGGAGTGGATCACGGCGTCCGCCCCCTCGACGGCGCGCCGCAGGCTGTCCGGGTCGGCGAGGTCGCCCTCCGCCACCTCGGCGCCGTTCAGGGCGGGCAGGTGCGCGGACTCGGGCCGGACCAGCACGCGGACCGGCCTGCCCTGGGCCATCAGCTCCTGGAGGACCGCCGCGCCGACCCCGCCGGTCGCGCCGGTGAGCAGCACGGTGCCGGTGCGGGAGCGGGTGCGCGGGCGGGCGCCGGAGGTCCGGGCGAGGGCCGCGCGGCGCTCGTCCTCGCGGCCGGCGAGCACCGCGGCGAGGGCGCGCGGGGTGCGCTGCTCCAGGATGTCGAGGCCGGTGAGCGGCAGCCCGGTGCGGATCCGCAGGCGTTCGGCGAGCTGGACGGCGACCAGGGAGTGGCCGCCGAGGGCGAAGAAGTCGCCGTCGGCGGGCGGGGTGGTGCCCAGCAGTTCGCCGAACGCCTCCCGGACGGTGTCCACCGGGCCGTCCGGAGGCAGTCCGTCACCGGGAGGTGTGGCGGCGCCCGGCAGCCGGGCGGGGTCGGGGGCGCCGTCGGGGTGGCGCGGCAGTCGGTCCACCAGGGTGACGGCGTGCGGGAGTTCGGCGGCCGGGAGGCGTCCGCGGAGGGCGGCGCGCAGCTCGGTGCCGGTCGGGGCGACCGGTCCGCGGACCACCGCGTAGGCGAGCGGCGGGCCGTCGGCGCGCTCGATCACGGCCGCCTCGACCACGCCGGGGTCGGCCAGCAGGCCTTCCACCACCGGGTGTTCGGCGGCGGCCAGGCGGCGTCCCGGCAGTTCGGACAGGTGCGGGTCCGCCTCCCCCGCCACCGCCGTGAGCACGGCGGCGAAGGCGTCGAGCAGGTGGACGGCGGTGGCCTCGTCGAGCACGTCCCGGTCGTGCTGCACCAGGCAGCGCGGCGCGGGGCCCTCCTCGACGAGCAGGGCCAGGCCGAACTTGGCCAGCCGCAGGTCGAGTTCGACGTTCTCGGAGGTCAGGCCCGGCAGCGTCAGCGGTGCGGCGGGCTGGATCAGGTCGCAGGTGACCGACAGCAGCGGGGTGCCGTCGGTGCCGCGGGAGGCCGCGCCGAGCCGCTCGACCACGAGGTCGAACGGCACGTCGTGGTGCCGCTGGGCGTCGAGCAGTTGGCCCCGTACGGCGGTCAGCAGTTCCGCGAACGACGGGTCTCCGGCCGGGTCGACCCGGACGGCGAGGGTGTTGACCGCGAGGCCGACGGTGTGCCGCAGGTCGGGCCGGGCGCGGTGGCCGCTGGCGCAGCCGAGGACGAGGTCGTCCTGCCCGGAGGCGGTCCGCAGGGTGGCGAACGCGGCGGCCAGGACGACGGTGAACAGGGTGGCGCCGTGCCGGGCGCCGAGGCCGCGCAGGCGGTCCAGGACGGCGGGGTCCAGCGGAGCGGCGTGCAGCGCGGCCCGGCGTTCGCGGGCGCCGGGCGGGACGGCCCGCAGCAGCGCCGGCGGGCGGGCGCCGGTCAGCCGGGCGGCGAGCGCGTCGGCGGCGGCCGTGAGTTCGGCGTCCCGGGCGCGCTCCTGGCGGGCGTACTCGGCGTACGACGGTCCGGGCGCCGGGAGCCGGGGCGGCGTGCCGTCGCGAGCGGCCTCGTACAGCGCGGCCAGGTCGGCGGCCAGGACCGGCAGCGAGCCGCCGTCGACGGCGATGTGATGGATCGTCAGGACCAGGGTGTGGTCCTGCGGCCCGTTCCGTAGCAGGAGGGCGCGCAGCACCGGTCCGGTGGCGAGGTCGAACGGGCGGGCGGCCTCGGCGGCGAGCCGCACCGCGGCCGCCTCGTCCGTCGTGGCGTCCACGACCGGCAGCGGCACCGGGGCGACCGGGTCGGTCTGCTGGTACGGCTGTCCGGCGCGGCTCGGGTAGCGGGTGCGCAGGACGGCGTGCCGTTCGGTCAGCCCGGTGAGCGCGGCGGCGAGGGCCGCCCGGTCGAGCGGACCGCGCAGCCGGGCGGCGATCGGGACGTTGTACAGGGCGCCGCCCTGGCCGAGGTGGTCCATCAGCCACATCCGCTGCTGGGCGTGCGAGAGCGGGGCCGGGCCGTCGGGCACGGTCGGGCGGCGCGGCGGGGCGGCGGCGCTGCGCCGGCCACGGGCGCGGCGCAGCAGGTCGGCCTGGTCGACGGCGGTCACCGGCCCGCTCCCGGCGCCTCGTCCGAAGCGGCGGCGGGGCCCGTCGCGGCGGGAGCTCCCGCACCGCCCACGCCGTCGGCGGCCCGCAGGCCCCGTTCGAGCAGCTCCGCCTGCCCGGCGACGGTCGGGTGGTCGAGGAAGTCGCCGAGCGACAGCTCGACGCCGAGGTCCTCCCGCAGGTCGTCGACGACCCACATGGCGAGCAGCGAGTGGCCGCCCTCGGCGAGGAAGTCGGCGGCCGGGTCGGTGATCGGACGCTCCAGGGCCCGGCTCCAGGCCTCGGCGACGACCTGCTGGATCGGGGTGAGCGCGACGCGCTCGGCGGGGCGCTGCCCGACCTCGTCGGCGGCGGCCAGTGCCCGCCGGTCCACCTTTCCGGCGCCGGTCAGCGGCAGCGCGGCGAGCACCGTCCAGGCGGTGGGCAGCAGATGGGCGGGCAGTCGCTCGGCGAGCCGGGCGCGCAGCGTCCCGACGGCCTGGCCGGCGCCTTCGGCGAGGACGACGCAGGCGGTGAGGGCGGCGTCGTCCTGCCCGGCCCTGCGGACCACGACGGCCGCCTCGGCGACCTCGGGGAGCTGCAGCAGCGCGTGCTCGACCTCGCCCGGTTCGATCCGGAAGCCGCGCACCTTGACCTGCTCGTCCGTGCGGCCGTGGAACTCCAGCGTGCCGTCGGGCAGTTCGCGCACCAGGTCGCCGCTGCGGTAGGCACGCCCGACGTCCGGCAGCTCGCGGAAGCGCTCGGCGGTCAGCTCGGGCCGGTTGACATAGCCCTGGGCGAGGCGTTCACCGGCGATCCACAGCTCGCCGACGGTGCCCGGCGGGACCGGCGCGAGCCGCTCGTCCAGGACGAGGACGCGGGCACCGCCGAAGGGCCGGCCGATCGGAACGGCGCCGGCGCAGTCGGCCTGGGTGACCCGGTGCAGGGTGGTGAAGGTGGTGGCCTCGGTCGGTCCGTAGACGTTGACCAGTTCGAGCCACGGGAAGGCGCGCAGCACCGAGCCCGCGTGCTCGGGCGACAGCACCTCGCCGCCGACCGCCAGGGTGCGCAGCACCCCGAAGATCCGCGACTGCCGGGCGGCGAGGTGGTGGAAGAGCGCACTGGTGAGCAGCAGGGTGGTGACGCCGAACCGCTCGACGTCGCGGCCCAGGTCCTCCGCGGTCGGCCGGTCGGCCGGCGACACGGCGACGGCGGCGCCGCGGGCCAGCGGGGCCCACAGCTCGAAGGTGGAGGCGTCGAAGGTGACGGCGGAGTGGAAGAGCACCCGGTCGCGCGGGCCGACCGCGATGGCGTCCGGGGCGGTGACCAGGTCGGTGACGGCGGCGTGCGGGACGAGCACGCCCTTGGGCCGCCCGGTGGAGCCGGAGGTGTAGAAGACCAGGGCGGGCGCGGCCGGGTCGGCGGCGTCGGGCGCCACCGACCCGGCCGCGTCGGTGCCGTGCTCGGTCAGCACGAGGGTCCGGTCCTCGGCGAGGCCGGCCTCGGCGAGCAGCGCCTTGTCGCCGAGGACGAGCCGGACTCCGGCGTCGGCGGTCATCTCGGCGATGCGCGGGCGCGGGTAGGCCGGGTCGAGCGGGAGGACGTGGCCGCCGGTGCGCCAGATCGCGAGCTGGGCGACGACCAGGCGGGTGGAGCGGGCGCAGAGCAGGCCGACGGCGTTGCCGGGGCCGATTCCCCGGGCGGTCAGGACGGCGGCCAACCTGGCTGCGGCGTCCACGAGTTCGCGGTAGGTGAGGATGGTGGAGCCGTCGGTCACGGCGAGCGCGTCGGGCTGCCGTTCGGCCTGTTGGGCGATCAGCGCGGGCAAGGTCGCGATGGTCATGGTGTTCCCTTCCGGGCGCCCCGGCGGTACGGCCGGGGCGCCCCAGTGAGGCGGTGCGGGAGGGTCAGGCGGTCGCGGCCGGGGCGGCCGCCCGCTCCTCGACCAGTCGGGCGACGGCCCGCAGGTCCGGCTGGCGCAGCACCAGGGGTGCGCGCAGCCGGATCCCGTACGCGCTTTCGAGCGCCTCCAGCAGTCGGGCGGCGGCGAGCGAGTTGCCGCCGGAGGCGAGGAAGTTGTCGGCGAGGCCGAGGTCGGCACGGCCGATCAGCTCACGGCAGAGCTTCAGTACGGTGCGCTCGGCAGGGGTGTCGCCCTCCTCCGCCGCCGCGGGCTCCGGTGGCACCGCGGCCAGCAGCGCCCGGCGGTCCACCTTGCCGTTGGCGTCCAGCGGGAAGCGGTCCACCAACCGGACGGCGGAGGGCACCGCCTGCTCGGGAAGCCAGGGCCGGACGGCGTCCAGCAGCCGCGCCGGGTCGATGCCGCCCTCGGAGGCGGCCCCGCCGGCCTCCCCGCCGTCGCCCACCTGGACGAAGGCGAGCAGCCGGACGCCACCGGCGGGCGCCTGCTCGGCGGCCACGACCGCCCGGCGCACCCGCGGGTCGCGCTCGAACGCGGCCTCGACCTCGGCGGGTTCGATCCGCACACCGCTGACCTTGACCTGGTCGTCCAGGCGGCCCTGGAACTCCAGCACCCCGTCCGCACGCATGACGACCCGGTCGCCGGTGCGGTAGACCCGGTCGGTGCCGTCCACGCCCTCGGGGGCATCGAGGAAGCGGAGGGCGGTCAGCTCGGGGTCGAGGTACCCGGCGGCCAGGCCGCGTCCGCCGATCCGCAGCTCACCGGAGACGCCGCGCGGCACCGGCCGGCCGTCCTCGTCGGTGACCAGCACGACCGCGCCCGCGATCGGCAGCCCGATCGGCGGTGCGCCGTCGCCGTGGTCGCCGCCGGGGGCCATCGTGTGCACGGTGGTGGTGACGGTGGCCTCGGCGGGGCCGTAGGCGTTGTGGACGGTGGCGGTGACGTCCCGCCCGGGGGCGCGGCGCAGCCGGTCGCCGCCGACGGTGAGGTGGCGCAGCGCCAGCCCGGCGGGCCAGGGGCGGCCCAGGACGGGCTCGGCCAGCGGGGTGGGCAGGACGGCCACGGTGATGCCGGCCTCGCCCCACCAGTCGGTGAGCGCGCCGGAGTCCCAGCGGACGGCCTCGGGGGCCACCACCAGGGCGGCGCCGGAGGTGAGACCGGCCCACAGCTCCATCACGTGCGGGTCGAAGGCGACGCCGATCAGCAGGCTGTGCCGCTCGCCGGGGCCGAGGCCGGTCAGCTCGCGGTACCACCGCAGCATCGCGCCGAGCGCGGGCCCGGTGACGGCGACGGCCTTCGGGGTGCCGGTGGACCCGGAGGTGAGCACCGCGTAGTGGGTGCCGGCCGGGACGGGCACCTGCGTGCCGGACGCCAGGGCGGCCACCACGCCCTCGGTGGGCAGGTCCAGCGCGAGGCGTTCGCCACCCGGCGGCAGCAGGTCCGGCTCGCCGACCAGGCAGGCCGGTCGCAGCTGCTCGGCGACGGCCCGCAGCCGGCGCTCGCCGGGGCGCGGACCGAGCGGCAGGTGGACGGCGCCGAGCTTGGCGGCGGCCAGGGTGACGGCCACCAGCGACACCGAGTGGCCGAGGCAGACGCCGAGCAGGTCGCCCGGGCCGACCTTGCCGCGCAGGGCTTCGGCCGTTCTGTCGGCGAGGCGGTCGAGCTCGGCGTAGCTGTAGGTCCGCTCGCCGTCGATCAGTGCGGGGGCGTCCGGGGTGCGCTGCGCCCAGCTGGTGAACAGGTCGAGGATCGCGCCGTCCCGGTACGGACGGCCGGATGCGACGCTCAGGGATTCCATCATGGTCTCCTCAGTCTTGACGAACCGTCAGTTCAGGCCCATGGAGCGGGCGATGATGACCTTCTGCACCTCGGAGGTGCCCTCGATGATCGTGGTCATCCGCACGTAGCGGTACAGGAACTCCAGCGGGTGGCCCCGCACCCAGCCGGTGGCGCCGTGCACCTGGAGCGAGCGGTCGACCGCCCGCACCGCGGTCTCGGAGGCGGTGAGCTTGGCGAGCGCGGCGTTCTCGGGCGACTCGGTGCCCTCGTCGACCAGCCGGGCGCAGGCGAGGGTGAGCAGCTTGGAGGACTCGACCTCGGCCCGGGTCGACACCAGGTGCTCCTGGACGTGCTGGTACTCGCCGATCACCCGGCCGAAGGCACGCCGGTCCCTGGCGTACTCGACGCCGATGCGCAGCGCGTACTCCGCGATGCCGTTGCACATCGCGGCGACCACCAGGCGGCCGCGCGAGAGGCTGTCCATGGCGAGGGCGGTGGCCGCGCCGACCCCCTCCTCGCCGCCGATCACGACCTCCGGGCCGACGGTGACCCCGTCGAGGAGCAGCTCGAACAGCGGCTCGCCGGACATGCCCTCATAGCGCTGGCCGATCCGCAGCCCGGGCTGGTCCATCGGCAGCACGAAGGCGGTGGACCCGGTCGTGGGACCGGCGCCGTCGCCGAGGTCGGTGGCGGCGACGACCAGCGCGATCCCGGCGTGCTCGGCGTTGCTGACGAAGGTCTTGCGCCCGTTCAGCACCCACCGGTCGCCGTCGCGCCGCGCCGTGGTGGTGAGCCGGAAGGCGTCGGAACCGGCGTGCGGCTCGGTGAGGGCGAGGCAGCGGGTCTGCTCACCGCGCACCAGCGGGATCAGGTGGCGCTCGATCTGCTCGGGGGTGCCGTGGCGCAGCAGCGGGCTGGGGCCGTCGGAGCCGGCCAGCGCGTACGGGGCCAGGACGCAGCCGCTGCGCCCGGCGGCGTGGTGCAGCAGGACGACGGCGGTGAACGGCATGCCGGAGCCGCCGAGCTCCTCGGGGTAGTCGCCGGCGTAGAAGCCGAGCGCGGCGGAGCGCTTGCGGACGTAGCTGCGCAGGTCGCCCGGCACCTGGTCGGCGGTCTCGGGCAGCTCCGCTGCCAGCGGGACGAGTTCGCGGCGGACGAAGCTCTCGAAAGCCTCGACGAGTTCGCGGTGGCCGTCTTCCAGGACGGCGGAGGGCGCGGTCATCTCGGTGCCGCCTTTCACTTCTGGCCGATGAGGGCGCGGGCCTGGTCGGCCAGCACGGCGTGGCGGAACAGGGTGCGCAGCGGCGGGCGGCTGCCGAGGTGCGGCTCCAGGTGGGCGGCGAGCTGCGCGGCGAGCAGCGAGTGGCCGCCGACCTCGAAGAAGTGCGAGTCCGCGGAGAAGCGGTCGTGGCCGAGCACCTCGCGCCAGGCGGCGGCGATCAACTCCTGGGCGGGGTCGGCGAAGGCGCTCGGCGCGGTCTCCGCGTCGGCGGCCTCCTCGGCCTCGTCCGCCAGCCGGGCGAGGGCGGCGCGGTCGGGCTTGCCGCCGGGCAGGGTCGGCATCGCCGCGACGGCGGTCCAGCTCGCCGGGACGAGTCCGCCGGGCAGCCGGCGGGCGAGCGCCTCGTGCAGGCCGGCCTGGTCGGGGCGGTCGGTGCCCTCCAGGAATCCGAGCAGCCGGGGACCGGTCTGCGGGTCGGTGTGCAGCACCACCGCGCAGGAACGGCCGCCGAGTTCGGCGGAGGCGGCGGCCTCGATCTCCTCCAGCTCGATGCGGTGGCCGCGGAGCTTGACCTGGTTGTCGGCCCGGCCGAGGAAGCACAGCCGGCCGTCCAGGTCGCGGTAGCCGCGGTCGCCGGTGCGGTAGACGCGGGCGCCGTCGAGCGCGGGGACGCCGACGAAGCGGGCGGCGGTCGGCTCCGGCAGGCCGAGGTAGCCGTCGGCCAGCATCGGCCCAGCGACGACGAGTTCGCCGACGCAGCCGGCCGGCAGCGGGCGCAGGGTGTCGTCCAGGACGTACATCCGGACGCCGTCCAGCTCGGTGCCGAGCGGGACCTCGGCGTCCGCGGCGACATCGGCGGCGGTCACCTGGTACACGGTGGAGGTGACGGTGGCCTCGGTGACACCGTAGCCGTTCAGCACGGTGGTGTGCTCGATCAGGTCCGCGAGCGCCCGGGCGGGCAGCCGCTCGCCGCCGAGCACGAGCAGCCGGGGCGACCAGCGGTCGTCGCGCAGCGCTTCGCACAGGTCTTCGCGGACGGCGAGCAGGTAGCTGGTCGGCAGGTTGGCGACGGTGACGCCGCGGGCGGCGAGGACGGCCACCAGCTCGGGCCCGGTGGGCACCTCGCGCTGCGGCACGACCAGGGCGGCGCCGACGGCGAGCGCGGGCAGCACCTCCTCCAGCGCGACGTCGAAGGACGGCCGGGCGAACAGCAGCACCCGGTCGGCGGAGGTGAGTTCGTAGCGCGCGGCGATCGCGGCGACGTAGCCGGCGAGCGCCGCACGGCCGACCCGGACGGGCTTGGGCACACCGGTGGAGCCGGAAGTGTGGATCAGGTAGGCGGCGCCGTCCAACACCTCGGCGGGCTCGGCCTTCGGGAACGCCGGGCCGTCCAGGAGCGCCGGGGTGACGCCCTCGGCGGGCAGCGCGAGGGCGCTCTGCCGGGTGGCCAGGACGAGGGCCGGGCTCAGCCGCTCCAGCAGCAGGCCGAGCCGGGCGGCCGGGTCCTCGGTGGACAGCGGGGCGTAGACGGCGCCGTGGCGCAGGCAGGCGAGCAGGGCGACCACGCTGTCCGCGCCGCGCGGCAGGACGGTGGCCACCGGCTGACCGGGGGCGACCCCGGCGGCGCGCAGCCGCTCGACCAGCGCGGCGACGCGGCGGTCGAGTTCGCCGTAGCTGATCCGCTCGCTGCCGGCCAGCAGGGCGAGCGCGCTCGGATCGTGGGCGGCGGCCGGGTCGAGCAACGCCGGGGCGTCGGCGGGCCCGGCCGGGTCGTCCGCGGGCACGGTGGCGGGCGGCTCTGCCGCGGGCGCCGGGGCCAGCTCGGCGATCGGCGCCAGCGGGCGGTCGAGGTAGCAGCGCAGCAGCTCCAGCAGCCGCTCGGACAGCAGCACGGCCTCGGACTCGCGGAACAGGTCCGCGTCGTAGTCCCAGACCAGGGTCATGCCGGCGACGCCGTGCTTCTCGCCGACCACCCGGCGGTCGTCGGGCAACAGCACCAGGTCGAGGTCGAAGCGGGTGGTGCCGGTGTTGAAGCCCTCGTACAGCGAGACCTCCAGCCCGGGCGCCTGGACGTCCGGCAGCGCCGCGTCGTGCGCGCTGAACATCACGTTCCACAGCGGGTTGTCGGCGCCGCTGGTGTGCAGGCCCAGGCGGCGGGTCAGCTCCTGCACCGGCAGGTCCTGGTACGGCAGCGCGCGCATCAGGACGTCGGTCACCTCGTCCACCGCCTCGGTGCCGGGCGCGGCGGGATCGAGCCGCAGGCGCAGCGGCACGGTGTTCACGAACATGCCGACGGTGCCCTCGAAGCCCTCCGGGCGGTTGCCGACGGCGGTGCCGACCACGAGCTCGCGGTGCCCGCTGTGCCGGCGCAGGAGCTCGGCGAGCAGGGCGAGCATGGTGCTGAACGGGGTGTGACCGTCCGCCTTGCTGCGCTCGCGCAGCCGCTCGGCCAGGTCGGCGCCGATCGACTGGCGCAGCTGGCCGCCCCGGTGGCGGCGCTCGGCGCCCGGCCGGGCCAGCCCGGGCAGCGTGACCTCGCGCGGCGCGTCGGCCAGCTCCTTGGTCCAGAAGTCGAGTGCGCGCTCGCGGGACACGTCGGCGGCGGTCCGCGCGTGCTCCTCGTACGAGGGGGCGGCGGGCAGCTCGTAGGGCTCGCCGAGGACCTGGGCGCGGTAGACGGTGAACAGGTCGCGCAGCAGGATCGCGAAGGAGTGGCCGTCGTGGACGAGGTGGTGCTCGACGTGGATCAGCCGGTGGTGCCCCTCGGCGATCCGGACCAGGTGCCAGCGCAGCACCGGCGCCCGCTCGGTGTCCACCGGCTCCTCGGCCTCGGCGGCGAGCAGTCGCCGGAAGGCGGCGTCCGGGTCGTCCTCGGCGGTGAAGTCGCTGTGGCGCAGCTCCGGTCGACACCCCTCGGCGACCCGCTGGCCGGGCAGGCCCTCGGGCCGGGGCACCAACTCCAGGCGCAGGCCCGGGTGGTGGTCCAGGACGGCGGCCAGGCCCGCGTGCAGCGCGTCCCGGTCGAGAGTGCCGTACAGGTCGAGGACGGCGGTGAAGTTGTAGGCGCGGCTGCCCGGCAGCATCTGTTCGTGCAGCCAGACGATCTCTTGCGACGGAGAGAGTGCGAACATGGGCGGTTCCCTTGTGTGGTGGGCTTGTCGGCACGTCGGTGGTGGCGCCGGCGGCGGGCGTGGGGTGGTCCCGTTCCGGCTGGCGACCGGGGCGCACCGAGGTGACGGTGCGGTCCCGGGTCGGGGCATCTGCACGGTCGGGCCCGTCAGGGCCCGCGCGTCCAGGCGCGGTGGATCCGGCGAGGCGGATCCGGTGGGGGAACTCGGGCCCGCGCGGGAGGGCGCGGGAGGTCGGGCCGTGGGGGCCGGCTACGGGCTGTCGGGCCGTGCGAGGTCGGGCCGTGGGAGGTCGGGCCCTCGCGGTGGGGCGCGGGAGCGGTGCGGCACGGGAGCTGTGGGGCACGGGAGCTGTCGGGCGCGGGAGCGGTGCGGCGCGAGCCCCGGCCGGGGCGGGCGCGTTCGGCCCGGTGGCCCGGCTGTGGAAGACCCGCGCCAGGTCGGCCGCCGGATACCGGCGGCAGGTCGGGCGCCGGTGTCCGACGAAACGTCAGACGGGCTACCCCGGAGGCGGATCAGGCGAGCGCGCCCGGGCGGGGCCGGGCGTAGAGGTGCTGCCGCAGGACGGCGAGCAGGTCGGCGAAGGCGGCGTGGGCGTCGGTCTCGGCGAAGCGGTCGCTGTCCCAGGCGAGCCGGACCAGCAGGTCGTCGCCGTGCGAGGCGGAGACGGCGAGCGGGGCGGCGAGCGGTCGTCCGGCCAGGTGGGTCTCCCGGCCGGGCGTGCCGCCGAGCACGAGCGGCGGGCGGCGGTGCAGGTCCTCCAGGGTGAGCATGGCGTCCAGCGCGCCCGACCAGGCCGCCCCCGCGGTCCGTGCGGCGCGCACCACCTCGTCGAACGGGGTGCCGGCGTGGTCGAGGTCGTCCCACCAGGCGTCGGCGAGGGCGTCCAGGTCGTCCGTGGGGGTCGGACCGGCCGGGTGCACCAGGGTGTTGAGGAAGCAGCCGAGCGCGGCGGGCGCGCCGGGCGGGCGGCCGCCCCACGGGTAGCCGAGCGCGAGCGGGCCGTCCACGGGGTGCAGCCGGTGCGCGGCGGCCCCGACGGCCTCCAGCAGGGCCGGGAAGACCGCGCCGCGGGCGGCGCCCTCGGCGGCGGGCAGCCGCTCGGTGAGCATCCCGGTGGACGTGGCCGCGCCGCCGCCCGCCCCGGTCAGGGCGCCGAGCCGACGGCCCCAGTGGGCCTGGGCGGCGGCCCCGCCGGCGGCGTCCTCGGCGGCCAGTTGGAGCTCGACGGCCTGGCGGTAGTCGGCGAGCGCCTGCGGGCCGGGGCCCGCCGCCGGGGCGTCACCGCCCTCGTAGGCCTCGCTCAGCTCGGCGGTGAGCACCCCGAGCGACTGCTCGTCGCAGGCCGCGTGGTCCAGTGCGAGGGCGAGCAGCTCCTCCTCGCCGTCCGGGTCCCGGGCCACCAGCAGGCGCAGCGCGGGGCCGCCGGCGGGGCGGTCCAGCAGGGCCCGGCGCAGCGCCGCGCGGGCCGTGTCGCCGGGGGCGACGGTGATCCGGGCGGCCTCGGCCGAGGGGCCGCCGACCCGCAGGACGGGTGTGCCGCGCACGGTCGCGAAGCCGCCGGACAGGGCCGGGTGGTGGGCGGCGACCGCGGCCGCGGCGCGGGCCAGCCGCTCCACGTCGAGGGTGCCCCGCGGGTAGGCGAAGAACAGCGGGACGACGTCGGAGCGGTCGTGCGGCGCGAGTCGACGGGTGATCAGGAACCTTCGCTGGGCTCCGGTCAGCGGGAGCAGGTCAGCCGGGGAGTCCGCGGCAGCGCTGCGGTACCGGGCGAGGTAGGCGGAGGTGATGCTGGCGTGCACGGGAACGGTCTCCGGTTTCCGGTCGCGGCTCGGCAGGTCTGGGGTCGGTCAGTGGGTGCTGGGGCTCACGGCGGGCTCCTCGGCGGCGCGATCGGGGCTGCCCCCGGCGGCGCTGTCGGTCGTGGTCGCGGTGGCGTCCCCGCCGGCGGCGGTCGACCCGGTACCGTCCGGGCCGCCCGGCAGCTCGCGCATCCGCCGCAGCGGCGACAGCAGCAGCGGCACCGGCACGAGCAGGAACCCGACCGCGCAGAGCCAGAGCGCGGCCCGCGGCCCGGCCGAGTCGGCGACGATGCCGCCGCCCAGCGCGCCGATCGGCAGCGTGCCCCACACCAGGAAGCGCATGGTGGCGTTCATCCGGCCGAGCAGCTCCGGCGGGCAGACGCTCTGCCTGAAGCTGACCTGGGCGACGTTGTAGGCGACCGCCCCGAACAGCACCACCCCGGAGGCGAGGCCGAACAGCACCACGCCCAGGCCGCCGTCGGACAGCGGCCACAGCACCGCGAACGGCGCCGTCACCAGCGTGGACAGCCAGATCAGCCGGGCTTGTCCGACCCACCGCGCCAGCCGGCCGGCGCACAGCGCGCCCGCCAGCCCGCCGACGGCGGAGACCGACAGCAGCACGCCGATGGCCCCCGGTGCCAGGTCGAGCACCCGCACCCAGAAGACGGTCTGCACGGCCATCAGCACGGCCGCGAACAGGTTGGACACCGCGGTGGCGGCCGCGATCGCCCGCAGCAGCGGGTGCCCGAGCACGAACCGGACGCCCTCCCCCACCTCGGCGCGCAGCGAGCGCCCGGGCTCCGGCTCCGCGAGCGGCTCCTCGACCCGGATCCGGGCGAGCAGCAGTGCGGAGACCAGGTAGCCGAAGGCGTCGGCCACGATGGCGAGCGGCGCGCCGAGCAGTTGGACCAGTCCGCCGCCGAGGCCCGGTCCGGCGATCTGCGCCGAGGACCGGACCGTCTCCAACGCCCCGTTCCCGTCGACCAGTTGCTCGCGCGGCAGGACGGCGGGCAGGAAGGACTGGTGGGCGACGTCGAAGAACACCGTCGCCACCCCCGTGACCAGCGCCACCAGGTAGAGCTGCGGCATGGTCAGCATCCCGAGCGCCGCCGCCGGCGGGATCGTCCCGACCGCCAGGCAGCGCACGAGGTCGGCGCGGATCAGCACCGGAAGCTTGCGCATCCGGTCCAGCCAGGCTCCGGCCGGCAGTCCGACCAGCAGGAAGGCGGCGGTCTCGGCGGCGGTCAGCAGGCCGACCTCGAACGGGGTGGCGTCCAGCACCACCACCGCCACCAACGGCAGCGCGACCAGCGTGACCTGACTGCCCGTCTGGGCCGCCGCGGCGCCGGTCAGCAGGAGCCGGAAGTCGCGGTGGCCGAACAGACGGGCCCGACGGGGGTGAGGCTTCTCGTTCATTGGTTCGACTTTCCGTCACCTCTTCGACACCGGGCAACCACCGGGTCCGTTTCCGGACGAACCGCCGGTCGGCCGGATCCCGCCACTCCCCCGACCACCCCTTGCAGGCCTCTTACGCGCCCTTATGGCCCGGGCGCGGGGCGCACGCGGCCGGTCGGCCTAGGCGGCACGGGCCGAGGAGCACCCGGGACCCGTCGGCGGTCGGTCGTCCATTTCTCCGTCCGATATTCGGACCCCTACTTTCCGGCCATCGGACGCCACCACTCAACTTGGCCGGATTCCGTGGAGTACCGCGAGGACGTCACCCCACCGTGATATGGGCGTGACCGACCGTGGCCGCGTCGAACCATCGACCCGTCCGCCTGTCCACCCGTCCACCCGTCCACCCGTCCGTATGTCGACCTGTCCACCCGACCTGCCGCGCCCTCAGTCCTCCGACCGACGGGTGATCGCCAGCACCGCCATGTCGTCGTCCCGCGGACCGCCGGTCCACCGCTCGACACCGGCCACCAGCGCGTCCAGCACCTCACCCGGCCCGGCGACCGGCCCCAGCCCGGCCAGCCCGAGCACCGGGTCGTAGAACTCCCCCGCCGCGTCCCGGGCCTCGGTCACCCCGTCGGTCACCAGCAGCAGCGTGCACCCGGGCGGGAACGGCCGGCTCTCCGGCGCGGGCCGCGCGACCCCCAGGCCGCCCATCCCCAGCGGCAGCCCCGGGTCGGCCGCGTCCAACCGCAGCACGGGCGGCGCGGGACGGGCGTCGGCGCTCAGCAGGTACGGGCCGGGGTGCCCGCAGTCGAGCGTGCGCACCACCCCCTCCCCCAGCGGGAGCTCCACCAGCAGCGCCGTGATGAACCCCTCCATCCGCAGCTCTTCGCTCATCTGGTCGGCCTCCCGGAGCAGCGAGTCCTCCAGCGCGTCCGCGAGCGCCGCCAGGTCCGCCACCCGGTGCGAGGCCTCCCGGAAGGCGCCCAGCAGCACCGAGACCGCCCCCACCGCCTGCAGCCCCTTGCCCCGCACGTCCGCGATCAGCACCCGGACGCCGAAGCGGGTGGTCTGCAGCGCGTAGGCGTCCCCGCCGATCAGCGCCTCGTCCTGGGCCGCGTGGTAGGAGGCCGCGACCGACAGCTCCCCCACCCGCCCCGGCGGCTCCGGCAGCACCGCCTGCTGCGCCGCCTCCGCCACCGACCGCACCCGCGCCAGCCGCCGCCCGTGCCGGGCCACCACACGGTTCACCCCGACCCCGAGCAGGGCGGCGAAGGCCGTGTTGGCCAGCTCCAGGAACCCGTCGGCGGTCCCGATCGACCCGTCCTGGGTGGACAGCACCAGGATCCCGGTCACATTGGCCAGTCCGACCGCACAGGTGTCCCGCAAGGTCAGCAGCGCCCCGGACAACACGGCGGCGGCGGCCAGCAACGGGTCACCCCAGTAGTCGGCCGGATCCAGCGAATTCCACACCAGCCCGCCGACGATCAGCAACCACGGCGCGGCCCGCACATACGGCGGCCACTGGACGGACCTCGGGGGCATCGGCGACCTGGCTTCCGTCTCACCACCATCCGGAAGGGCTCCCTCCGATCGTAGCCACGTGCCGTCGGAACTCGCACGACGGATGACGTCGCCACCGACCGGACGGAGCCGCGCCGCGGGGCCCGCGGAATACGACGCACCCCGACTCCTCCGAAGATCCCCCGCCCCGAGGCGGCGGGGCGTCGAGCCGACTCACGAACCACCACCGGCACCGCGGAGGGCGGCGACCGGGAGGCCCGATCAGCCGCGGCGCGGTGGGCGCCCGACCGGTGTCCGGGCCGGGCAGTGTCCGGGCCGGGCAGTGTCCGGGCCGGGGGCGGTCCACCCACCGCCCCCGGCCCTACCCGAGCAGGTCCCGGACGGCGTCCTCAACCGGCCCGTGGGTGGCGACCGGACCTCCCGCCGCCCCGAGGCCGTCGAGGGCCGCGGCGATCGTCCGGCCCTCGTCGTAGAGCTCGATCAACCGCGGGTTGATGTAGGAGGCGCGGCACACGGCCGGGGTGTTGCCCAGGTAGTCGGCGACCTCGCGCACCACCCGGGCTGCGGCGCGGCGCCGTCGGGCCGGCGACTCCCCGACCGCCCGCTCGGAGACGGCCAGGCCCACGGCGGCCAGGACCGTGGCGTTCCACGTGCGGAAGTCCTTGGCGGTCAGGTCCGTGCCGTCCCTGCCAGGCGCGGGTCGGCCGCCCGCGGCCGACGTGCCGCGGGCGGCGCGCGGTCACCGGTCGGGGTGCCATTCGACGAGCACGACGGTGGCGTCGTCGCGCAGGTGGTGGTCGCGGTGGGCCAGGAGGGCGTGCATGAGCCGGCGCAGGGCCTCGGGCGCGGGGTGGCCGCCGGCGGTGGCGCGGACGACGGTGTCGATGAGGCGCTGCTCGCCGAACAGCTGGCCGGTGGCCGAGCGGGCCTCGGTGACGCCGTCGGTGTGGACCAGGATGCGGTCACCCGGCTGCAGACGGGCCTGGTGGACGGGCACCGGCCGCTGGTGCCCACCGATGCCGAGCGGGGGATGCGCCTGGCGCTCCAGCGCGCCGGGCACGACACGGCCCGCGCGGATCAGCAGCGGCGGCGGGTGGCCGCAGTTGACCCAGGACAGGCGCCCGGTGACGGTGTCGAGGTCCGCGATCACCGCCGTCAGCAGCCGGTCCGGGATCCAGCGGGTCAGCGTGGTGTCGATCGCCTCCGCGATGTCCGCGAGAGTGCCGTCCGCGCGGCGGGTCGAGCGGCAGGCCGCGAGGGCGACGGCGCTCGCCCCGCCGGAGGCGAGGTCGTGCCCCATCGCGTCGACCACGGTGAGGTGAAGGAGGTCGTCGGCCAGGCTGTGGTCGAAGGCGTCTCCCGCGACCTCGTACGCGGGCTCCAGGACGGCACTGGAGGTGACGCGCCTGGTCCCGACGGTGCGCGGGGGTACGAACGCCCACAGCAGCTCCGACTGCAGGCTCATCGGGCGGGTTCGGACCGTACGCACCAGAACGTCGCCGAACGTGGACTTCGACACGAGAAGCAGCGTGGCCAGCGAGGCCAGCGCGAGGGCCCGTTCCAGCACCGGCCCGGGGCGGACGTGCACGCCGACGCGCAGCACGCCGACGCGCTCGATGCCGTCGACCAGCGGCACCCAGCCCACCTCCGGCGGTCCGGCGGCCGTCTCCGTCAGCGCCGTGCGGTAGGCGCGGCCCGCCAGCGTGCTGTCCACGTCCAGTGCCTCCGGCGGCTCGCGCAGCTCCGGATCGGGCAACGGCACCAGGACCCGCTGCTGGAGGTCTGCCAGGTAGACCTCCGCCGATCCCAGGCCCAGCGACCGCGCCGCACCGGTCACCAGGCCGGGGAGTTCCTGCGGTGCGATCCGGTGCGAGGCCTCCAGCACCCGCGCCAGCACCGCCCCGAGCAAGGCGTCGCCCCTGTACGGCGCCTCACCCGCACCCGGCCCGCCGACGCCCATCCGGTCACCTCCGCAGTGCCCACCGCACGCCGCGGCGCACCGTGCCGACCCTCACCACCGACGGTACGCCGCAGCCGGGGGCCGGAACAGGGCGGCGGGGCCCGCGTCGCACCGCCCGCCGTCGCGGTCCCGGCTATTCCGACGAGCGATCGCCACTTTCGCATCACGGTCGGGCAGGAGGTCGGCGACGGCCGTGCGGATGGCGCCGCGGCTGACGTCGTACTCGCGGGCGAGGGCGCCGATGGACCGGCCCTCCGGGTACGCGGTGCGCACGGCATCGGCCACAGATCGCTTCCCGCCCGAGCGGGTTATCGCAGAGCCGCCGCCACCAGCCCGTGGATCTCCGCGTCGGACACACTTCCGCCAGTCACCAGGCGGTCGAAGACCAACCCGTCGACGCACGTCAGCAACGTGACGGTACGGCTCTCGGCATCCGCGATGCCTCGCGCGGTCAGGAAGTCGTACACGACCTGTCGCCCCGCGTTCGCGCGCGGCACGAGGATCTCCCGCAGCTCGGGGTGATGGACGCTCTCGATGGCGCACGCGTAGCGCGCGAGGGAGCGCCGCCGCCCCTCTCCCGTGAGTCGCCGGTCGAGGAAAGCGGCGATCCCGGTCACCAGTTCCTCGGCACTGCGCGGTACCGGTGTCCGGCTCCCGATGTCCTGGAGTTCCGTCTGATCGAGGACGACCAAGCGCCGGACCAGTGCGGTGAGAAGTGCCTGGCGGGTGCGGTAGTAGGCGGAGGTGGTGCCGGGCGGCAGGCCCGCCGCCCGGTCCACCGCGCGGTGGGTCAGTCCTCGCATCCCGGTATCGGCGAGCACTGCGATGGCCGTGTCGGCAAGAACGGTACGTCGATCATCGGGCACCCCCTATTTCTACACCTGTAGGACCCGGGATACGCTCCTTCTACACCTGTAGAAACACGCGGCAAGGCGGCAGGAGAGGGGCTGGGGATGGGCGGCAGGACAGTGGTGGTCGGAGGAGGCATCGGCGGGCTGGCCGCGGCGATCGGCCTGCGCCGGATCGGCTGGGAGGTGACGGTCGTCGAACGGGCTCGGGTCCTGGCTGACGTGGGCGCGGGCATTTCCCTGCACGCCAACGGCATCCGCGCGCTGGACGTCCTCGGCGTCGGCGAAGCAGTACGCGCGGCCGCGCGGCCGCAGTACACCGGAGGCACCCGCGCTCCCGGCGGCGGATGGCTGGCTCGGATGGACGGAGCCGTACTGGAGCGCGAACTGGGCACGCCGATCGTCGGCATCCCACGGGCCGTGCTGCACCGCCTGCTGCGCGAGGCCCTGCCTCCCGAGTGCCTGGTCATCGGGGCCGAGGTGATGTCCGTCGACTGCTCGGACCCCGGCCGGGTGCGGGTGCCGGTCAAGGAAGGCCTCCTGGACGCGGATCTGGTCGTGGCGGCCGACGGAGTGGACAGTCGTCTGCGCGGCCAGCTGTTCCCCGGCCATCCCGGCCCGGTCTACAGCGGATCCACGGTCCTTCGCGCCATCACCGAGCATCCGGTGCCGTTGCGTACGGACTTCGAACTGACCTGGGGAAAGGGCGCCGAGTTCGGCCACATCGCGTTCACAGACGGTCGGGCCGAATGGCACGCGGTGCTCAACTCGCCGCCCGGCACACGGCATGGGGACGCCCTGGCCGCGATGCGCCGCCGGTTCGGCGGCTGGCACGATCCGATCCCCGCACTGTTGGACGCGACCCGGCCGGACGCAGTCCTGCACCACGACATCCGCGAACTGGCAACGCCCTTGCCCGCCTTCACCGCGGGCCGGGTCGCGCTGCTCGGTGATGCCGCACACGCCATGACCCCGAACCTCGGTCAGGGCGCCTGCCAGGCCCTGGAGGACGCGGCCACCCTGGCCGCCGCGCTCTCCACCGAACCCAGCGTCGAAGCAGCACTGACCCGCTACGACGCGGTGCGCCGCCCACGCAGCCAGTCAGTGGCGCGGGCGGCGCGCCAGGCCGGCCGGATGGGGCAGCAGCTGACGCACCCTCTGGCTGTGGCCGTGCGCAACACGGGACTCCGGCTGGTCCCCTCCAGGGTGACCGTCCGGGCCATCCTGCGGCATGCCGACTGGGCTCCGCCGAGTCTGCGCTGACCGCACCGGTGCCCGAACCGTCCGCGACCGGTGTCGGCGCCAGGTGCGGCGCTGCCACCTGGGCGATCATCCGCCGGTGCGCCTCCGCGGGGAACGGGTTCCCCAGGCCCCCTGACCGCAACCCGCCTCGCCCGCCTCCCGGCCCCAAACGCCCTTGTCGACGTGCCGGCTCCCGGACGGCCCAGAGAAACAGGCCGTTCCACGCGTACCTGGAATAGCTTTCGATGACATGTCGGATCCCCCCTAGCGGTGCCTGGAGGCAGCCCGTGCCCAGTCCGCCCCTCACCATGTTCGGGCCCCAGATCACCTTCCTTGGCGTGGACGCCTACGACCTGGACGATCCAGCCACCTAGGGCACGTATTCGGTCGTGATCAATGGGTTCGAGTGAGGTCCTTGATCCAGATCATCGCGCCACGGAGGTGGAGGCCGGCGAGGTAGCTTTCCG
>NZ_JBEXYC010000082.1:0-21384 GCF_040630835.1 Kitasatospora sp. NPDC005751
CGGCCGGCCTGCCGGGCCGCGGTGGCCGCGTCACCGCCCTGGTACGCGACGGTGTCCACGACGATCAGCTGCTCGGCCTCGGCCGAAGTGCCGCCCCGGCGGGGCGGGACGGCGCGTCCGGACGGCGGCCCGTGGTGGCGAGGTACATCATCAGTGGCAGCTGTACTTCGGGCTGGTGTCCTTGACCTGGCCGTCCGTCCCGACGTAGCTCCAGCCGTAGCCGGAGTCGGTGAAGTCCAGCTTCAGCACGCCGTAGTCACCGCTGATCCGCTTCTGGCTGTTCGGCTGGACCTGCTCGATCGGGTAGGGCTCGGCGCCGCCCATCCCGCCGACGATCTCGACGATCCCGTCCGCGGTCGCCTTCCCGTCCGGGTCCTGCGGGGCGAACCGCTCGTAGTGGTGGTCGTGCCCGTTCAGCACCAGGTCGGCCTTGGCCCCGTAGAGGATCTTCCACACCGGCCGGGAGACCGGGTCGTTGCCGTGGCCGCCGGAGGAGTACAGCGGGTGGTGCCAGTAGGCGGCGATGCACTTCTTCCCGTTGGCCGCCAGGTCGGCCTTCAGCCAGTCGATCTGGGCGCTCTGGTCGAAGGCGTTGGAGTCCAGCGCGACGAAGTGCCAGTTGCCCTCGTCGAAGCTGTAGTAGCTCTTCCCCTGCGGGTAGGCGATGCTGCCGAAGTACGCCTTGTACCCGGCGAGCGACCCGGCCGGGTCGTAGGTCTCGTGGTTGCCCGGCACCGGGTGGGTCTTCGCCTTGAACGCCCCCCAGGTCTTGTCGTAGTAGGCCTTGAAGTCCGCCAACCGGGCGTCGTCGTACTGGCTGTCACCCATCGTCAGGTAGAACTCGGGGTTGATCTGCTGGGCCAGCGCGGCCGTCTTCGGGTGCGCGCAGCCGCTGTCCGCGGCGGTGCACTGGGCGGCGATGTCGCCCGCCGCCACCACGGTGAACGCCCCGCCCGGCGCGGTACCGGTCGGCGAGGGGGTGCCGGTCGGCGACGGGGTGCCGGTCGGCGACGGGGTGCCGTCCGGCACTCCGTACACCTGCATCTCGAACAGCGAGTACCCGTACGACGTCCCGCGCGCCGTCCCGTACATCCGGACGTAGCGGCCCTTTCCGGCCAGCCCCGTCCAGTCGTCCGTCCCGCCGTTGCCGGCCTTCTCCTCGGCCACCGCCGTCCAGGTCACCCCGTCCGCCGACACCTCCAGCCGGTACGCCTTCGCATAGGCGGCCTCCCAACTCAGTTTCACCCGGGAGACGTTGGCGCCCACCCCGAGGTCGACCCGCAGCCACTGCGGGTCCTTCCCCTCCACACTGGCCCACCGGGTGGAGGTACTCCCGTCGAACGCCTTCCCCGCCGCGTACGACGACCCCTCGGTGGAGGAGGCCGTCGCGGCCTTCCCCTGCGAGAGCAGCGGGTCGACCGCCGCCCCCGCCTGCCCGGACCAGCCGAGCACCAGGCCGCCGAGCAACGTGATCACAGCGGCGAACACTCCGACACGAACAGGTCTTGCCGAGACACCCAGACGCATCCCTGAACTCCATGACCTTGAGTAGATGGCGAGAGCTGGACTCCGGTCCACAGCACACGAACTCACCGGGCGAGCGGCAACCGCGCCACCGCAGCGGCCGGGTCAGAGCTCTCGCTGAGCACGTCACACCCCCTTCGAGCCGGGGTGCCGTGCCAAGCCGCCGACCGACAGCCTAATGGATAGTAAAGTTCCCTACCAATAGTTCGGCGGCACCGAACTTCCGCCCGCCCAGCGGATCATGGCCCTGTCCGAACGCCTCGCCGGACCCGCCTCCACGGCCCCGACCGACCGCCGGAGTGCCCGCTACCGCCTCGGACCTGCGGCCGCGTACGCCGCGGCGCCGGTCGCGAACAGGGCCCACGCCGTCCCGGTGGACGCCGCCGTGCCGGGCAGAACGGCCATCCAGTGGAGCACCTGCCCCGCGGTGCCACCCGCCGGCGGTACGAGGAGGGTGAACGCGAGCCAACCGGCCGGCAGGGTCCAGGCGAACGACGCCCCGCACAGCGCCGCGCCGAGCGCCGCCAGGCCGGCCAGGCCCACGCTGTCCCGGACGACCACCTCGGCGGGCGCGGACGCCCCGCCCGCCGCCCCGACCACCAGCAGCGCCGCACCGGCGGACGCGCCGATCAGCAGCACGTGCGCCACCCGGCGGGGCAGCCAGCGGATCGCCGCCGTCCGCTCCAGCACCACGTCCTGCCCGCCGAGCCCGACGGAGGCGGCCACCACGTTCGCCGTGAGGACCAGGATCACCGTCGCCGGACCGGCCTGGCCCGCGCCGCCCCGGCCGAGGGCCCACCACGCCAGCGCGACGAGCGTGACCGCGGCGGCCGAGCCGGGCACCTGCCGCGAACGCGTGTAGAGGAGCAGCCACCTCACCGCGACACCCCGTCCGCCAGCGCCGAGAGCTCGTCGTACCGCAGGCAGGAGACGGCGCCGGCACGCAGCCCGGCGATCCGCGCGCGCTGCTCGGCCGGCGGCGCCGCCGTCAGGCTCCGCCAGGCGGTGTCGGCCTGCGCCCAGATCCCGAGCGCGTACGCGTCGTCGCCCTTCTCCTCCAGCGGCCGGAGCACCGGATCCCGCAGGGCCCAGCTCACGGCGACGCTCTGGGCGGGGACGCCCCCGATCCCGCCGCCCTCCCGGTCGTTGTGGGGGAAGCAGTTCGGGGCCAGCCCCTCGGCGATCAGCGCGCGGGTCAGCTCGTCACCCGTGGCCTCGACGAACAGCCGCTCGTCGAAGTCGACCAGCACCACGTCGCCGGAGAGTTGGCGTTCGCCGCCGAGCGCGCGCAGCCGGGTGTCCTCCCGCACCGAGGTCGGGGCGCCGTCGCCGAGGACATCGTGCAGCACCCGCAGCGCCTCCCGGCCGCGCGGCGCGAGTTCGGGCAGGTGCGAGCGGTTCGCCCGTGTCACGCACACCGGCCCGTCGCAGACCAGGGCGGCGGCGGCCTCGTCGACGACGTAGGTGTCGCGCGGCGTGGCCGGCAGGACCAGCAGGGCCAGGACCGCGCCGACCACGACGGGGACCACCGCGAGCAGCCGGGCCCGGCGGGTCACGGCCGACAGCAGGACGAAGCCGGTGGCGAGCAGGCCGAGCAACCAGAGCGTCTGGCCCAGGTGCACGGAGCCGGACAGGGTGAGCAGCATCTCCCGCGGCTCCACCGTCGCCGGGGACAGCAGGGCGAGCCGGTTCGGCGCGATGCTCGTCGGCAGTGCCCCGTCACGGTTGGGCCGCAGCAGGATGTCGGCCAGCAGGAGGGTGCCCACCACCAGGGCCGGCGGGGTGAGCACGGAAGGCAGGGCCCGCGCGACACCCATCCCGAACACCGCCCCCGCGACGAGGGCCAGTGCCGCCACGAGCGAGATCGGCAGCCAGCCGAGGTGCGTGTAGGTGGTCCGGCCGAGCGCTACCTGGACCCCGCCCACGAGGACCGGGAGGCCGAAGCCCGCCGCCAGCGCGAGCGCCGTCGCACCGGCCGGCAGCGCCGCACGGCGCCAGGACGGCAACGGCGTGGTCGCCAGCAGTTCGGTCATCCGCGAGCGGGAGTCGCGCAACCCGTACGCCGCGCCCAGGCCCACCACGAGCGGCCACCAGAGGGCCAGCAGGTACCTGGTCCACATGGCCATCGTGGTCCACTGGGCGGTCCACCCGGCGGTGCCCCGCCACCAGATCCCGTCGATCAGGCAGAAGACCGCCAGGCTGCCGCCCAGGACGACGAGGCCGGCCCACGGGGCGGCGGAGCGCTTCCACTCGGTAGTCATCACCCGTGCGTTCACCAGGTGCCTCCCTGCCGGCCGGAGTCGCGGAGCAGTGCCGAGTAGCCGCGCTCCAGGGGGCTGTCGCCCGGGTGCTCGGGGCCGCCCGCCGCCGCCAGGTCGTCCGGCGTGCCGTGGAAGACCAGGCGGCCGTCGGCGAAGAGCACGACGTCGGAGCAGGCGGCCGCGACGTCCTCGACCAGGTGGGTGGAGACGACCACGCAGGTGTCGCGGCCCAGCTCCTGGAGCAGTTCGCGGAAGCGCAGCCGCTGCGCCGGGTCGAGGCCGGCCGTCGGCTCGTCCAGCAGCAGCACCGCGGGGTCGTTGACGATGGCCTGGGCGATGCCGGCGCGCCGGACCATGCCGCCGGAGAGGGTCTTCATCCGGTGGTCGGCGCGGTCCGCCAGACCGACCCGTTCCACGGCCCGCTGGACGGCCCCCGGGATGTCCGCCTTCGGCACCTCCTTCAACCAGGCCATGTACTCCACGAACTCACGTACCGTGAAGCGCTTGTAGTAGCCGAAGTCCTGCGGCAGGTACCCGATCCGGCGGCGCAGGGCCCGGTGGTCGGCCGGCCCGCCCAACGGGGTGCCGAGCAGTTCCAGCTCGCCCCCGGCGGGGCGCAGCACGGTGGCCAGCGCCCGGATCAGGGTGGTCTTCCCCGCTCCGTTGGGCCCCAGGAGCCCGTGGGCGCCGATGCCCAGGGAGAGGTCGAGCCCGTCGACGGCCAGCTTCTTCCGTCCGGCGCGGACGCTCAGCCCGTCGGCCCGGATCTCCCAGGCGTAGGTCTTCGGCGCGGTGTCGGCCGCGCTCGTGAGGGGTGTCATGCGGTGGTCCCTTTCCAGGGGCGACGAGGGGTTCAGCGTGTCGAGTAGGCGCTTCGGCGGGCGATCACGGCGCCGGCGCCGAGGGCAAGGAGCACGCCCCAGCCGGCCAACCGGTCGGGCCGGACGGCGAGTTGCAGGGCTTGCGGGAGGTGCCCGGTGGCACAGGCGAGTGTCACGACGGCGGCCCACGCGACCACCAGCCCGGCGGCGGCGCGCGTCACGCCGACCACGCTGCCCAATGCCAGGGCGGTGGAGGTGAACGCCAGCGAGGGCAGCAGCCACTGCGCGGCCGTCATGGTTCCGGTGAGCCATCCCCCCACCAGGAGGCCGGGCAGGATCACCAGGAGGGCCGCCGTGGTGCGCCTGAGGAGCAGGGGCAGGCCGGCCCGGGCGGTAGAGGCCGTCAGTTCGTGCGCCGGGTCCAGGCTCCGCGACCACGACGCGGCCACACCGCACATCGGCAGCACGGGCGCGATCAGCAGGACCAGCGGGGCGTCGCCGACGAACCCGGGCGACGCGACCGCGTCCAGCAGGAGGGCGATCAGGGTGACGGCGACGGCCATGGCCAGCCACGGGGCCGCGGCCGGCGTCACCCAGGCCGAGATCCGTCCGGGGCGCAGCCGCCGCGCGGGGACCGGGCCGGCCGCGTCCAAGCGCGGCTCCAGGGCGGTCCGGACGGTGTCGACGAGTGCGGCGACGGCGGGCGCCCCGGTGGCCACCGAGGCCGCCAGCCGGCTCCGGCACGGCGCGCACGCCTCCAGGTGGGCCTCCAACGCCCAGACCGTGTCCGCGGCCATCGCCGCGTCACCGCGCGCGTAGTCGTCGATCAACCGCGTCGACGCGTGTTCCCCGCTCATGCCAGTGCCTCCCGCATCGCGATTCGGGCCCGACGGGCGCGGGTCTTGACCGTGCCCTCGGGCAGTCTGAGCAGCACGGCGGTCTCCCGGACGGAGAACCCGTCGAGCACCGTGGCCTGCAGTACCTCGCGGAGTTCCGGCGCCAGCCGCCGCAGGGCGTCGCCGACGTCCCCGCCGACGGTCCCGGCGAGCGCCTCCTCCTCCGCCGCGGGCACCGCCGCCCGCTCGGCGGCGGCGACCGGCGGTTCGGCGTGGTGGGCCCGGCGCCGGAACGCGTCGACGAGGCGGCGCGCCGCGATCGTCCACAGCCATCCGACGGCCGTCCCGCCGACCGCGCTCCCGGCGAACGCGCCGGCCGCACGCCACACGGCGAGATAGGTCTCCTGCATGACCTCGGCGACGATCTGCTCGTCCGCGCAGCGGCGGCGCAGCCGCACCGCCAGCCACGGCGACGTGCGCCGGTACAGCTCGTCGAAGGCCGCGCGGTCCCCTCGGGCCACCAGCTTGACGAGGCGTTCCTCGTCCAGGCCGTCCAGTGCTCTCCTACGTGATCTCACACCAGCCAGACGCCCGGAGCCGCGGTCAGGTTCTACCTCCGCCGTGACCTGCGTCACAGTCCGGCGGGGTGCGGGATCCACTCCGGCCGCCGTGGGAGCGCCCGCCGGGCCCCGTCCCGCCGGGAGCGCCCTCGCGCGCCGGCCGGGCGGCCGCACCGGCCGGCCCCCGCCGGTGGTCGCCGGTCCTCGCGCCGCACGCGGTGGCCCTCGGCCCGCCGGACCCGTGCGACGGCAGCGGGGCGCGTCCTCAGGCCCGGCCGGCCGGCCGCAGTTCGCGTTCGAGCGCGGCCAGGGCGAAGGCGTGCGCGGAGGCGTGCTGCCAACGGGCCCGCCCGAACATCACGTCCCCGGAGAGCCCGTTGAGCATGGCCACCGCCCTGATGACGAACTCGGTAGGGTCCACGTCGGCGAACTGCCCCAGCGCCCGCCCCTCCCGGAGGACGGCTTCGAGCCGCTCCTCCCAGACGTCGGACAGGTCGGTGAGGACCTGCCGGCCGGCGTCGTCGTGGCACTGGGCCAGCACCTGCGTCCACAGCGCGTAGCGTTCGTCGCCCGGGTGGCGGGGCAGGTAGTAGCGGACGAACAGCGCCAGTTTCTCGACGGGGGACGCGGCCTCGTCCGCGGCCCGCTCGAACCGGGAGCCGAGGTCCGCCTCACTCCACGCGAGGACCTCCAGCAGCAGCCGGTCCTTCTTGCCGAAGTGGTAGAGGATGTGCCCGGTGCTCATGCCGGCCCGCGCGGCGATGTCCGACATCCGCACGGCCGCGGTGCCCTTCTCGGCGATGACGCTGATGGCGGCCCGCATCGCCCGCCCCCGCGCCTCGTCGCCGCTGGGCTGGCGCTTCCGGTCGACCGCGGCCGGGGCGGGCTGGGGAGCGGCGCCCGGTTCAGTGCCCGTCCCAGCGCCCGACGCGCCGCCCGCCTCGGCACCCTGCGCGGCACCCGTCACCGGCTCGGTCTCTCGCGTCGACATGGCCGCACCTCGATCCTGGGGGGTCTAGATCCGTAGTCTAGACTGAAATTCTAGTCAGTTCGCCGGAGGCGTGGCGGCCGCGAACGCGCGACCGGCCCGCCGCCCGGCGATCCACCTGCCCGACCCCCACCCAGGAGGCACCCGCATGACGCGCGGATTCGACGTTGTGGAGACCTGTATCGCCGACCTGCGCGAGGCACTGGAGAAGGGCCGGACCACCGCGGTCGAGCTGCTCGACGCCTACCTCGCACGGATCGACGCGTACGACCGGCCCGGCACCGCCACCGCCCTCAACGCGATGGTCGTGATGAACCCGGACGCCCGCGCCGAGGCCGAGGCCTCCGACGCACGCCGCGCGTGCGGCGAGACGCTCGGCCCGCTGGACGGCATCCCGTACACCGCGAAGGACAGCTACCTCGCGAAGGGGCTGACGGCCGCCGCCGGTTCGCCGGCCTTCGAGCACCTCGTCGCCCAGCGCGACGCCTTCGCCATCGAGCGGCTGCGCGCGGGCGGCGCCGTCCTCATCGGCCTGACCAACATGCCGCCGATGGCGAACGGCGGCATGCAGCGCGGCGTCTACGGCCGCGCGGAGAGCCCGTACAGCGCCGACTGGCTCACCAGCGCCTACGGCTCCGGCTCCTCCAACGGCTCCGGCACCGCGACCGCCGCGTCGTTCGGCGCGTTCGGCCTCGGCGAGGAGACCTGGTCCTCGGGCCGGGCCCCCGCCTCCAACAACGCGCTGTGCGCCTACACGCCCAGCCGCGGCGTGATCTCGGTGCGCGGCAACTGGCCGCTCGTGCCGACCATGGACGTCGTGGTCCCGCACACCCGCACCATGGCCGACCTGTTCGAGCTGCTCGACGTCATCGTCGCCGACGACCCGGAGACCCGCGGCGACCTGTGGCGCGCCCAGCCGTGGGTGCCGCTGCCCGCCGCCTCCCGGGTGCGGCCCGCCTCCTACCCGGCCCTCGCCCCCGCCGACGCCGGGGCGGCGCGCGCCGCGCTCGCCGGCAAGCGCGTCGGCGTGCCCAGGATGTACATCAACGCCGACCCCGAGGCCGGCACGAACCCCGAGGGCGGCATCGGCGGCCAGACCGGACAGCGGATCGACACCCGCCCCTCGGTGATCGCCCTGTGGGAAGCCGCACGCCGCGACCTGGAGGCCGCCGGCGCCGAGGTCGTCGAGGTCGACTTCCCCGTCGTGTCGAACTACGAGTCCGACCGCCCCGGCACGCCCTCGCTGCTCACCCGCGGCCTGGTCGGCCGTGACTACCTCACCGTCGAGATCGAGGACCTCTCCGCCTGGGCGTGGGACGACTTCCTGCGCGCCAACGCCGACCCCGCGCTCGCCACCCTGGCCGAGGTCGACGGCGACCGCATCTGGCCCAAGCGGCAGGGCGAACTCCCCGACCGCTACGCCGGCTTCGACGACACCATCGGCGACTACCCGCGCTTCGTCCGCGAGCGCCCGTACGCCTCCTTCACCGACATGCCGCACCTCGAAGCGGGCCTGCGCGGACTGGAGGAGACCCGCCGGGTCGACCTGGAGGAGTGGATGGACGAACTGCGCCTGGACGCCGTCGTGTTCCCCGCGGTCGCGGATGTCGGCCCCGCCGACATGGACGTCTCCGAGGCGTCCGCCGACCTCGGCTGGCGCAACGGCGTCTGGGTCGCCAACGGCAACCTGGTCCCCCGCCACCTCGGCATCCCCACGGTGACCGTGCCCATGGGCACCATGACCGACACCGGCATGCCCGTCGGCCTCACCTTCGCCGGCCGCGCCTACGACGACAACGCGCTCCTGACCCTTGGCGCCGCCTTCGAGGCGACGGCCCCCCGCCGCACGGAACCGCCGCGCACCCCTCGACTGCCCGCCGAGTGACGTGACGTGACGGGGCGGGGCGGGGGTCTCCCCGCTCCGCCCCGCCGCTGGCGTGGGGACGCGAGGCACGCCGCCCGACATGTCCGCTGACGTCCGAATGTGTCCCGATCGATCAGGAATCGAGAAGCGCGGGCCACGGCGTTGCCTCTAGCCTGCACGCCATGGACATCAGCATTCACACCACCACCCTTCCGCACGACGACCCGGACGCGTCACTGGTCTTCTACCGCGACGTCCTGGGCTTCGAGGTCCGCAGCGATGTCGGGCAGGGCAGGATGCGCTGGATCACGGTCGGCCCGGCCGGGCAGCCGGGCACGTCGATCCTGCTGGCGCCGCCCGCCGCCGACCCCGGCATCACCGAGGACGAGCGCCGCACGATCACCGAGATGATGGCCAAGGGCACCTACGGCTGGATCCTGCTGGCCACCCCGGACCTCGACGCCACCTTCGAGAAGGTGCAGGCCGGTGACAGCGAGGTCGTCCAGGAGCCGACCGACCAGCCGTACGGCGTCCGCGACTGCGCGTTCCGCGATCCCGCGGGCAATCTGATCCGCATCCAGGAACTGCGCTGAGCCGTACGGGTACCGGCGCGGCTGTGCGAGCCGCCGCGCGACCACCCGTGAGGGGTGTCGGCGGCACGTGGACGCGTCCGGGGACAGCCACCTCGGCCACCGCCGGTCGCTCGAAGGCGCCGATGGGCAGGGCAGACGGACAGGGCAGACGGAGAACGAGGTGGTTCCCATGTGCAGGCCGGAATGGCGGCGAGCGCTCGTCCAGGCGCAGCGCCTGGCCGACTTCGCGCGGTTGCGCCGCGTCCGCGATCGGATCGACCGGGAGTACGCGCGGCCGCTGGACGTGGCGGCGCTCGCCCGCGACGCGAACATGCCCGCCGGGCAGCTGAGTCGGGAGTTCCGCGCCGCTTACGGCCGGTCGCCGTACGCGTATCTGATGGCGCGTCGCATCGAGCGGGCGGCGGCGCTGCTGCGGCGGGGCGACCTCGGCGTCACCGAGGTCTGCCGCGCGGTCGGCTGCGCGTCGCTGGGTACGTTCACCACCCGCTTCACCGAGCTGGTCGGCATGCCGCCAGGAGCCTTCCGGCGCCGGGCGGCGGACGCGGCGGACGCGGCGGACGCGGCGGACGCGGTGGCCGGCCGTCCCGCTCCTGCGGCGGGGCCGGCGATCATCCTGGACGGGATGCCCGCGTGGGTGGCGAGGCGGGTCGCGAGACCGGTCAGGAATCGAGAAGCCCCGGCCGCCGGGCAGCGCCTAGCGTGATGGTCATGGCAACCACCGCTTCCACCGCAGCCCACACGTCCCTCGCCTCCGTCACCCTTGAGGTGGCCGACCCCGAGGCCGCCCTCCGCTTCTACCGCGCCTTCGGCGTGGACACGCACATCCGCCTGCGGGCGTCCGGGGCGCACTCCACCGGATTCCGCGGCTTCACCCTGGCGCTCACGGTGTCCGGGCCCGCGACCGTCGACGGCTTCGTCGGCGCCGCCGTGGACGCCGGGGCGACCGTCCTGAAGCCCGCCGCGAAGTCGCTGTGGGGCTACGGCGGCGTCGTCCAGGCCCCGGACGGGACGATCTGGAAGATCGCGACCTCCGCGAAGAAGGACACCGGCCCCGCCACCCGCGAGATCGACGAGGTCGTCCTGCTGCTCGGTGTCGAGGACGTGAAGGCCACCAAGCAGGTCTACGTCGACCGGGGCCTGACCGTGGCCAAGAGCTTCGGCGGCAAGTACACCGAGTTCGCCCCCGGTCGGGCCGGCACCGTCAAGCTGGCGCTGTACAAGCGCCGCGCGCTGGCCAAGGACCTCGGCGTCCCCGTCGACGGCGCGGGCTCGCACCGCATCGTGCTCGGCAGCGCCGCCGGGGCCTTCACGGACCAGGACGGGTTCGTCTGGGAGGCCGCCGAGGCGCTCGCCCCCACGCCGTCCTGACCGACAGGCCGCGCCCCCGATGGGCCACCGGGTGCTGCGCGCCCGGCCCCGCTCGATCGTCCGCGCCGCCGACGACAGCCGGGCCCCGGCCCGGATCGCCGACGCGTACACCCCACACGTCGCGGACACCTCCACCAGTAGCGCACACACATCCACCAGTACAAGGAGTGAGCCATGAAGGCGCACGTCAGCTCCATCCTCCTCGGCGTCCGGGACATGGACCGGGCCAAGCGGTTCTACACCGAGGGGCTCGGCTGGAAGATCCAGAACGACTACGGCATCTCGGTGTTCTTCGCATCGGACGGCGCCTCGCCGGTCGGCTTCTACGGCCGCGAGGGCCTGGCCGAGCAGGTCGGCACGGACCAGGAGGGCAGCGGCTTCAGCGGCCTGGTCCTGACCTACGTCGTCCGTAGTGAGGCACGGGTCGACGAGATCATGGCGGAGGCCCAGCAGGCCGGCGCCACCGTCCTCAAGCCCGCCGGCGCTCTGCCGTGGGGCGGGTACGGCGGCACTTTCGCCGACCCGGAGGGCTACATCTGGAGCCTCGGCTACAGCGCCCAGGGAACGGACCAGCCCTACGCCGAGTAACCGCGATCGCGCAGGACCTACGAGCGGGTCGCGAGCCCCGTGACCCGCGCCCGCTCGGACGCCCCGCGGCGACCGCTACCGCCGGGGCGGCCGCCCCACCCCCGGCACCTCACGTGAGCCGTCTGCCGACCGGTCTAGACGAGGGACCCGCCGCCGTCGAGCGTCAGCACGGAGCCGGTCGCGAAGGGGTTGCCCAGCAGGAGGAGGTAGGCCGCCGCGGCGTCCCCGGGCTGCCCGACCCGACCGGCCGGGAGTCCGCCGCCCTGACTCCGGAAGAACGCTTCCGGTTCCGGGACGAGGCCGTCCCACAGTTCGGTCCGCACGACGCCGGGGCGTACCGCGTTGACACGGATCCCCCGCGGGGCCAGGTCCAGGGCGAGCGCTCGGGTCAGGGACTCGATCGCTCCCGTCGTGCTGGCGGGGATCGGCGAGCCGGGCAGCGGGCGGGTCGCGACCACTCCGGACGTGACGACGATCGAGCCGCCCGGACGGATGGCCGGCACCGCGTACTTCACGGCCAGGAAGGCTCCCCAGTAACGGACTTCGAAGCCGGCGCGGGCCTCGGCCGAGGTGAGGTCCTCGATCCCCTTCAGGAGCAGGGTGTCTCCGGCCGTGTAGACGAGGTGGTCGAACTCGCCGAGTCCGGCGAAGAACGCGGCGATCGAGGACTCGTCCGTCACATCGATGCGACGGCCCTCGGTGTCGCCGGGCAGCGTGTCCGCGGCCGCGTCCACGCGTTCCTGGCTGCGCGAGGCGACGACGACGCGGGCTCCGTCCTTCGCGGCCTGCTCGGCGACCGCGTAGCCCATGCCCGAGGTGCCGCCGATGACGACGATCTTCTTCTGGTTCAGTGTCATGAGGTGAAGCTATGTCAGTGCCGCGAGACGATGAATGGCCAAGCATCTCGATCCGCTGTCCGATCGTCTCGATCCCCCGGCACTATGATCGCGTCGTGGACATCCTGAGCGACACCCTGGCCGCACTGAGAACGGGACGTCCCAGCACCGTCCGCACCGAGGCGCGAGCGCCGTGGGGCTTCCGCGTCCAGGCCGTCGTCGGGGCCGCGTTCCATGTGGTCGGCGAGGGCCGGTGCCTGCTCGTACCGCCGACCGGGGACCCGATCGAACTCGGCGCGGGCGACGTGGTCTTCCTGCGCCGGAGCAGCGGCCACGTCCTGACCGACTCGCCATCGAGCCCGGTCGTGGACTTCGCTCCGGTACCGGTCGACGCGGGTTCGCCGATCGGCCGCCTCGTCGCCGACGGCCCCGGCGCGCGGACCCGCCTGCTGTGCGGCGCCTACAAGCTCGACGTGGACCACCGGCATCCGCTGCTGCGCGAACTCCCGGAGGTCATCCACCTTCCCGCCCGCCCGGGGCGCCATCCGGCGCTGCAGGCGACGGTCGATCAGCTCTGCGTCGAGATGAACGCCCCGCGGCCCGGATCCGACGCCGTCGTCGGGTCGCTGATGGACCTGCTCCTCGTCTACATCCTGCGCTGCTGGTACGACGAGCAGTCGCACGAGCGCGCCGGGGGCTGGGCGGCGGCCCTCACCGATCCGGTGATCGCACCGGCGCTGCATGCCATCCACGAGGACCCCGGGCATCCGTGGACCGTCGAATCCCTCGGCGGCAGAGCGGGCTTGTCCCGGGCGGCCTTCGCCCGGCGCTTCACCGCCGTCGTCGGCGATCCGCCGTTGAGCTACCTGACGACGTGGCGCATGACGACGGCCGGACGACTCCTGCGGGACGGCGACCTCTCCCTGACCACCGTCGCGGCGAAGAGCGGGTACACGTCGGAGCTCGCGTTCGCCAAGGCCTTCAAGCGCCACTTCGGAGCCCCACCGGGCGCCTACCGCCGCGAGGCACGGGCCCGCCGGCCCGGCCGATGACCCCGGCCACGGTGCCGGCGACCCGGTACCGGGAGAGCAGCACGCGCAGCCGGCCGGTCTCCGTCCTGATCCTGCCGAACCCACCTTCCTCCTGAGACCCCGCGACTACGCTTGTCCCGGTCACGGCCAAGATCGAACGAGGGGGGATCACCCATGCCGTACGAGATCGGCGCGAAGGTGAGGCTGACCCGGGATGTGCAGGTCAGCGCGGACGGCATGACGGCCGGAACCGGCCTCCCCGGTCCGCTGTTCCTGGCCGGGGGCTTGACGGGCATCGTCTCCGGCTCGGCAGTACAAGTCGGCGGCGCGTCCCCGGACATGCTCGCGAGCTTCGACCAGCAAGTCCGCGGCAGCCGGTTCGACAGCTTCACCGCCGGCCCCATCGACGACCTCCGTCAGCGGGTCGTCGGGATGGGAGCGGTGGGCGCCGGAGCCGGCGCTCGGACCAGGTACACGGTGCGTTTCGAGAACGGCTTCGTTCTCGGCGGTCTCGAAGAAGACTGGCTGGCCGGAGCCTGAGTGTCCGTCATCGCGCCGGCGCGGTGACGGACACTCAGGCCGGGTATCCGATCGAGCCCAGCGGTGGGCAGGGGATGAGTGTGGTGCCGGCGCCGGGGCGTTCGACGAAGGCCCTGGCCTCGGCGGCCTGTTGGCGTCGGGTCTCCAGCTCGTCGGCGTGCCAGGCGTCGATCCGAGCCCGGGGGTAGTCCCACGAGTCGTCGATGAGACTGAGGCTGGTGTTGCCGGCGCTGCGCTGGAACTCCGCCTTCACGGCGGCTTGTTGGAGCGCGGTCTGGACGGCGGCGAGATCGATGCGGGTGATCAGGACGCCGAGGGTGTTCGGTTCACGGGTCGGCATGGGGGCCTGCGGGAGCAGCGACACCCCGGTGTCGAGGCGGCCGATGTTGTCGACGCTCGCGTCCTGGGCCTCCCGCACCGTGATCCGCATCTCCCGGTGCAACCAGAAGAACTCGTCGAGGTCGGCCTGGGTGATGCGCATCCGCTCGTACAGGGCACGGAAACGGGGGTCCTGGTGCAACGGGACCAGGACAGCCGCGTGGAGTGCCACGCAGTCGTTGAAGCCCCCTGCCACGGCGGCCTCAAAATGGAGGATCGCCAGTTCCGCATCTCCCTGCGCGCACGCCAGCTCACCGAGGCTCGCACGGCCCGACGCGGCGAGCCACGCACCGTCGGGGCCGAGCGCCGCGGCACGCGCGACGAGGTCGTGGAGGCCCCTGGTCCCCGCCACGGCGGGTCCTTTGGTCAGGAACTCCACCAGCACTTCGTGCAGACGGGTGGCCAGCGAGCTGACGGTGTCGACCATGGATCCTCCTCGGGCCTCGGTAGTTCGTTTGGGGAGAACTGTGGGGGCGTCGATTCTGCGGTAGCCCCTGGAAAGGACGGGCGGACGGGAGGAGCGGTTCCCGCCGCCGGGACCCGTTGGGCAGGCGAGCGGGTCGAGAAGGAGAACGCCCTCCTGCTCACCGCGGACAGCACGACGATGCCGGGCCCCCGGCCGCATCACGCCCCGATCCGGCCGGAAGCGAACCGCGCACCGTCCCTCCCCCTGACCTGAGCCCAGACTCATCGCCCCATCACCCCATGGATCAACCGCCCGTGGCCGGGCGAACGTCGTCCGATGCGGCACCAGCCTCATGCATTCGCTCGATGAGTGGCGATCAGGTCGCGGTACCAGGCGTACGAAGCCTTCGGCGTGCGCCGCTGCGTCTCGAAATCGACGTGGACGAGGCCGAAGCGCTGGTGGTACCCCTCGGCCCATTCGTAGTTGTCGAGCAGTGACCAGGTGTAGTAGCCGCGCACGTCCACGCCGTCGGCGACCGCTGCGGCCACCGCGCCGAGGTGGCCGGCGAGGTAGTCGATGCGGGGTTGGTCGTCGAGGGTGTCGGTGGTCGAGCAGCCGTTCTCGGTGATGGTGACGGGTGGGAGGGCGGCGCCGTAGCGCTGCCGCAGGCCGACGAGGAGTTCGCGCAGGCCGTCGGGGACGACGGGCCAGCCGAAGGCGGTGCGGGGGACGCCCTCGATGGGGGCTTCGGCGAAGGGGAGGCCGGGGTCGGTGGGGGCGGCGATGCGGGTGGGGTTGTAGTAGTTGACGCCGAGACCGTCGAGGGGCGTCCCGGCGATCAGCTTCAGGTCGCCGTCCCGGACGCTGCCCCCGAGGTCGGGGCCGACGCCGTAGGCGGCGAGGTCGGGGTAGCGGCCGAGCAGGAGCGGGTCGGTGAACAGGCGGTTGTGCAGGGCGTCGTAGGCCTGCGCGGCGACCAGGTCGGCTTCCGAGGAGGAGGCGGGCCAGACCGGGGTGAGGTTGTTGGCGATCATCACCTGCAGGCCGCGCTCGCGCAGGGCGGCGGCGGCCAGGCCGTGGCCGAGCAGCTGGTGGTGGGCGGCCGGGAGCGCGTCCAGCATCAGGGTCCGGCCGGGGGCGTGGATGCCCATCGCGTAGCCGTAGACCATGTGCACGAAGGGCTCGTTGAGGGTGATCCAGGCGGGTACCCGGTCGCCGAGCCGGTCCGCCGCCACCGCCGCGTACTCGGCGAACCGGTACGCGGTGTCGCGGTTCAGCCAGCCGCCGGCGTCCTCCAGGGCCTGCGGGAGGTCCCAGTGGAAGAGCGTGGGCAGCGGGGTGATCCCGGCGTCCAGCAGGGCGTCCACCAGCCGGTCGTAGAAGTCGAGCCCGGCGGGATTGACCGAGCCCGCGCCGGTCGGCACGATCCGGGGCCAGGCGATCGAGAACCGGTAGCCGTCCAGCCCGAGGCCCCGCATCAGCGCGATGTCCTCCGGATACCGGTGGTAGTGGTCGCAGGCCACCGCCCCGGTGTGCCCGTCCCGTACCGCACCGGGCCGGGCGGCGAACACGTCCCAGACCGAAGGCCCGCGGCCGTCCTCCTCGACGGCCCCCTCGATCTGGTAGGCCGCCGTGGAGACGCCCCAGCGGAACCCGGACGGCAGTTCAAGTCGAGCCTGCATGACAACCTCCTACAGAAACGCGAGGAGGGCTCATGTTACTGGCCGGACGCCGAAGCACCAGAGGTGGACGGCCGGGACATCCGGAGGTTGACGTGCCACCGCGGACACGTCGGCATCGGCGACCCCGCGCCGACATCGCCCCGGAAGCCTGACCAAGCCCGGGCGCGGGCGCGTTGCGCTGACCGCGCCCGTCCGGCAAGGGCGGCCGCCCGGCCCGGCGGAAGCGCCGGGCCGGGCGGCCCGGGCGGGTCAGCCGACGGGGTTGAGCGCCCACTGCTGGTTCGTCTTCGCCGGGCCGCCCGGGGACCACTGGATCACGGGCGTGGTGTCACTCGGGTTCCCGCCGGAGATGTCGAGGACGAGGCCGCTGTGGAAGTTGACGACGGCCGAGGTGGCGCCGTTCACGTTGACCTTGCCCCAGCGCTGGTTGGCGCCGCCGTTGCACGTCCACTGGTTGACCGCGGTGCCCTGGCCGGTGCTCCAGCCCGGCACCTCAAGGCACTTGCCGCTGTACACGTTCACGAGGAAGCCGTCGCTGACCCGCCACTGCTGCGCGGTGTCGGAGCACCAGGACGACTGGCGGACCGGCGCACCGTCGTCGGTGCGGAAGTCCACGACTCCCAGGCACTTGCCGGTCTCGGCGTTCTGGAGCGCCACCGTGGAGTCGGCCGAGAGCGGGACGTAGGACATCCCGGACGCCGAGGCCGGGGCGGCGGCCAGCAGCCCGGCGCCGAGCCCGAGGGCGACGGCAGTGGCGGCGGAGCCGAGACGGCGCTTGGCAAGGACGTGGTTGTTCATGGTTCCCCCATAGGATCTCTGTACCTGTGCTTCGGATCGAGACACCCGGGCTTCCCGACCGCCTCAACCTCATAGACGTGCCGACCCCGGCGAGGTTGCAGGTGTCCTGGACGTACTTTTGACACCCCGTCGGAACCCCGCGTGCCCCTCACCGCCCGGGCAGCCCGGTCGCCGGGGGCTCCGCCGTGTCGGGCGCGACCGGGCGGGGTAGAGGGCGGGTGACCTGTCGGTGGGGTGGAGGGACTGTGCCGTGCCTTGGTGGGTGCTGCTTGTCGTCGCCTACGGGTCGACCGCGGCCTGCGCCGTCCGGTACCGGCGCGCGCTCCGCGTCTTCCTGGACGCTCCGGTCGTTCCGCGGGCGCCCGGCGAGGAGTTCACGCTCTACGAGGTGGCCTTCCTGCAGCTCTACGAGGACCGGGTCGCCCGGGCGGCCATGGCCGCGATGGTGCTGGGCGGGCGGCTGAGGGCGCGGGACAAGGTGCTCACCGTCATCGATCCCGTGCCGCGCGACGCGGTCGAAGCCGACGTGATCAAGGTGATCGGGCTTTCGCCGAGCCGCCGGACCTGGCGCCGGATGGACCGGTTCCAGCGGAGCCGGGCCGTCCTCGCGATCGGTGACCGGCTCGGCGACCAGGGGCTGGTGCGGCACCCCGGCCGGTCCCGGGCGGCGCAGCGGAGCCACACCTGGCTGGTGTGGGCCCAGGTAGCGTCCGTCGCGATGGGACTGACCGCCGTCGGCCTGGCCGCCGCCGAGGGAGGCCGCGCGTTGCTGGTCCCGCTCGTGGCCACGGCCGTCCTCCTCGCGGTCGGCTGGAAGGCCGCCACCCCGCCGGTGAGCGGCCACTACTGGCACTGCAGCCGGACGGACGCGGGGCGGGCCGCGCTGGAGGCCCACTACGCCGACCACGAGCCGTGGATCCCGCACACCAACGACGATCTCTCCGCGCACGACGCCGAGTTGCTCGCCACCGCCGTTCGTCGGGGCGGCTTCACCGGCAGGCTCGGCCCCCTCTCCGGGGCCGTCTCCTGGCCCGAAGGCCCACGCACCGGGCCGCCCGTCGACGACCCCCCGGGGCTCGGCGGTCTCTGACGCGACGCCGGGCCCGGCGCCCGACCTGGCGCCCGGAACGGCGCCCGGCCCGGCCCCCGGGGCGGGCGCCAGGAGGTCGCCCGCCGCCCCTCCCCCGTCGGACGACGGGTGCCACCGGGATGCTACCCGTCGGTAGGATGCCACCCCTGCACGGAACAGGCACAGCACAGCACAGCAGGGGCACAGCAGGGGCACCGCAGGGCACAGCACAGCAGGGCCCAGACGGCACAGGCGGGACGGGGACGATGGGGATACGGCTGCTCGGACCGGTCGAGCTGTGGCGCGCGGACGGCGAGGCCGCCGCGGTCGGCGGTGCGAAGCGGCGGGCGGTGCTCGCCCTGCTCGCGCTGGAGCTGGGCCGGACGGTGGCGGTCGAGCGGCTCTTCGAGCTGATGTGGGGCGACGAGCCGCCGATCCAGGCGAAGGCGGCGTTGCAGGGGCACGTCGCGGCGCTGCGCAAGGTGCTGGCCGGCTCGGGGTTCACCCTCACCACCCGCGCGCCCGGCTACCGGCTCGACGGCGACCCCGGGGCGGTCGACGCCCTCGCCGCCGGGGCACTGGCCGCGCGGGCCGCCGAGACCGCCGACGACGCCACCGCCGCCGGGCTGCTCCAGCGGGTGCTCGGGCTCTGGCGCGGCGCCGCCCTGGCCGATCTTCCGGCCACCCCGCTCTGCACCGATCTGGCCGGCCGGCTCGACGAGGGCCGGACCGAGGCCCTGACCGCGTGGGCGCGGCGCCAGCTGCGGCTCGGCCTGGGCCACGCGGCCGTCCCCGTCCTGGAGCAGAGCGTCCGCGCGGACGGACTGCGGGAGCCCACCGCGGCCCTGCTGATGCGCTGTCTGCACCAGAGCGGGCGCGGTGCGGACGCCCTGCGCGTCTACCACCGGGCCCGTGCCCGGTTGGACGAGGAACTGGGCGTCGCACCGGGGCCCGCGCTGCAGGAGGCCCTGGCCGAGCTGCCGGCCACCGACCGCCCCGGCCGGGGCGCCCCTTCCCGTCAGGCCCCCGACACCCCCGACACCCCCGACACCTCCGACAACACGGCCGCCGTCGGGCCGCCGGTGGCCGTCGGGGACCTGCCCGGGCCGCCCCGGGGCTTCGTCGGGCGCTCGTCGGAGCACCACTGGCTCGACCGGCAGTGCGGGCCCGACCGGACCGGGGACGGCCTGGCCGTGGTGACCGGCCCCGCCGGGGTGGGCAAGACCGCGACGGTGCTCCACTGGGCCCACCGCGTCGCGGCGGGCTTCCCGGACGGCGTCCTCTTCGCGGACCTGCGCGGCTTCGACCCCGCCGGTCCGGGCGACCCGGCCCAGGCCCTGGGCCGCTTCCTCCGCGCGCTCGGCCTACCCGAGCAGGCGATCCCGGAGGACCGGACCGCGCGCGCGGCACTGTTCCGTGACCGCACCCAGGGGCGCCGGCTGCTCGTCGTGCTGGACAACGCGCGGTGCGCCGCCGAGGTGGCCGACCTGCTGCCGTCCGGGCCCGGCTGCGCCGCCGTGATCACCAGCCGGAACAGCCTGGAGGACCTGGTCGTCACCGACGGCGCCGCGCTGCTCCAGCTCGCCGCCCTGCCGTCCGCCGACGCGCACCGCCTGCTGGAGCGCCTGCTCACCGCCGAGCGCGTGGCGGCGGAGCCGGAGCCGGCCGGGCGGCTGATCGGTCTCTGCGACCGGCTCCCGCTGGCGCTGCGGATCGTGGCCGCCCGGCTCGCCGCCCGCCCGGGCTGGCGGATCGCCGACCTGGTGGACGAGCTGAGCGACGAGGGCACCCGGCTGGCCGCGCTCGGCACCCAGGGCGGGGCGGTCAGCGTCCGGGCGGCGCTCACCCTGACGCACCACCATCTCCCGGACGGCGCGCGGAGCCTGCTCGCGCTGCTGACCGTGCACCCGGGCAGCACCACCGACCCGTACGCGGCCGCCGCGCTGCTGGACACCGACGCCGAGGGCGCCCGGCACGCGCTCGGCCCGCTCACCGCGCACCACCTACTGGCGGAGCAGACGCCCGGTCGCTTCGGCCGGCACGACCTGGTCCGGCTCTACGGTTCGGAGCTGCTCGCCCGCTTCGCCCCCGAGCGGCAACGGGCGGCGTTCCGGCGCCTGGTCGACTACGAGCTCGTCGCGACCGGCCTGGCGGTCCGGCGGATCAACCCGTACCACGAGCCGTTCCGGCCGGCCGGGCCCGGGCCGCGCGCGCTGCCGCGGCTCGGCGACGTCCGGTCCACGCTCGCCTGGTGCCACGCCGAGGAGCCGGTGCTCCGCGCGCTGGTGACGGCCGCGACCGATCGCGGCGAGTACGAACGCGCGTGGCGCCTGGCCCGGTCGGCCTCGATCCTCTACTACGGCGCCGGGCGGGTCGCCGACCGGCTCGACTGCCTGCGGGTCGGGCTGCGGGCCGCGCGGCTGGACGGCGGCCGGGAGGGGCTGGCCGCCATGGAGGCGGCGACGGCCTGCGCCCTCGGCTCCAGCGGACGCGTCGCCGAGGCGCTGCCGCTCGCCGGGCGGGCCGTCGGCCGGACCACCCCGGACGACGGCGAACTGCACATCCACGCCCTCTCCGTACGGTCCTCGATGGCCGCCCTGTCCGGCGACCCGGCCGAGGCGGACCGGATCGCGCGGGCCGCCCTCGCCCTCATCCGGGCGAGCGGACTGCGCGAGCACGCCGCCACCGTGCTCAGCAACGCGGCGGCGATCAAGGTGGTGCTGGGCGAGCCGGTGGCCGCGCTGGAGCACGCCCGCGAGACGCGAGCGCTGCTGTCCGACCGTCCGACCGCCAACGCCCACCTGTGGGCGATGGTCAGCGAGGCCCTCGCCCGGCAGGCGCTGGGCGAACCGGAGGCGGCCGAACGGGTCTGGCGGGAGGCGCTGCACCTGTGCGGGTCGAGCGGCAACGTCCGGCTGCACGCCCTAGCGCGGCGTCACTTCGCCGACTTCCTGGCGGGGACGGGACGCACCGAGGAGGCCGGCGACCAGCTCCGGGCGGCGGGCGAGCTGTACACCGCGCACGGGGACGTCCGGCTGGCCGAGGACCTGGACGGGCGGCTGGCCGGACCGGCGGGCCGCCGGACCCCGGCGGGCCCGACCGCGATCGCGCCCACCCCCCGGGCCCGCCACGGCCTGCGACTCGCTTAGGGCACGTATTCGGTCGTGATCAATCTTGGCGATTCACCTTCGCGGCGGGTCCTGATCCGGTAGACCGTGGTGTGTGACGCGAGCGCAACTGA
>NZ_JBEXYC010000083.1:0-20971 GCF_040630835.1 Kitasatospora sp. NPDC005751
CGGTCGTTGAAGGTGCTGGCCGGTCTCGGCGGGATGTTGTCGGTGAGCCGGTCGGCCGCGGTGGTGGAGGAGCGGATCGCCCGGTTCGGTGAGCGGTTGTCGCTGGCGGCGGTCAACGGCCCTTCGGCGGTGGTGGTTTCGGGTGAGCCGGAGGCGCTGGAGGAGTTGAAGGCGGAGTTCGAGGCGGAAGGTGTTCGGGCTCGGATGGTCGCGGTGGACTACGCCTCGCACTCGGCGCAGGTGGACCGCCTCGAAGCGGAGATCACCGAGGTCCTGGCCGGTATCGCGCCGCGTCGGGGCCGGATCCCGATGGTGTCCGCGATGACCGGTGAGACGCTGACCGGTGAGGAGTTGGACGCCGCCTACTGGTACGGCAGCCTGCGGGCGACGGTCCACTTCGACCGCGCGGTGCGCACCCTGGCCGGTCAGGGGCACCAGCTGTTCGTCGAGGTGACGCCGCACCCGGTGCTGCTGGGCGCGATGAACGACACGCTCGAAGAGGTCGCCCAGGAGGCCGGCCCGGGCATCGTGCCCGCCGCGGTCTGCGGCACGCTGCGCCGTGACGAGGGCGGCGTGACCCGGCTGGTCACCTCGTTCGCCGAGGCCTTCGTCAACGGCGCCTCCGTGGAGTGGACTTCCGTCCTCCCCGCCGCCGAGCGGGTCGAGCTGCCGACGTACGCCTTCCAGCACGAGCGGTACTGGCCGCGTGCGGCCGGACCGGCTCTGGGTGGGGACGCGGTGTCGCTGGGTCTGGGCGCGGTCGGTCACCCGCTGCTGGGTGCGGCGGTCGAACTGGCCGGTGGTGCGGGGCTGGTCTGCACCGGGCGGCTGTCCGTGCGGACGCACCCGTGGCTGGCCGATCACGCGATCGGTGGGGCGGTGCTGCTGCCGGGGACCGGCTTCGTCGAGATGGTGGTCCGGGCTGGGGACGAACTCGGGTGCGGCCTGCTGGAGGAGCTGACGCTCCAGGCGCCGCTGGTGCTGCCCGCCGACGGCGGCGGGGTCCAGGTCCAGGTGGTGCTGGCCGAGGCGGACTCCGAGGGCCGTCGGACGGTCGCGGTGTTCTCCCGCCCCGACGGGCAGGAGGAGTGGACGCAGCACGCCGACGGCGTCGTCGCTCCCGCCGGGGAGGCGCCGGTCGCGGAGGAGGACTTCGCGGTCTGGCCTCCGCGCGGGGCCACGGCGGTCGACGTCAGCGGTATGTACGAGGCCGCGGCCGACGGGCCGTACGGCTACGGGCCGGCGTTCCAGGGCTTGCGGGCCGCCTGGCGCCGGGGCGACGAGGTCTTCGCGGAGGTCGCGCTGCCGGACTCGGTGGCCGCCGATGCGGGTGCGTTCGGTCTGCACCCAGCGCTGCTGGACGGCGTGTTGCAGGCCAGCGCCCTGGTGTCGGAGGCCGGGGACGAGGTGCGGTTGCCGTTCGCGTGGACGGGCGTCGAGCTGCACGCGGCGGGTGCGTCCGTGCTGCGGGCCCGGCTGCGCCGGGACGCGCAGGGCAGTCTGGTGCTGTCGGCGGCGGATGCCACGGGTGCTCCGGTGGTCTCCGTCGAGTCGCTGATCACCCGTCCGGTGTCGGCCGAGCAACTCCGGTCGAACGATGCCGGGGTGGCGGATTCCCTGTTCACCGTCGAGTGGGCCCCGCTGAGCGCTGCCGAGGCTCCGGCCGGGGCGTGGGCGCTGATCGGCGCCGACCGCTTCGGTCTGACCGAGGCGCTGGAGGCCTCCGGCGTTCCGGTCCGCTCGTTCACGGACCTGGCCGGTCTGGCCGCCGCCACCGAGGCGGGGGAGATCGAGCCCGCCCTGGTGCTGGCCTGCGCCGGCGACCAGGCGGAGGGCGACAACGCGGCTGAGGCCGCCCGCCGGGCGACCGGCGACGCCCTGGGCCTGGCCCAGACCTGGCTGGCCGAGGAGCGTCTGGCCGAGGCCCGGCTGGTGGTCGTCACCCGAGGGGCCGTCGCTGCCGCGGCCGGTGAGCGGATAGCCGATCTGCCCGCCGCCGCCGTCTGGGGCCTGCTGCGCTCGGCGCAGTCGGAGAACCCCGGCCGACTCGTCCTGGTCGACCTGCCGACCGGCGCGGGCGCCGAGCAGATCGCCGCCCTCCCGACGGCACTCGCCACCGGCGAGCCGGAACTCGCCGTGCGCGGCACCCTGGCCCACGGACGACGGCTGACGCGTCCATCCCGTTCCACGGAGGCAGTTGAACAGCTGCCGGGCCGCCCATCCGGGCGGACGGCGCTGGTGACGGGTGGCACGGGCACGCTGGGCGGTCTGGTCGCGCGGCATCTGGTGACCGCGGCCCAGGCGGACGGTCTGGTGCTGACCAGCCGTTCCGGTCCGGCCGCCGCCGGGGTGGCCGTGCTGGCGGCGGAGTTGGCGCGGTCGGGTGCGTCGGTGGACGTGGTCGCCTGTGACACGGCGGACCGTGAGGCGCTGGCGGCGCTGCTGGCGGCGATTCCGGTGGGGCGTCCGCTGCGGAGCGTGATCCACACCGCCGGTGTCCTGGACGACGGGATCATCGCGTCGCTGACGCCCGAGCGGGTGGCCGCGGTGATGCGGCCGAAGGCCGACGGTGCCTGGCACCTGCACGAGCTCACCCGGGGTTTGGACCTGGACCGGTTCGTGCTGTTCTCCTCGGCCGCGGCGACGTTCGGCGTGCCGGGTCAGGGCAACTACGTGGCGGCCAACGCGTTCCTGGACGCGTTGGCGGCCGACCGGCGGGCGGCCGGACTGCCCGGCACCTCGCTGGCCTGGGGCCTCTGGGCGGAGGTCAGCGGCCTGACCGGGCAGCTCACCGACGCCGAGCGGTCCCGGATGACCCGGAGCGGGACCAGCGGGCTGAGCGCGGCCGAGGGCCTGGCCCTGATGGACCTGGCGCTCGGCCGGGACGAGGCGGTGCTGGTACCGGCCCGGCTGGACCTGGCCGGGCTGCGGTCCCAGGCGGCCCGCACCGGTGACGTCCCGCCGCTGTGGCGGGCACTGGCCGGCCGACCGGCCCGGCGCACCGCCGCCGCCTCCGACGGGGCGGGCGCGGACTCGCTGCGGCAGCGGCTCGCCGCGCTGCCCGCCGCGGACGGCGACCGGATGCTGCTGGACCTGGTCCGGGCGCACGTGGCGGCCGTGCTGGGGCACAGCTCCGCCGAGGCCGTCGAGCCCGGCCGGGCCTTCACCGACCTGGGCTTCGACTCGCTCACCGCCGTCCAGTTGCGCAACCGCCTCACCACCGGGACCGGACTGCGGCTGCCGGCCACCCTGGTCTTCGACTACCCGAACCCGGCCGTGCTGGCCGGGCACCTGCGGGGCCGGCTCGGCGGCGGAGCCTCGGCGGCCGTGGCACCGCCGGCCCCGGTCGGGGCGGCGGCCCACGACGAGCCGATCGCGATCGTCGGCATGAGCTGCCGGTTCCCGGGCGGTGTGACGGGGCCCGAGGACCTCTGGCGGATGATCTCCGAGGGGCAGGACGCGATCTCGCCGTTCCCCGCCGACCGCGGCTGGGACCTGGACTCCCTCTACGACCCGGACGCCGCGCACATCGGCACCTCGTACACCCAGGCGGGCGGGTTCGTGCAGGACGCCAGCGCCTTCGACGCCGGGTTCTTCGAGATCAGCCCGCGTGAGGCGCTGGCCATGGACCCGCAGCAGCGGCTGCTCCTGGAGCTGTCCTGGGAGGCCATCGAGGGGGCCGGGATCGACCCGGTGTCCCTGCGCGGCAGCCAGACCGGCACCTTCGTGGGCGGCTACACCTCCGGCTACGAGATGAGCGTGCTGGCGCACGGCGGCGCGGAGGCCGAGGGCCACCTGATGACCGGGATCGCGACCAGCATCCTGTCCGGCCGGCTGGCCTACACCTTCGGCCTGGAGGGGCCGGCGGTCACGGTCGACACGGCGTGCTCGTCGGCGCTGGTGGCGCTGCACCTGGCGGCCCAGGCACTGCGGTCCGGCGAGTGCACGATGGCGCTCGCCGGGGGCGTGACGATCATGGCCACGCCGGGGACGTTCGTCGAGTTCTCCCGCCAGCGCGGGCTGGCCCCGGACGGCCGCTGCAAGGCGTTCGCCGCCGCGGCGGACGGCACCGGCTTCGCCGAGGGCGCGGGCGTGCTGGTGGTCGAGCGGCTGTCCGACGCGCAGCGCAACGGGCACCGGGTGCTCGCGGTGCTGCGGGGCAGCGCGACCAACCAGGACGGTGCGTCCAACGGTCTGACCGCCCCCAACGGGCCCTCGCAGCAGCGGGTGATCCGGGCCGCCCTGGCCAACGCCGGCGTCCGCGCCGACGAGGTCGACGTGGTGGAGGCGCACGGCACGGGCACCAGGCTGGGTGACCCGATCGAGGCGCAGGCGCTGCTGGCCACCTACGGCCAGGACCGGCCGGAGGACCGGCCGCTCTGGCTGGGGTCGGTGAAGTCCAACATCGGACACACCCAGGCCGCGGCCGGCATCGCCGGGGTGATCAAGATGGTGCTCGCCCTGCGGCACGGCCGGATGCCTGCCACGCTGCACGTCGACGAGCCCACGCCGCAGGTCGACTGGACGGAGGGCCGGGTGCGGCTGCTGACCGAGCCGGTGCCGTGGCAGCCGAACGGGCGGCCGCGCCGGGCGGGCGTCTCGTCGTTCGGGATCAGCGGTACCAACGCGCACGTCATCGTGGAGGAGGCCCCCGCGCCTGCCGCGCCCGTCGCCCCCGCCGCCCCGTCGGCAGCGCCGGCGGTGGTGCCGTGGGTGCTGTCCGGGCGGACCGAGGAGGCGCTGCGGGCCCAGGCCGGGCGGCTGCGCGACTTCCTCCTCGACCGGCCGGACGCGGACCCGGTGGACATCGGGTTCTCCCTGGCCACCACGCGCACGGTCTTCGACCACCGGGCGGTCGTGCTGGGCGCGGACCGGGACGGCCTGCTCGCGGGCCTCGCGGTGGCCGCCGCCGGCGTGCCCACCAGGGACGTGCTGACCGGCACCGCGACGGCGGGCCACCGGCCCGTGTTCGTCTTCCCCGGCAGCGAGTCCCGGTGGCTCGGCTGCGCCGCCGCGCTGCTGGACGAGGCGCCGGTCTTCGCCGACCGGATCGCCGCGTGCGAGCGGGACCTGGCCCCGTACGTGGACTGGAAGGTCACCGAGGTGCTGCGGGAGGGCCCGGCCGGTCCGGCGCTCGACCGCCCCGAGGTCCTCCAGCCGGTGCTCTGGGCGGTGATGGTGTCGCTGGCCGCGCTGTGGCGCTCGGCGGGCGTCCACCCGGCGGCCGTCGCGGGCCACGCGGTGGGCGAGGTCGCGGCCGCCCAGGTGGCCGGTGTGCTGTCACCGGCGGACGCGGCCCGGATCGCGGTGCTGACCGGCCGGTCGGCGGCCGGCGCGGCCGTCGACCGGGCGGAACTCGCCGCCGTCCGCCCGCGGGCGGGCACGGTGCCGCTGTTCTCCACCCGGGCGATGGCCTGGGCCGAGGGCGCCGGACTGGGCGCCGACCACTGGGTCCGGAGCCCGCAGGACACCCTGCCGGCCGAGGAGTTGGCGGCGGCCCTGGCCGACGGCGGCTTCGGTGCCTACATCGAGGTCAGCGCCGACCCGGTGCTCACCGCGGCCCTCGCCCGGGCCCTGGACGACCGGGGCCTGCGGGCCGGGGCGGGCGCCACCGTCACCGGGACGCTGCGCCACGGGGAAGGGGGCCTGCGGTCGTTCACCACCGGTCTGGCCGCCCTCCACGTCCTCGGTGTCCCCGTGGACTGGGCCGCGGTCCTGGGCGGCGGGCGCCGCGTCGACCTGCCGACGTACGCGTTCCAGCGACAGCCCTACTGGCCGCAGCCGCCGGCCCGCAGGCCCGGCGCGGAACCGGTCGCGGCCGGCTCCGCCACCCCGGGCGAGCAGCGCTTCTGGGCCGCGCTGGAGGGCGGGGACATGGCCGCCCTGGCCGAAGTCCTCGGCCTGGCCGAGCCGTTGCGGGAGGACATGCCGCTGGGCACGGTGCTGGCGCGGCTCTCGACCTGGCGTCAGCAGGAACGCGAGCAGGCGCCGCTCGACGGCCCCGACGGGTCCGCCGACGGCTCCGGTGACCTCGACTGGCTCCGGCAGCTGGCCGGCCTCGGCGAGGCCGAGCAGCGGGACCTGGTGCTCGACCTGCTCCGCCAGGAGATCGCCACGATGCTCGGCTACGCGTCGGTCGATTCGGTCCGCCCGAACGGCGACGTGTTCGAGATGGGCATGACGTCCATGTCGGCCGTTCAACTGCGGGAAAGAATTACCGGGCTGACCGGCCTTAAGCTGCCGGAGGGCTTCATCTATGACCTCTATCTGCCGGAAGCGATCGCGGATTTCCTGCTCGGCGAGCTGACGGCGGTCCTCCGGGAAAGCGCCGACGGGCAATGAGCCGACGGGCCATGAGCCGGGGGCCGATGAGCGGCCCCCGGCGATCCGGGGCCGTGCCGGTGTCCGACCGGTTCTTCGAGGAAATGTTCCACGGGCTGTGCCGCAGGGAAACCAGCCGTCCGACTCCGAAGATGGGATGAGAAAGTGCCGAACGAGAACGCCTGGAGCGTCATAACCGCCCCGACGTCGAAGTCCCTTGTTCTCGGAATCGATTTCCCCGCCGCCGGGCGGCGCGAGGCCGGATTCGAGGACCTCGCACGGAAGATGGGCCCGGCCTGGGCCGGGCACGGGTTCCTGCAGACCACGCCCCCGCCGGTCCGCCTGGCCGACCGCCCGGCCGGCGACTACTACACCGAGCACTGGCTGAACGCCGGCGAGTGGGAGAAGTACGAGGTGGTGGCCGTGCTCGGCTACTGCGTCGGCGGCGTCTACGCCGGTGAGATCGCCGACCGCCTGGCGCAGCGTCAGGGCACGGCGCCCAAGGTGGTCCTGTTCGACCCGCAGGTCACCGACCTGCAGCTGCTGGAGTCCGAGATCCACAAGATGATCGCGCTGGCCGGCCCGGTCTTCACCGCGGAGGAGGCGGAGCACGCCCGCGAGCGGGCCGCCGAGATCGTCGGGACCCCGTCGATCGGCCTGCTCGACGCCGCCGTGGAGATCGTCGGCCTCTACCGCGAGATGGCCTCCATCGCCTTCCGGCGGATCGGTCTCGCCGACGCCCGCCGGGACGAGGTCGTGCTGCTCTTCGAGTCGTACATGACGTGGCTCTCCGCCGCCTCCCAGATCGACCCGAGCCGGGCCTGGGGCGAGGCGCTCGCCGTCACCTCCTCCGACTACGCGGAGCTGGAGCGGACCGGCGCGGCGACGGTGGTCAACGCCAGCAAGGTGCTGGGTCGGCGGCTCTCGCTGGAGATCGGCCACGTCGACCTCCTGCGGGACGACTCGACGGTCCGGCTCCTCCTCGACAACGCCGAATTCTGAGGGCGATGAACTCCGACCTGGGCGCGTCCGGCCGGCCGCCGGAACCGGACCGCGCGAACGCACCGACGAACGCACCGACGAACGCTCCGACTACCGCGACGACGAACGCACCGACGACCTCGGCGCCGACCGCGACGACGAGCAAGGAGAAGGCCCTCTGGCTGCTGGAGCAGCTGGTCCCGGAGACCGGGGTCAACAACCTGGGGCTGGCCCTCCAGGTGAGCGGGCGGCTGCGGCCGGACGCGCTGCGGGCGGCCCTGGCGATCGTGGTCGGCCGGCACGAGGTGCTGCGGACCGTCTACCGCACCACCGGGGCGGACCTGGTCAAGGAGGTCGTCCCCGCGAGCGGGTTCGCCGTGGAGATCGAGCCGCTCGACCTGTCGGGCGACCCGGTGGAGCGGCAGCTGACCGCGTTCGCGGACCGGCCGTTCCGGCTCGACGGCCGGCCGCTGGTCAGGATCGGGCACGCCGTCCGTCCGGACGGCGACGTGCTCTGCGTGGCCGTGCACCACCTGGTCTTCGACATGGTCTCGGTGGCCCTGTTCCTCCAGGCGTTCATCCCGGTCTACGACGCGATCGCGGCGGGCCGGCCGGTGCTGCCGCAGGCCACCGCACCGGCCCCGGCGCTCGCCGAGCCCGAGCCGCGGCCCGCCGACCTCGCCTACTGGCGGGAGACCCTGGAGGGCTTCGACCCGGCCGGGCTGGAGCTGTGGTGCGGCACCCCGCGCGACCGGCAGCCGCGGCTGCGGGGCGAGACCGCGAGCCGCGCGCTCTCCCCCGGGGCGCAGCAGGCCGTGCTGCAGTTGCAGCGCGCGGTCAGGGCGCCGCTCGGCGCGGTGATGCTGGCCGCCTACGCGGCCCTCCTCGCGGCGCACGGCGCCGGACCGGACCTCGTCATCGGCTCCCCGGTCAACGTCCGCGGGGCGAACACCGCCGCCATCGGCTACCACGTCAACGTCGTGCCGATCCGGATCCGGGTGGACCTCGCCGAGGGCTTCCGGGCGCTGGCCCGGCAGGCCCGGGACGCGTTCCTCGGGGCGATGGCCCACGCCGACACCCCGGTCGACGAGCTGACCGGGGAGCTGCCGGGGATCGGTACGTCCTGGCAGACCCAGCTCTTCCGCCACCTGTTCAACTTCCTGCCCGAGGCGCCGGCCGGCGAGCTGTCGGTCGGCGGCATGGCGGCCCGGGTGCTGACGGTGGAGAACCCGCACAGCAAGTTCGACCTGGAGCTGGTCGGCTCGCCGTCCCGGGCGGAGATCGTGTTCCGCCACTCCGAGACGCTGGCCCCGGCCGAGGTCGAGGCGATGCTGGACCGGTTCGACGCCCTGCTGGTCGCGGCCGCGCAGGACCCGGACCGGCCGCTCGCCGGGACGGCGGGCTGGAGCGACGCCGACCGCCGGGCCGTCGACCGGGCCGACGGGACGGCCGCCCCGGCCGTGCGCCCGACGGTGCCCGCGGCGTTCCGGGCCTGGGCGGAGAAGACACCCGAGGCCCCGGCCGTGACCGACGGCGACCACGGCGTGGACTACCGGCAGGTGGACGGGGCGGCATCCGCCGTCCGCGCGCTGCTGGCCGGTGCCGGCATCGGGCCGGGCGACACGGTGGCGATCGCCGTGCCGCGGCGCGAGGCCGCGGCCGCCGCCCTCGGCGTCTGGCGGGCCGGCGCCGTCTGCCTGCCGCTCGACGCCGGACACGACCCGTCCTGGCTGACCCGGCAGCTCACCCACGCGCGGGCGAAGGCCGTCCTCACAGGGACGGGTGTCCGGCTGCCCGACGGCGCCGACCTGCCGCCGGTCCTGACGTCGGCCGACGCCCCTGCGCCCGGTCCCGCCGGACCGGACGCGGACGCCGAACCGACCGGGCCCGCCTGCGTGTTCTACACCTGCGGGGAGGCCGGTGAACCGGTCGCCACCGTGCTCAGCCACGCGGGCCTCGCGGACGCGGTCGGCCACTTCGCGGCCGAGCTCGGCGTCGGGCCCGGCACCGGTGTCCCGGCGCTCGCCGCGCCGGCCGGCTTCGACGCGCTCTTCGAGACCTTCCTGGCGCTGGGCGCGGGCGGCCGCTGCGTGGTCCTGCCCGATGGGGCCCGGACCGACGCGATCGCCCTCCGGGCCGCCGCCGACGGGCTCGACGCGACCGTCGTCGTCGTCCCGCCGGGCACCCCGGCCCGCCTCCTGGCGGACCCGGCCGGGCAGCTGCCCGGACTGACGGTACTGGCCAGGGGCGACGAGCTGACCGCCGAGGTGGCGGAGCGGCTCCTCGCGGCCGGCTGCCGGCTGCACAGCGGCCTCGGCATTCCGGGGACCACCGGCTGGGTGCTGTCCGGCCGGGTGGAGAGCCCCGACGGGCTGACCCGGGGGCGGCCGGTGGCCGGCACCCGGGCCTTCGTCACCGCCCCCGACGGGCGCGAGCTGCCCGTCGGACTGCGCGGTGAACTCCGCCTCGCGGGAACGGCTTCGGCCCCGAGCGGGCCGGACGGTCCGGCGGTCGCGACCGACGCACGGTACGGGCGCCACCACCGCACCGGCGAACTCGCCCGCCGGCGGTCCGACGGGGCGATCGAGTGGCTCGGCCGGGCCGACCACCGGGTCACCACCGAGGACGGCCCGGTCGACCTCGGCCGCGTGGAGGCCGACCTGCTCGGCCGGGCGGGGGTGACGGCGGCCGCCGCGCTGGCCGTGCCGCGGCCCGACGGCGGGCACACCGTCGTCGCCTTCGCCGAGACGACCACCGAGGCGTCCACCGACCCGACCACCGACCCGGCCCCCGGGACAGTCGCCGACCCGGCCGTTGCCCCGGGCACGGCCACCGACGCCGGCGCCCCCGCCGGGTCCCGGCTGTTCGTCCGCCTGGCCGCGCTGCCCAGGACACCGGACGGCCGCCCCGACCACGAGGCCCTCCGCGCGCTGGCCCGCAAGGCCGTCGAGCAGGGCGCCGACCGGCCGGACCCGGCGGAGGACGACGCGCTCGTCCGCAGCCTCGTCGGGATCTGGGGGCAGCTGCTGAGCACCGGCGCCACGGCACAGACGAACTTCTTCGACTCGGGCGGCCACTCGCTGCTCGCGGCCGTCCTGGCGCAGCGGGTCGAAGAGCTCACCGGCAGGAACCTCGAACTCGCCGACGTGTTCAAGCACCCGACCCCCGCCGCGCTCGCCGCGCTGCTGCGCGCCTGAGCGGCGGACCACACCGGGCCGCGTCACCACGACCGGGCCGGCCGACAGGAACCGGCTCACGAAACAGCAGGGAAGAATCCATGAGCACTGCTCTTGAGGAGCACCGCCTCGCCATCATCGGCGCCGGTGTGATGGGTACCAACATCTCGGCGCTCGCCCTCGGCCACGGCGTCTCCGTCGTCCTGGTCGACGTCGACGAGACCGTGCTGGAGACGGCCCGGCAGACCATCCGGCAGAAGCTGCGGCACGCCCAGCTCATGGGCGTCCTGCCGGCCGACCGCCCGCAGGGCACGCTGACCACCAGCGTCAACCTCGACGACATCGCCGAGGCCACCACCGTGGTCGAGGCCGTCACCGAGGTCGACAAGGTCAAGCAGGAGGTGCTCTCCGCGGCCTCCCGGGTCGTGACGCCCGGCACCACCCTGATCTCCAACACCTCGTGCATCCCGATCGACGAGATGGCCGAGTGGATCGTGCGCCCCGAGGACCTGGTGGGCGTGCACTTCATGAACCCCTCCTACATGATCAAGATGGTCGAGGTCATCCGCGGCCCGCGCACCGACCCGGCCGTCCTGGAGCAGGCCACCGAGCTGCTCACCGTCCTCGGCCGCGAGGCACTCGTCATCGAGGACTCGGCGGGCTTCGTGATCAACCGCCTGCTCCACCCGCTGATCAACACCGCGGCCATGCTCGTCCAGGAGGGCGTCGCCTCCGTCGAGGTCGTCGACGGCCTGCTGGAGGGCTGCCTCGGCCACTCCACCGGCCCGCTGCGCACCGGCGACCTGATCGGCCTGGAGAACCTGGTCGACTCGCTCAACGTGCTCTACGAGCGCCGCGGTGACGAAAGCTGCCGCCCCTGTGACCTCCTGCTCGAAAAGGTGCGGGACGGCCACCTCGGCCGGAAGACCGGCCGGGGCTTCTACGACTACGGAAAGGTCGCGTCATGACCGTCCACGGGGACAACACTCCGCTGACCGCTGAGACCCTCCAGAAGGAGATCCTCGGCTTCCTCGCCGAGCGCATCAAGACCGACGTCGAGCTGGACCAGGACCTCTTCGCCTCCGGCGTGGTCTCCTCGATGTTCGCCATGCAGCTCGTCGTCCACCTGGAGGACGCCTACGACATCGCCATCGTCGGCGGCGACCTCAAGCTCGACAACTTCCGCACCGTCGGGGGCATGGCCGGCCTCGTGCTGCGCCTGCGCGGCGACGCGGTGGCGGCCGGGAATGCCTGACCGACCGGCCGACGAGCGCGCCCTCATCGGCGAGCTCGTCGGCTCCCGGGCCGGCTCCTGGGACGTCGCGGGCGAACTGCCCCTCGACGTGCTGCGCACGCTCGGCGCCAAGGGCCTGCTGTGCGCGCAGGTGCCGGCCTCCTACGGCGGCCTCGGGCTGAGCAGCCAGGACAACGGCGAACTCACCGCGTACGTGGGGAGCCTGTGCAGCTCCCTGCGGTCCATCATGACCTCGCAGGGCATCGCGGCCTGGACCATCCAGCGCTTCGGCGACCGCGAGCAGCGGCGCACCTTCCTGGCGGAGCTGACCGGCGGGAAGCTCACCGCGGTCGGCTTCAGCGAGCCGGGGGCCGGCAGTGACCTGGCGGCCATGCGCACCCGGATCAAGGCCGACGGCGACGGGTTCGTCATCGACGGCGAGAAGAAGTGGGTCACCGGCACCCGGTACGCCGACTTCGTCGTCGTCATCGGCCGGCAGGGGGACAGCGACGGCGCGGCCGCCGCGATCGTCCCCGTCGACGCGCCGGGCGTGCACATCGACCTGGTACCCCAGCCGATGGGCTGCCGGGCCGCCGGCCACGCCAACATCCGCCTGGACAACGTCCGGCTGCCGGCCACCCACGTGCTGGGCGGCGGCGGACAGCCCCTGTCGATGCTCTTCACCACGGCGCTCTCCTACGGGCGGGTGTCGATCGCGTGGGGCTGCGTCGGCATCCTGCAGGCCTGCCTGAGCGCCGCCACCCGGCACGTGAAGCACCGGCACCAGGCGGGCGTGGCGCTCGCCGAGCACCAACTCGTCCGCGGGCACCTCGCGGAGCTGCTCGTCGCCGAGCAGGTCTCGCGGCGCAGCTGCGAGCACGCCAGCCGGCAATGGGACTCCGCCGCCCCGGACATGGGGCTCACGGCGGTCCTCGCCAAGCACGTCAGCGCGAACCACGCGGCCCGCGGCGCCGCCACCGCGGTCCAACTGCTCGGATCGACCGGTGCCGAGGACGGCCACGTGGTGGCCCGCGCGTTCCGGGACGCCAAGCTCATGGAGCTCATCGAAGGCAGCAACGAGATCTGCCGGCTGATCCTGGCTGACCACGCCCTGTCGATTTCCGACTGACGTCCATCCGACCGAAGTCCGACCGAAAGCTGGTAGGAGACCCCCGTGGCTGAGAAGCCAACCCTCGTGAAGTGCCTGGTCTGGGACCTGGACAACACCGTCTGGGACGGCACGTTGCTGGAGGACCCGACCGTCGAACTGTTCCCCGGAATCCACGACACCATCGTCGAGCTCGACTCCAGGGGAGTCCTGCACTCGGTGTCGAGCAAGAACGACCACGACCTCGCCTGGAAGCGGCTCGAAGACCTGGGCCTCGCCGAGTACTTCGTGCATCCCCAGATCGGGTGGGGGCGCAAGTCCGACGCGGTCAGGCTGATCGCCGAGCGGCTGAACTTCGCGGAGACGGCCGTCGCCTTCATCGACGACCTGCCCACCGAGCGCGCCGAGGTCAACTACCACGCGCCCGACATCCGTTGCTACCCGGCCGAGCGGGCGGCCGAGCTGACCGCACTGCCCGAGTTCAGCCCCGAGATCGTCACGGTCGACGCCCGGCGCCGCCGGGAGATGTACCAGGCGAGCTTCCGCCGGGACGCCGAGAAGGACACCTTCAGCGGCCCCGACGAGGAGTTCCTGCGCACCCTCGACCTCGTCATGGAGATCAAGCGCGCCGACCAGGAGGACATCTCCCGGGTCGAGGAACTGACCCTGCGCACCAGCCAGATGAACGCGACCGGCGTCCACTACTCGGACGCCGCGCTGCGTGCGCTGCTGGTCGACCCGGACCACGAGGTCCTGACCGTCAACCTCACCGACCGCTTCGGTCCGCACGGCGCCGTGGGCGTGCTCCTCCTGGAGCGCCACGCGGATCTGTGGCACCTCAAGCTCCTCGCGACCTCGTGCCGCGTGGTGACCTTCGGTGCCGGCGCGGTCATCCTCAACTGGCTGATCGACCAGGCGGCCCGTTCCGGCGCCCACCTCGTCGCCGACTTCCGGCGCACCGAGCGCAACCGCATGATGGACATCGCCTACCGGTTCGCGGGCTTCGCCGACGACCCCTGCGCCTGCCAGGCCGTCCTCGGCGAGCCCGCCGGGGAGGGCGTCCAGCGCCTGCACCTGGTCGCGGACCGCCGCGAGGGGCCGACGACGATGCGGCTGGACTCGCCCGAACTCGCCGCGGCCGCCTCCGAGAAGGACGCCGTCGCCCGAGGGTGAGCGGTACCGGGACTCCCCGGCCGAACGGAAAGGCGCGCCGATCAACCGGCGCGCCTTTCTCGGTTGAACACGTGGTCCTCCGGACGGACCGGCTCATATCCTGACCGTCGGGGGCTCCGGCGGGCCATTTCCCGGATTTCCTCGCACAGCTCCAGTGCGGTTCTTCGACGCAGCTTTCTGTGCGGCCGTTCTGTTCAGCCCTTTTGCATTGCTGTTTCTCCTTGGCTGAAAGACATTCGACCAGGTATCGCACTCCCAGACTCCGGAATGCCGAGGGATTTGTGAACGAGACTGATGGGCCGGCCCTGACGGAACGTGCCGCAGCCGGTGCGGAGCCGTTGGCGATCGTCGGCATGAGCTGCCGCTACCCCGGCGGGGTCCGTTCGCCCGAGGACCTGTGGAGCCTGCTGGCCGAGCGCCGGGACGCCCTCTCCGACTTCCCCGCGGACCGGAACTGGAACCTCGAATCCCTCTACGACGCCGACCCGGAGAGCGCCGGGAGGACCTACCTCACCCGGGGCGGCTTCCTCGACGACGCCGCCGGTTTCGACGCCGCCTTCTTCGGCATCCCGCCGCGCGAGGCGCTGGCGATGGACCCGCAGCAGCGGCTGCTGCTGGAGACCTCGTGGGAGGCCCTGGAGCGCTCCGGCATCACCCCGTCCGCGATCCGGGGCACCCGGACCGGCGTGTTCGTGGGCGCCGAGCCGAGGGAGTACGGCCCCCGGCTGCACGAGGCGCCGGAGGGCGTGAAGGGCTACCTGCTCACCGGCACCACGACCAGCGTGATGTCCGGCCGGATCTCCTACCTGCTCGGGCTGCACGGGCCGTCCCTCACGGTGGACACCTCCGCCTCGAGCTCCCTGGTCGCCATCCACCTCGCCGTGCAGGCGCTGCGGTCCGGCGAGTGCTCGCTGGCGCTCGCCGGCGGCGTGTCCGTGATGGCCACCCCGGGAAACTTCGTCGCGTTCAGCGGGCTGCGGGCGCTGTCCTCGGACGGCGTCTGCCGCCCGTTCTCGGCCGCCGCCGACGGCACCGTCTGGTCCGAGGGCGCCGGCCTGATCGTCCTGGAGCGGCTGTCCGACGCCCTGCGCAACGGCCACTCCGTGCTGGCCGTGCTGCGCGGCTCGGCGATCAACTCCGACGGGACCAGCGACGGCCTGACCGCCCCGAACGGCCGCGCCCAGCAGGCGGTCATCCGCCGCGCCCTGGCGAACGCGAGCCTGTCCGCCGCCGACGTCGACGCGGTGGAGGCACACGGCACGGGCACCCGGGTCGGCGACCCGATCGAGGCGGGCGCACTGCTCGCCACCTACGGCCGGGAGCGCCCCGAGGGCCGGCCGCTGTGGCTCGGCTCGGTGAAGTCCAACATCGGGCACACCCAGGCGGCCGCCGGTGTGGCCGGGGTGATCAAGATGGTGCTGGCGCTCCAGCACGGCGAGTTGCCCGCGATGCTGCACGCGGAGGAGCCGTCGCCGCAGGTGGACTGGTCGGCGGGTGCGGTGCGCCTGCTGGCCGAGCCGGTGCCGTGGCCCGCCGGGGAGCACACGCGGCGCGCGGGCGTGTCGGCGTTCGGGATCAGCGGGACCAACGTCCACGTCGTCCTGGAGGAGGCACCGCCGGCTGTCGAGACCGCCGAGGTGCCCGACGTGGCGCCGGTCCTCCCGGGCGCCGGTGCGTGGCTGGTGTCGGGCCGGTCGGCCGAGGGGCTGACGGCCCAGGCGGAGCGGCTGCACGACTGGGTGACGGCCCGGCCGTCGGTGGAACCGGCGGACCTGGCGGCGTCGCTGGCGACCACCCGGGCGACGTTCGAGCACCGGGCGGTCGTGCTCGGGACCGAGCGCGCCGAGCTGGTGGCCGGCCTGGCGAGCCTGGCTGCCGGGACGCCCTCGGGTTCGGTGGTGTCGGGTGTGGCGCGGCCGGGTGCCCGGGTGGGTCTGGTCTTCGCCGGTCAGGGGTCGCAGTGGGTCGGGATGGGCCGGGGTCTGTACGAGGGCAGTGCGGTCTTCGCCGAGGTCTTCGACCGGGTGTGCGGGCTGCTGGAGCTGGAGTTGGGTGTCTCGGTCCGGGACGTCGTGCTCGGCGCCGAGGGTGTGGACGAGGCGCTGGCGCAGCAGACGCTGTATGCGCAGGCCGGTCTGTTCGCCTTCGAGGTCGCCGTCGCGGCGGTGCTGGAGGCTGCGGGCGTGACGCCGGACGCGGTGGTCGGTCACTCGGTGGGCGAGGTCGCGGCCGCGTATGTGGCCGGGGTGCTGGCGCTGCCGGACGCGGTGCGGCTGGTGGCGGCGCGGGCTCGGTTGATGCAGGCGCTGTCGGCGGGCGGGGCGATGGCGGCGGTCAACGTCTCGGAGTCCGAGGTGCTGGCCGAGCTGGTGCCCGGTGTGGTGATCGCGGCGGTCAACGGCCCGGAGTCCGTGGTGGTTTCGGGTGAGGTCGAGGCCGTCGATCAGGTGGTGGAGCTGTGGCGGGAGCGGGGCCGCCGGGTGCGGCGGCTGCGGGTCTCGCACGCCTTCCACTCCCCGGCGATGGACCCGGTGCTGGACGAACTCACCGCCGTCGCGGCCGGGTTGGAGTACCGCCGCCCGAACGTGATGTGGGCGGGCGCGCTCACCGGTGAGCTGGTCACCGCGCCCGAGGCGGGCTACTGGCCGGCGCAGACCCGCCAGGCGGTGCGCTTCGCCGATGCGGTGGCGACGCTGGCCCGCGAGGGCGTCTCGGTGTTCGTCGAGGTCGGCCCGGACGGGTCACTCTCCTCGCTCGGCGCGGACATCGTGGCCGGCACCGCGAAGGACGAGCCCGACTTCGTCCCGCTCCAGCGGCGCGACGACGAAGGCACCACGAGCCTGGTGACGGGCCTGGCCCGCGCCTTCGTGCACGGCGTGCCGGTGGACTGGCGTGCGGTCCTGCCCACCGGGAGGCCGGTGGAGCTGCCGACGTACGCCTTCCGGCACAAGCGCTTCTGGCTCGACAGCGGCCCCTCCGCGCAGGTGATGGAGCTGCCGCACGCGGCGGACGACACGGCCGGGGCGCCTCCCCTCGACGCCGCCGAGGGCTTGCTGCGCCGGCTCGCGGGCCTGTCGCGGCCCGAGCAGGACCAGGTGGTCCTCGACCTGATCGCGGCGCACGCCGCGGCCGTCCTCGGACACCCCTCCGCGCAGGCGCTCGACCCCGCGCACACCTTCAAGGAACTCGGCTTCGACTCGGTGACCGGGGTCGAGCTGCGCAACCGGCTGAGCAGCGCGGTCGCCCTGCGGCTGCCCACCACACTGATCTTCGACTACCCGACCCCGGTGGCACTGTCCGAGTACCTGCGGGCGCAGACGCTGGGGCACACCGACGACACCACGGCGGCGGCCCGGACGGCAGCGGCCGCCGACGAGCCGATCGCGATCGTGGCGATGAGCTGCCGCCTCCCCGGTGACGTCAGCGCCCCCGAGCAGCTCTGGGACCTGCTGGCCACCGGCGGCGACGCGGTCGGCGAACTCCCCACCGACCGCGGCTGGGACCTCTCGCAGCTCTTCGACCTGGACGCGGAGCGAGCCGGCACCTTCTACACGCGCGGCGGCGGATTCATCACCGGAGCCGGGGAGTTCGACGCCGGGTTCTTCGGGATCAGCCCGCGTGAGGCGCTGGCGATGGACCCGCAGCAGCGGCTGCTCCTCGAACTGTCCTGGGAGGCCTTCGAGCGGGCGGCCATCGACCCCAGGCGGCTGCGCGGCTCGGCGACCGGCGTCTTCGTGGGCGCCTCCTCGTCCGGCTACGGCGCCAACGCGCCCGAGGAGCTCGAAGGGCACCTCCAGTCGGGCATCGCGCCCAGCGTGATCTCCGGCCGGGTGGCCTACACGCTCGGCCTCGAAGGGCCGGCACTCACCGTCGACACGGCGTGCTCGTCCTCCCTGGTGGCACTGCACCTGGCAAGCCAGTCGCTGCGGTCGGGGGAGTGCTCGCTGGCGCTGGCGGGCGGCGTCACCGTGCACGCCACCACGGCGTGGCTCGCCTGGTTCAGCCGGCAGCAGGGCCTCGCGGCGGACGGCCGCTGCAAGGCGTACTCGGAGCGGGCCGACGGCATGGGTATGGCCGAGGGCGCCGGCATCGTCGTGCTGGAGCGGTTGTCGGACGCGCTGCGCAACGGGCACAAGGTGCTCGCGGTGGTGCGGGGTTCGGCGGTGAACCAGGACGGTGCGTCCAACGGTCTGACGGCGCCGAACGGGCCGTCGCAGCAGCGGGTGATCCGGGCGGCGCTGGCGGGCGCCGGGTTGTCGGCGGCCGAGGTGGACGTGGTCGAGGGCCACGGCACCGGGACCAGGTTGGGTGACCCGATCGAGGCGCAGGCGCTGCTGGCGACGTACGGCCAGGAGCGGCCGCAGGGCCGGCCGCTGCTGCTCGGCTCGCTGAAGTCCAACATCGGGCACACCCAGTGGTCCTCGGGTGTCGCGGGCGTGATCAAGATGGTGCTCGCCCTGCAGCACGAGCAGGTGCCCCAGACGCTGCACGCCGACGAACCCTCCTCGCACGTGGACTGGGAGGCGGGCGCGGTCCGGCTGGCGACATCGGCGGTGGCCTGGCCGCACTCCGAGGAGCGGCCGCGACGCGCGGGTGTGTCGTCGTTCGGCATCAGCGGGACCAATGCGCACGTGATCATCGAGCAGGCGCCGGTGCAGGACGCTCCGGTGGCCCGTGCCGGTGGTGTTGGCCTGCCGGTGGTGCCGTGGTCCCTTTCGGCGCGGTCGGCGGAGGGTCTTGCCGGTCAGGCGGAGCGGTTGACGGCGTTCGTTGAGCGCTCCGATGCTGATGTCCTGGACGTGGGCTGGTCGTTGGCGGTGTCGCGGGCGGCGTTGGAGCAGCGGGCGGTGGTCCTCGGTGCGGACCGCGAGGAGCTGCTGGCCGGTCTTGCGGCGCTGGCCGAGGGCCGTGAGGTTCCGGGTGTGGTGACCGGAGCCGTGGGCGGTGCGGGCAAGGTCGGGTTCGTGTTCACCGGCCAGGGTGCGCAGCGCGTTGGCATGGGGCAGGGCTTGTATGCCGCGTTCCCGGTGTTCGCCGCCGCGTTCGACGCGGTGTGCGCGGGTCTGGCCGAGCACCTGGACGGTTCCCTCGCCGCCGTCATCCGGGGTGAGGGCCCGATCGATGAGACGGGGTGGGCGCAGCCCGCACTGTTCGCCGTTGAGGTGGCCCTTCACCGTCTGCTGGAGTCGTGGGGTGTGAGTCCGCAGGTGGTGGCCGGTCATTCGATCGGTGAGCTGGCGGCGGCGCATGTGGCGGGGGTGTGGTCGCTGGAGGACGCCTGCGCGGTGGTGGCCGCGCGTGGCCGGCTGATGCAGCAACTACCGTCCGGTGGTGCGATGGTGGCCGTCGAGGCCACGGAGGAGCAGGTTCTCGAAGCGATCGCGGGCCGGGCCGGTGTCGGTATCGCCGCGGTGAACGGCCCCAAGGCTGTGGTGATCTCGGGCGTCGAGGACGAAGTACTGCAGGCCGCCGCACAGTTGGCCGTATCCGGCGCACGGACGAAGCGTCTGCAGGTCTCGCACGCGTTCCACTCGCCGCTGATGGAGCCGATGCTGGAGGAGTTCGCCCGCGTCGTCGCCGCCGTCAGCTACCGCACGCCCAAGCTGACGATGGTCTCCGCCCTGACCGGCCTCCCGGTGACGGACGAGGTCACGGACCCGGCCTACTGGGTGAAGCACGTCCGCGAGGCGGTCCGCTTCCACGACGCCGCACAGTCCCTTCGCACCGCCGGCGTCCGGACGTTCGTGGAGATCGGCCCCGACGGTGTGCTGTCCGGCATGGGCCCGCAGACCCGGATCGACACCGAGGGCGAGGCAGCCGCCGAGGTCTGGCTCCCCCTTCTGCGCCGGGGCCGTGACGAACCCCGCGCCCTGATGACCGCCCTTGCGAAGCTCTTCGTGCGCGGTGTGCCGGTCGCCTGGGAGCAGGTCTACGCGGACACCGGTGCCCAGCAGGTCGACCTGCCCACCTACGCCTTCCAGCGTCAGCGCTACTGGCTGACCGCGACGGCGGGCAGCCGCGCCGAGGACCTCGGTCTGGAGAGCGCAGGGCACCCCCTGCTGGGCGCGGCGGTCACCCTGCCGTCGAGTGGTGGCGTGGTCCTGACCGGGCGACTGTCATTGGCCGCACAGCCCTGGCTGGCCGATCACGTGGTCGCCGGGCAGGTCGTCGTCCCCGGCGCCGCGCTGGTCGAGATGGCCGTGCGCGCGGGCGACGAGGCCGGCTGCACCCGGGTCGAGGAGCTGCTCATCGAGGCACCGCTGGTGCTGCCGCCGCAGGGCGGAGCGCGGGTGCAGGTGACGGTCGACGAGGCGGACGAGTCCGGCCGCCGCGTGGTGGCCCTCTACGCCCAGGCCGAGGAAGCGGCTCAGGAGGAGGAGTGGACCCGGCACGCCGCCGGCGTTCTAGCTCCGGCCGACACGTCTGCCGACGTTCACGGCGATCTGGCGCAGTGGCCTCCGGCTGGTGCCGAGGCGGTGGATCTGGACGGGTTCTACCCGGGGCTCGCCGCCAGCGGTCTCGCCTACGGTCCGGTGTTCCAGGGGGTGCGTGCGGCGTGGCGGCGTGGCGAGGAGCTGTTCGCCGAGGTCGCGCTGCCGGACGGGGTGAGCGCCGCCGACTTCGGGTTGCACCCCGCGTTGCTGGACGCCTCCCTGCACGTGATCGTGGGCACGGGCGAGCGCCGGGACCGGCCGGAAGTGCCGTTCGCCTGGGGCGATGTGGTCGTCCATGCCGCGGATGCGGTGGCCGCCCGGGTGCGGGTCACGCCTGGGGGCGAAGGCGTGTCGCTGACCCTCGCCGATGCCACGGGTGCGTTGATCGCGTCGGTCGGTTCGGTGGTCCTGCGGCCTTTCGCGGCTGCTGAGGCACCGGCTCGCGACGGCCTGTTCGGTGTGGAGTGGGTTCCGGCTGCTCTGGACGGCGCCGCGACGGAGGGTGGTCGGTGGGCTGTCCTCGGGACGGCGGAGCTGGCGGGTG
>NZ_JBEXYC010000084.1:0-20336 GCF_040630835.1 Kitasatospora sp. NPDC005751
GGGTAATGCAGCGGCAAGCCGCTGCATAGTGAACGCCTCCGCTTCGCTTCGGCGGGATTCCCGCGCAAGCGCGGGAATCGGATTCCGCAAGCGGAATCGTGACAGTGAATCAATTCGCGCAAGCGCGAATTGATGGGGATTCCCGCAAGCGGGAATCCGGCTGGCTGGGAGGGATGGTAGCTCGGTCTGATGCACTGTGTAGGTTTTGACTTTGCTTGCTAGGCCTCCCTCTGGTGGCCTGTTCGATTATTGTGGCCGCCTGGGCTGGAGGTGGGCCGGCGCTGGTCGACGGCGGCGTGGCCTCAGCCGGCCACTGCGAGGTGGCCCCGGGTTTCGACTTGGCTCCTGCCGAAGGTGCTCATCCTGCTCCACCCTTGATGGACTCGCGGCCGGTTGTCTCGCTCCAGTGTATCCTGTGCAGTGGCTCTTGATGCAAGATGATGCACTGTGTAGCTTCTGACTTCTGGTGATACCCCCTCTGGGCGGCCCACCCGATTTCCGATTTTCGGCCTGCTCGACTCGTGCTGGTGCCCTGGGAAGGAAATTCAGAAATGGCTGTGAAGCTCCGGCCGCATCAGGTGGAAATGGTGGAGGCGATCGTCCGCGGTCTCGACATCCCGCCCGGCGGCTTGGTGCCGGCCGACGGGCTGCGGGTGACGGCGATCTCGCCGTGCGGCAGCGGGAAGACGATCAGCGCCGCCTCGGCCGCTCTGCGGATCGCGCGGGACGGACGGGTGCTGGTCCTGCTGCCCACCCTCGACTTGCTGACCCAGACCGTGCAGGAGTGGCGCAAGGTCGGGCACGAGGGGCCGGCGGTGGCGGTGTGCTCGCTCCAGGACGACGCGCTGCTCTTCTCTCTGGGCGTGCGGTGCACCACCAACCCCCTGCAGCTGGCCCTGTGGTTCGGCAGCGGGCCGGTGACGATCTACGCCACTTACGCCAGCCTCGAGGTGCTGGCGGCAGCCTTCCAGGGCGCCTACGGACAGCGGCTGGAGCCGGTGGACCTGATGGTGGTGGACGAGGCGCACCGGACGTCGGGCAGTTTGGGGAAGGCGTGGGCGGACGTTCACCGTCAGGGGGTGATTCCGGCGGTGCGGCGGTTGTACATGACGGCGACGCCGCGGGTGTGGCAGGAGCGGGCGGGGTGGCGGCCGCGGGAGGGGGCGAGGGATCCGCTGCCGGAGGAGTTGGCGGCGTCGATGGACGATGAAACGATCTTCGGTAAGGTCGTATACAGACTAACCATGGGAGAGGCAGTCTCCCGGGGGATCCTGGCGCGCTATCAGATCATCGTGGTGGAGATCCCCGACCCCTACCTGCCACCGGAGCGCCTGAGCGGGCCCGAGCGCAACGAGGAGGAGATCCGGGGACTGCGACTGGGCGCCGTCCAGGCCGCGATGATGCGCACCGCGACGGAGCACCACCTCCGAACCATGATCACTTTCCACCACCGGACCCTGGAAGCCGAGGCGTTCGCGGCCGGCCTGCCGAAGGTGGCCGCGCAGCTGCACGCGGACATGCCGGGCTTCTATCCGGCGCCGGAGGACGTGTGGGTGGACTGGCTGTGCGGGGAGCATCCGGCGGACGAGCGGCGGAGCGTACTGGGAGAGTTCGGCGGTTGGCCGGGTCTGGCGGTGCTGTGCAACTGCCGGGTCCTGGGCGAGGGCGTGGACGTGCGGGCCGTGGACTCGGTGGCCTTCCTGGACCCGAAGGGCTCCCCCGTCGAGATTGTCCAGGCCATCGGGCGGGCGCTGCGCAAGAAGCCCGAGGACGACAAGCTCGCCTCCCTGGTCGTTGTCTGCTTCACACGGCCCGGGGAGAGCGAGGAGGACATGGTCACCTCCGCCTCCTACCGGCCCCTGGTGCGCGTCCTGCAGGGCCTGCGGGCCCACGACGAGGAGGCCGTCGACATGCTCGCCCTCCCCACCACCAACACCCCCAACAGGGCGCCGGTGAGGATCGGGGCGCAGCCGGATGAGGGTGAGGAGGAGAACCGGTTGCTGGTGCGGTTCTCCTCGCAGCGGGACCCGTTCTTCCTCGCGGACCTGGTGCAGTTCAACGTCATCGACACCGAGCGGATGGACTGGGCGCGCGGGTACATGGCGGCCAAGGCGTTCCGCAAGCGGGAGAAGCACCTGCGGGTGCCGTACGAGCATAAGGAGGGCGGGTACGGGCTGGGGCGGTGGATCAGCGTGCAGCGGCGCGTGCATGCGGCCGGCGCGATGGAGGGCGGGCGGTTCAAGCGGCTGGAGGTGTTGGGGATGGTGTGGGACGGGCAGGAGGCCGCGTTCCAGGAGAACTTGGCCGCCGCCCGCGCCTGGTACGCCGACCACCGAACCCTGGCGGCCCCGCGCGGGGCGGTGGCGCTCGATCGGGCGGTGGGTCAGTGGCTGTCGAATTGCCGGCGCCCCGGCGCGATGGCCGGGCAACCGGCGCGGGCGGCGGCGCTGGCGGAGATCGATCCGGACTGGAACCCGGACTGGCCCGTTGTCTGGCAGCGGCACTGGGCCGGCGTCGCCTTCTGCCTGGATGGCGGCGCCACCCTGGCGGACCTGGTGCCCGGGGTCACCGTGCACGGCGACGACATCGGCCGCTGGCTGGAACGCCAACGCCGACCCGTCACCTGGCAGGGACTGATGCCCGGCCAACGCGAACGCCTGACCCAGCTCGGGATCGAACTCCACCCCTCCCCCGAGCCGCAGGGCGCAGCGGCGGGCGGGCTGTCTGGTTCGGTGCTGGGCGCAGCGGCGGGCGGGCTGCCAGGTGCGGCGGTCGGGCAGGGCGGCAGCGGACTCGGTGTCGCAGTCGGCCGGGCGGGCGCAGCAGCCGGTGGTGGGTCGGCGTTCGAGCGGGGTGTGGCGGCGCTGCGGCAGTACGTGGAGCGGGAGCAGCGGTTTGTCGTGCCTCGTGGGCATGTAGAGGTCCTGGAGGGTGGTCTGGAGGTGAAGCTGGGGGTGTGGCTGTCGAACGCCAAGACCCGCCGCGACCGGTTGGATGCGGCGCAGCTCGGGATGTTGGCCGGGCTCGGCCTGGCTTGGGCGGTGCCGGTGGAGCGCTGACCAGGGGGCGGGTGGCCGCACTGCGCCTACGAGGACCTTGACCACGCGCTCACCGTCCTGCCGTGCGCCCTGGGCCTCAGCTGGGACGCGTTGGTGTTCGCCGGCGGGCCGGAGGGCGGCCGGCGGGCCGGGTCGGTGTTGTGGTCGGAAGGGTTTGTTGTTGCTGCGGATCTGGGGGTGGTCGGCAGGTTCGACGTGTCGGCAACAGTTTTGATGTCCGATCAGGGATGTTCGCCGCCGGGCGGTTAAGTTGCTTGCCGTGTCGGGTCCGGATCTGGATACTGGGCCTCACGTCCGGCGTGCCCGGACATCGGGCAGACTCGCGGGACCCGAAGGGCTCCGTGAGCGCGTGGGTCTGGCTTCTCCCGGTCCCGTTTCGGCGCCATAGGTGTGCCCGTAGCCGGTCAGGGGCGTTCAGCCGCTGCGCAGGCCCGTACGACGTCAGGCCATCACCCATGGGTGGTGGCCTTTGTCGTGCCCTGCCGCGCAAGGGTAGAGGGGTCCGGTGTGTTCTCCGGCGGTCGGACGCTGCGGCCCCTTTTGCACAGTACTGACAGCACAGCGCATCACCCACGCCCCGAGATGGTCATGCACCTGACAGAGAGGCCCGAGCCCCTGGTGGCTCGGGCCTCCACCCGTTTGGGAACCCGACCACCGCCCGACGAAAGGCACCGCACCGTGAACAGCATCCTCGCGAACGCCCCCGACCTGGTGCCGCCGGTGGAGATCCTCGCCCTCGCCCGGGGCGGCTGGTGGGCAATCGGTCTAGGAACGACGGTCCTGGTCCTGCGGGCGGCACCCGCCGCCATCGCGCAGCTGCGGGGGCTCTTGTGGGACCGGCGCACCGGCAGGCTGATCGAGAGCGCCGCTGCCGACATCGCCCGCACGACCGACCCTCAGCAGCGTATGGCCCACTGGCAGATGCTGGCGCAGCTGTCGCTGGGGTACCGGCCCGGGGCCCCGGACGCCGAAGCGGTGACGACCGCTCCCCCACCGGCCGCCCTGCCTCCGGGCGCCGGCCCACCGGCCCACCCCGCAGCCCTGCCACCGGCCGACCCTCCCGACGTCCCCGGATGACCCCGCCGAGCATCGGGCAGTCCTGCACGCGGCGCAGCAGGGCCGGGTGAGCAGGATGGCCGGCCACATCAAGGCCCCTTCGCTGCAGGTGCTCGCCACCACCGTCTTGCCGCGGTCGGTCGGCCGGCTGGCCGTTGACCCGTTCGCCACCTCGCGGCCTCGGACCTGCCGCTGCCGGTAGATTCTCAGATCTGCCGATGCTGGAGCCGAGGGGGCGCAGTGCAGTTCGAAGTGGTGGATGATCTGCCGGTGCCGGTGCCGAGGGCGTGGGCGACGGGCTGGCTGGTGAGGGACAGGTGGGACGACTGGGGGTACCGGACCCAGTTCTATCTCTACGTCGACACCCCCGAGGGCGATCGCCATGACATCGGGCATGTGAAGATCGCGCAGGATCCGATGCCGCCAGAGGCTCAGGTTCAGCCGCCTGACCGGTTTCAGGCCCTGCCGCGGGGTTACTTCTCCCTCGGCCAGGACGAGTCCTACTACACCCGGCTGCGTGCCCTCGGGGGCTTCCTGAGGGAGGCGGTGCTCATCGGGCTCCGCGACCTGGCCCTGGACAACGTGCTCTTCGACGTGGTCGTCGAGGAGCACGTCGTGAAGAAGTCCTTGCTGCGGCACGTCCAGCCGGAGACGGTGCGAGGTCAGTTCCACCGGATCGCTCAGGGCGGGGCCAGCCTGAAGCCGTACGATTTCGCGTACCTGTCTGCCCCCATCGTGCGCAGCAGGTACGACTACAAGCTCGACTTCAAGGTTGTGCCGAACTCCAACCCGCCCAGCAACGTGCACGTCGTCATCGGGGGGAACGGCGCGGGGAAGACCACCCTGTTCCGGGACCTGAGCTCCTCCTTCCTCGGCGAGGGGCCTGGAAGATTCGTCGCCCATGAGGGCAACGAGGTCAGCTTCACCAACCTGGTCTCCGTCTCCTTCAGCGCATTTGACCCCTTCGGCGCCGCGTTCGCGGCTCACGGGAACAGGTACGTCTACGTCGGGTTCCACCGGTATCCCGATTCCACGGCGGCATCGGTTCCTCCTCTGTCCGGGAGGGAGTTCGCCCGAAGCTTCATGGAGGTCGCCTGGGGGGTGCAGCTGGGTCGGTGGGAGGACGCCATCCGGGTTCTGGAGGAAGCCGACCCCGTCCTCGCTGGCCACGGCATCCTTGTGCTCGGCCACCTGGCCACGGCCAGTCCCGCCTCGCGTGACATCCTCGAAGACACCGCGGCCCGGCTCTACGACCGCCTGAGCTCCGGCCACAAGATCGTCGTCCTCACGGTGACCCGCCTGGTGCAGACCGTGGCCGAGGAGTCCCTGGTGCTGATCGACGAACCCGAGACGCATCTGCACCCTCCGCTGCTGTCGGCGTTCGTACGCGCGCTCTCCGAACTGCTCGTGCAGCGGAACGCCGTCGCCATCGTCGCCACCCACTCACCTGTCGTCCTGCAGGAGGTACCGAGGAGCTGTGTCTGGAAGCTCCGCCGCAACGGCGACCTGCTGACGCCCGACCGGCCGACGATCGAGACCTACGGCGAGAACGTGGGCACCTTGACCCACGAGATCTTCGGCCTCGATGTGACCCACTCCGGCTTCCACCGGGAGCTGCGCCGTGTGGTGGCCGACTGCCGCACGTACGAGGAGGTTCTGGCCCGTTTCGGCGATCAGCTGGGCGGCGAGGCGCGAGCGCTGGTCCGCATTCTTCTGGCGACCGAGCACGCCACGGACGCGACCTGATGCTGCCGGTTCCCCCACCATGCCATACAGCCGTCAGTACCTTCCTGAAGTGTGCCTGCATGATCCAGGACACCGCATTGAAGGAACGGATAGTCGCCGCCGCCAGTGCCGTCGAAAGAATGTCTCAGTGGTACGAGGCCACGGCGGTGTCCAGGTGTCTCCACATCCTGCGTCCCGAGCAGTTCAGGCCGGAAGGCGGCGGGATGGGCGAGCAGCTTGCCATCACCTCCGACGACCTGCGGACCGAGCTGTACACCAAGCGCATGGCCAAGCCCGGGTCCCCCGGCCGCCACATCTACGACGCACTGCGCCAAGCCGCCCCCAACGGCATCTGCCCCCTGTGCGCCGTGGGCGTCGTCAGCACCCTGGACCACGTCATGCCGAAAGCGATCTTCCCCGCCCTCGCCGTCACCCCGCTCAATCTCGTCCCCGCCTGCGGGGACTGCAACAAGACCAAGACCGACCGCGCCCCCGCCACGGCCCGGGAACAGTTCATCCACCCGTACTACGACAACCTGGACGGGGTGACCTGGCTCCACGCCGAACCCCTCTTCGAGGACCCGGTGCGGATCGTCTTCTCCGTCCGCACACCCCCGGACACCGACCCCGACCTCACCGCACGGCTCACCCACCACTTCACCGCCCTGAAGCTGGCGGAACGCTACGCGGCCCACGCCGCCCAAGAGCTTCTCAGCCAGGCGAAGCTCATACGGGATCTGCGGACACTCCCCGACCCTGGGCAACTGCGCGAGCACCTCGACCAGCAGGCCGACACCCGCTCCGCCGCCAACCCCAACTCCTGGCAGAGCGCCATGTACCGGGCTCTCGCCGACAGCGACCGATTCTGCTCACAAGCCATCTGAGCGCCAGCGAAGCGGCCCCGGCCGGTGATGCCCCCGGCGCTGGAGTGCCTACCGGGACGCCGCGGCCCGTCCGTGCTCGCCGTCGGCCGCCGCCCCCAGGTACCCCCGCGCCTTCAACAGGAGCACCCGGGCCCGGCGCAGGTGACGGATCACCTGCGGTAGCAGGGTGCCGCGGAAGCGATCGGCCACCCGCAGCTCGTCCGCGGCCGCATCGAGGAGGTCACCGACGTGGCGGACAGCTTGGCCGCGGGCGCTGGCCTGGTACTCGACCGCCAGCAGCGTCGCGGTGTCGGCGAGCTCGCCGACACCCGGGTCCTCGACCGGATCCGCGCCGAAGAACACCAGCCCACCGGCCAGCTCGGCCAGGAGATCGTTCCTGCGTACCGCCACCACGAACTCACGCTGTGATCATGCCCCATGACGGGACGTATCGAAGCGTGAACAGGTCAACCCACCCCGCACGCAAGGAACATGAACCGCGCAGCACCCGCGCCGACCGGACCCGCGACCGCCAGCCGGCAGCCGGGAGCAGCACCGGGCACGGCCGGGCGGGTGGACGCAGCAGCCTCCGGCGGGGACGGTGCCCGACCTGATCGGGCGGCGGGACGGGCGGCGCGGTAGGCCCGGGTCGGACCTGCGCCGGCCCAGGGCGGGCAGCGCGCCCGCAGGTGCGGGCCGCCCCGACTGGGGACCGCATGGCCCGGCCGAGGCGCGGGACGGGCGGCGGCAGGAGATTCTTTCGCACGGGTCCCGCCGGGTACCCCACCGTCCGGAGAGTGCACCGAAGATTCTCCTGCCGCGGGGCTCCCCCGGTGCCTGCCGGCGGCCGCGGGGCGGCGGGCCGTCACCGGCCGGCCGGTGGTGCGCCAGCAGTTGGTGGCCGGCGGCCGGGTGCGCGGTGGGACAAGGCTCTGCTCTCAGGAGGGGCGATGTCCGTGCTGGTAGTGGAAGCCGGTGTCCGGGCCGCCGGTGAACACCAGCGCGTCCCGGCCGAGCCCCAGCGTCCGCAGCAGGACGGTAAGCGCGTGGTCGGGGTCCTGATGGGTGCGGTGCAGCCAGACCCAGGTCTCCGCCTGGCCGTAGGTCATCAGGCTGAGGGCGAGGTGCAGGCGCTCGACGGTGAACACGACGGCGTCGACCAGCGCCAGCAGCCCAGCACCGATCGCCGCGTCCAGGACCTCGGCCACCGTGAGCTCCGCGCCGACCATCAGCTCGCCAATCAGGGCAACGGCCGGTGCCGGGTCGTCGCGGTCGCTGAACCCGTCCGACCCGCGCAGGGGGGCGCCGCCTCGGCTGGCCCCCGCGCGATCGCCGGCTCAGCAGTCGGGGCGGTCCTCTTCGCGGGTCGCCGCCCCGTCGCCTGGTACGAGCACCTTGTCAGGGTCTGTGCTCCCGGCATGGGCCGGGTTTGCCGGGCGGCAGGCAGGCGAGGTCTGGTGGCGCAACTGCCGGTGTCGCCAGAGGGCGCGCCACCAGGCCAGCCGGTGCGCTGACTCCTGTGGGAAGACCGACTGGATGGCAATGACGACCAAGCCGAGGGCGAAGCAACCAAAGGCGGCGGCGGTCAGCCACGACGGCGCGTCGACCAGAGCCAGTGCCGTACCGCCGATGCCGGCTGCGACGGAGGTCATCAGGGGCCGATTGCTAGTGATCATGTGCAAGCTCCATTGGATGGATGCGCTGTCGGTGCGCGCGATGGCAGGGATCCGGACTGGCGTGCTCGGATCTGCGTCCACCTTTCAGGAGCACGGGCAGACTGATGTATCGGTGGGTGTCACATACGGCGTCCGTACTGGTCGAACGCCCGTTTCCATGCCTCCTGCATCGAGTACTCGAGGAGGAGGCCGCGCTGTCGGTGGGCTTGGGCAGCGAGCCGCTCCACCTGCCTGGCGGGGACTCCGGCAAGGAGTTCGTCGATCACCGTGTGACCCGGCCATCGCCAGGTGGCCCTGGTCACCCGGAACTGCGATCCGATGTGCGTACCGTTCGGTCGCCGCTTCTCGATCTGCTTGCCGAATCGCACGGCGAGGCGTCGGAACTCGGGAGCGCGGTCCCGGACCTCCTGGAGTTGCTGAAGTCGGTGTCCGTCGAGTCCGCCTTCCTTGAAGTCGTCAAGGGTGGCGTCGATGTCTCTCTGTGTCGTGGCACGGGCTAGGGCCTTGGCATCACGCCGCTCCTCAGCGGTTATGTAGCCGAAGGTGTGCGCCAGGTCGGCGGGGATGTCCAGGGCGATGCGCGGAGTTGGTTCATCCTCGAATTCGTGGTTCCAGTCGATGAGCGCGGCCTCGATGAAGCCGCTGACCTCTTTGGGCAGCAGTCCGGCGGCCGCAGCGGTCAGCGGCTCGATGCCGGGCACGGGCTTCCAGCCGGGCCGGCCAGGTCGGCGCAGCAGCGGCCAGACGACTTGGGTGCTCTTGTGGGGGAAGGTCAGCACCTTGCCGTGGGCTGCCCAGGTCGCGTACGGCTCGGGCAACTGCCCGGTGGCGGTCTGGTCGGGTGTGTGGGCGTGCCAGCTGGCCGGCGTGCGAATCAACCAGCCAGGCGGGGTCATCAGGCGGTTGGCCCGGGTGTCTTCCGCTACCAGCCACGCTTCGAAGTCGTGCAGTTCGACCCGTCGGTAGGCCCGCCACACCGCTGTTCCGCCGCGTCCGGTCCAGTCGTAGCTGGTGGCTCCCCGCAGCAGGCCTTCACGGCGGTAGCCGGCGGCGTGGAGGGTGTCCTGGTACAGGTCGTACCAGTCCTCAGTGTTCTGCCCGTGGAGGAGCTTCTCGTTGGCCCTGGCATCAGGGCCCGTCAGCATGTCGCGCGCGATGTTGGCCATCACCTGGTGGCGGGCCGAGGAATGCCAGGCCACGTCGTTCTCCAAGGCCTTGGCGACGGACAGCACACGCTGCGCTGACCCGTCGTCCTCGGGCGTCTCTTCCGAGCACTCCAGGGCCATTCGAAGCTCTTCAACCTCTCTCAGGAGGTTCCTCTCCGGCTTGGTGTTGGTCGCGGCCGTGGCCAGCTTCCATAGGCCGAGCGCCGCGTTGTGGCGCAGCAGCGGGAGCAGGTCGTCCAGGAAGTCGTCGGTGAAGTGTTCGGCGCGCGCGATGGCGGTCATCACTGCATCGGTCAGCGTGCGGCTCTGGTAATCGCGGTGAGCGCGCTCGTACTGACCGGGCAGCGTAAGAGACACGGCGCGGGAACGCTCCAGCAGGCTGGCGGGCGCGCGCAGCCGCAGGGGTCGGTCTCGCCTCGGGTCACGGCGCCAGCGCGGCGCCAGCGGGTAACGCAGCACGGTGGAGATGTGAGTGCGCCGGTTGCCAGGGTCCAGCTCTTGCTCCTGGGCTTCGACATGCTTCGTGAGCAGTTGGCGGACCGTCTCGTCACGGGAGGTCCCCCACCGCTCCCGGACGGTGGCCAGGGCCGCCAGCGCGCAGAAGGGCAGCCGGACGTTGGTCTCGACGTGATCAGGCACCCGGTCAGTATCGAGGCCGCGTGCCCGCGCAGGGGCGGTCAGCTGGCAGTGGCTGGCCGACGCCCAGGGGCTGGCGCCCCGCCAGAGCGCGGAGGTCCGCTACAAGCGGCTGCTCGGCGACCGGTTGACCGGCCGCGACGTCGCCTGCCGGCGTGAGCGCGAGCACTGCGCCCGGACGGAGGGTGCCTGGTACTCCTTCAAATACGCCCAGAACCGGCAGCCCGTCGGCCCCGAGCTCCTGCACGGCATCGCCGAGGCCAACGCCGTTGCCGAGGAGGCCGACGGCTGGTAGCGGGGCAAGACGCCGGGGCCACGCCGCAGGCCGCTCTGCAGCTGCACCACCTGGTGGAGGAGGCGGTCGTGATCGCCCGGGTCGCGTCCCGGCAACTGCCTGCAGCGCCGGGTCGAACACCGGTTCCGTGACTGACCCTCACCACTATCGGCCCGGACCGCAGGCGCTACGGCGGCCCGTCGGGAAAGCCCTGTGCGGCGGCACGGTATGCGGTGGTCGACCCGCCTCAGGTCACGGCCCGGCGGGCGCGGGCGCGAGCGCGGGCCGCGTCCGTGGCCCGCACGCCCTGGGCAGCCGGAGTCGTGCCTGCCAAGCGTAGGTGCAGTCGGTGGACGCGCAGGTTGAGGGCGATGGAGATCCGGGGGCGGGATGCGTCGCGGACGGCGGCGACGGTGGCGGCGCTGGTGTCCAGGCACGCGGCGAGGTAGGTCGCGGGCCAGCCTTGTTTCGCCAGTTCCGCCAGGACCGCGGCCGCCGAGTGCGCGCAGGTCAGACCTCGGCCTGGGGTCGGCAGCCGGTCGGAGCCAGGAAGCGGGATGCCGAGGACGGCCTCGGCTGTGCTGCGGGCGATCCGGGCCGGACGCCGCTCGGGTGTGCGCAGCAGGCGGCGGATGAGGGTGACGGAGATGCCGGAGGCGTCCGCGATGTCCTGGGCGGACATGCCGCGGCGCACCAGCACGGCAGCCCGGACGGCGGCAGGGGCCGAGTCGACGCGGGCGGTGTGTCCCTGGGCGCGGTCTTTGTCACGGTGACGGCGGGCGCGCAGCGCAGCGTCGCGGCAGGCGGGGCGGGTGCAGCCGTAGTCGGCGCAGGACGCCTGCCCGTGGCGGACCCGGCTGGGGACGGGCCGGCGCGGTGGCTGCCCGCCGGTGCGCTGGTCCTGGTCGGCCGTCACCAGCACGCTTCCTCCTTAATGTCAGGTGGCAGTATGCCTGGCGCCGGAAGCTCGGGCGGGTGAACCCGGTGGCGACGGTCACCGCACGCGTCCCCCTCCGGGGGCCGTGGGGGGCCGGGGTCGTTCGCGGCTACCCGGGTCGGGCCTGCGGCGCCGGGTCGCCGGCCCCGCGCCGCCGCCGTGCCGTTCGATCGGTGGGCACCTCGCCGGCCAGGCCGGCGGCGGTGGGGGGGTACCGGTGGCCGGTCCGCCCGACCGTCCTGAGCGAGGTGGGCGCACGCCATGGCCGGCGCGCAGGAGGCGATGGGCAAGCAGCCGGCGAAGGTCAAGCAGCGCCAGCGAGGTCTAGACCTCGACGTAGCCGACGACGACGATCGTCTGCCGGACGGTGACGTGGTAGATCACCCGCACGCGGTCCAGGTCGTCGCGGTAGTCGCGCAGCTGCCCGCCGCGCAGTGGGTGGCCGAGGTCGGGGCGCACCGAGATCGCGACCAGGGCGCGGTCGAGGCGGTGGATCTGGGCCGCGGTCAGCTTGTCGAGCTGGCGGGCCGCCAGGTCAGAGAAGGCGACCTCGGCGCGGGGCGGGGATTCAGGCGACACGCTGCTCAGTCTGCCCGCTCGCCAGCTCCGCGAGGCGCTGTTCGCGCAACTGCGCCCACGGCGTGCACGTCTCGGGATCGGGCAGGCCGTTCTCGGCGACGTCCTCCAGGAACGCGGCCAGCTCCTCGGCCTTGCCGCGCTCGTCCTGGGCCAGGGCACGCAGCGAGTCGGCCGCCTCGGTGTCGAGCGGCGTGCGGCCGCTCTGGTTCGACGTCATCACGCTCTCCATCCAGCCCCCGGTGGACTGGGCCCGGGGGTAATGCAACCACGGTATCCACCATCGCGAGAAAGGGAACCGTACTCGGTGAGGTTCGCGAACTCGACCGCTGTTTCGGCCGGACGTTCGCCGGCGTCTGGCCGGGCGCGTCGGCCACCGGGATGGGCGGGCGGTACTGCGGCGGCCCCGAGGACGGGACGGGGCGACGGGCTGCGACCCGGGCGCGGCGCGGTGATGCCGGAGGGCTGCTGCCTGCCGCACCATGCCCAGGCCTCCGGAAGGGCGGTGTTCCATCCTCCGTGAATTGTGGTCGTGCAGCCGGACCACATTCGGGCGTTCACCGTAAATCCCTCCGTCCGGGGGTCAGTACTGCACATCAATTGCTTGAATTCCAGTGAATTCGACCTCCAGCCCCTGGGCGCGTCCGCCGTCCTTGAAATACACTTCCTGGAATCCCTCGGCCATGATCTCGCGCATCTTTTGGTCGCTGGCACCCTCGTCCTGGGCGGCGAAGAGGCGCTCGGCCCACTGCGGGGGGAGGTGGACGGTCAGGTGCCGCAGCCGGGCTTCGTCGGTGGTGCCGATGGGGGCGGTGTAGCCGAAGTACGCCCATACCTCCACGGTGATGCCGCCGGTGGTGGCGGCCTTCTTGCGGGCCTGGCGGCGGATGCCGGGTTGCCACACCTTCTGCAGTTCGCGGTGCAGGGCCTCGCGCAGCGCGGCGCGGGGGTGCTTGCGTTCGCCCTTGAGGTAGCGGCGGACAGTGTTCGGGTCGATGCCCAGGCGCTCGGCGACGGCTTTCTTGTCGCCCTTGGCAGCGCGCACGAGGGCCCGCATCTGGGCCTGTGCGGACTTCGGCGGGGCCTGGGTGAAGTGTTCGGGCGCGGCCCGGTCGATGGCGTCGGTGACCTCCTCCACGGTGTCCTACTTCCCGTCGACGGTGTTGGCGTCGTAGCCCTTGATGTGGCGGGCCGGGTTGATGGGCTGGTCGCGCTCCAGCCAGTCGACGACGGTCAGCATGGTCTGGACGCCCTCGACCTTCGACAGGCCGGGGGTGGCGCCGAGGCGGAACGTGCCGGGCAGCACCCGGCCGGCGCCGGTGAGCGGCAGGAAGTCCAGCGGGCCGGGGCCGGGGCTGGCGTAGACGACGCAGTCGTTGTTCACCCCGAGCGGGTAGCGGCCGTTCGCCTTCGCCACGTTGGCCATCTTGCGGTGCATGTTCACCCGCGCCTTGGCGATGACCGCCGCCCGGATGTCCGGGCGCCAGGTCGGCCGCTCCAGCGCCGACCACGGCTCCCCCGGCTTGTAGGTCAGGCCCTGGGGGCGCTCGCGCAGCTTGCCGAGCCCGAACTTCACCGTCGACTTCACCGCCGAGAGCACCATGGCGATCTGGTGGTGACGCCACCCGGCCGCGTGCAGCTGGTCGTCGCTCATCTGCGCCAGGTGCCCCAGGCCCTCGGCGGCCAGCGCGGCGCGCAGCACGTCGAGGTCCTCGCCCGCGCCCGGGTTCTTGAGGAGGCGGTGGGCGGTCATGGCGGCGAGGAAGGCGCGTTCGTCGGTGTCCTTGTCGACGGGGATGCCGGCTTCGGCCATGGTGGTGACGTAGGCCTCGCGGAGCCGGTCGTGCCACGGGTCCAAGTAGGCCCCGGGTGTCTCGCGCAGGTACGCCTCGATGGGGTGGACCTGCGCGCCGATCTCCACCGCGTAGGCGACGGTGGGGGTGGCGTACCAGGCCGGGCCGGTCGGCGGCTGGCCGGTCGGGGTGAACGGGGAGGGCAGGCGCGGGTCGGTCGGGATGTGCGAGAGGTCGACGAACCAGGAGCCGGGCTTCTTCTTGTCGAAGACCGGGTTGGTGACGTGGACCGGGCCGGACAGGCCGACGCTCAGGCGGGCGGCGGCGGCGAGGTAGGCGGTGTTGATGTCGATGCCCACCGCGAACGGCTGCACCATCTCCGCCTCGGAGAGCGTCTCGACCGGCCGGGTCCACTGGTACGACTCCTCGTCCAGAAACCCGCCCGTCCAGCCCTGCGCCGCCGGGTGCTCCAGCGGAACCTCCGGCGGCGCCGCCTCGTAGACGTCGGCCAGCGCACCCGGGTTCGGCCCCGACACCCACCCGCCCGTCACCTCGTCACGCACCGCCCGGGTCGGCGGGCGCAGCGCGGTCATCAGTTCCAGGCCGCAGGTGGCGGTGGAGCCGCGGGGGGTGATGACGCGCTGGGCGTAGATGCCGAGCACGCGGGCCAGATCCGGGGCCGGCAGGTTCGCGGCCGCGCCCCAGGCGCGGGTGTCCAGGGCCCGCCAGGGCAGGATCGCGAGCTGCACGCACTGGCGGCGGCCGTCCTTGACCGGCCGGTAGATGCGCGCCCACGGGCCGAAGCCGCGGCGGGTGAGCTGCCACTTCGAACGGGCCAGCGCCTTGACCGCCTTGTGGTCCTCCGGCAGGCGCTGGGAGCGGCGGGTGGCCGGGTCGTCGTCCAGGGTGGCCGGCAGCCCGAACCTGGCGGCCGCATCGGCGGTCAGCACGACCAGCGGGTCGCCGTCGCGGCCGTTGCGGTGCAACCGGGCCGTACCCAGGCCGGACTCGGCCAGCGCCCAGGTGACCAGCTGCGCCAGCGTGGTCGCCGGGCACTCCAGCACCAGGCCGCCAACCCCGTACGCGATCCCGTCCCCGTCCAGCACGACCAACGGCCCGTTGGGGAACTGGCCGTCGAAGTACGGGGCCGCCGGGCGGGCGGCGCGGCGCAGCGGCTGCCCGGCCCGGACCGGCTGCCTCGCCGTACCGCGGACAGACGGGGGAGCGTCGTCCGACTCCTCGGCCTCCAGAGAGGCCTCTTCAGCGGTATCGCCTCCCACGTGGACAGCGGGCTCCGGCACGGGCTGCGGGGCGGGCTTCGGGGTGAACGCGGCCGGGACCTGATCGACCGTCGCGGCGCCCGGGGCGGAGGTCGGGGCCGGGTGCTTCGCCGCCCATCCCTCCAGCAGCCGCACGTACGCCTCCAGGCGCGGCGGTTTCGGCTGGCTCCGACCGTTCTCGTAGTTCTTCACCGTCTGCACGGTCGACTGCAGCACCTTCGCCAGCTGCGCCTGGGTCACCCCGGCAGCCTCCCGAAGGCGCGCCCGCTCCCCCGGCTCCGGCAGCCGCGGCCCCGGCTCGGCGCCGGCCAGCAGCGCGTCCACGGCCGCGAACAACTCGTCCTGCGTAGGCATGAAGCCTCACCTCCAAGTCCAACCTAACACAGAATTAGCCACTTTCGTTAGCTTTTACATTGGACCTAGAATTTAACCCTTGATGATAATGCTTTTCATTATTCGGTGCGCAGTCCCTCCCCTTTGGGATCTTGTCGGATCGGCGCGCGACTCCCAATTGGCTGGATGCCGCTGCGCTGCACGGGGGTGAGCTTCCCCGAAGCGGGAGCGGTGATCTCGTGACGCACTTTCAGCCGGTGGTCCCTACGGCAGGGCGCGGTGCTGGACAGTCGGCAGCCTGCTCTGCGGCCACACTCTGGTCAGGCTCGGCACCCGGTGCCGCACCGCTCCGGTGCTCCGTTGGAAGCGTTCAGCGGGGGCGGGCGGCACGGGAGGCCAGGACGGCTCGCAACCGCTCGCGTAGGCGCGGCAGCGAGTCCCTGGCGCCCAGGAGAGTGAGGAATTCTGCGGTTTCCCAGACGGTAAGCGCACCGTTGCGGGCGTGGTACCAGCCGAGTCGCTCGATGCGGTAGTCGTCGTTGTAGTCCAGGAGCAAGTATCCGGCCAGCTGGTGGATGTCCTTCCCAGGAAGCTTGTCCGGGGTGAGGGTCGCCTTGACGTCGACGAGGGTGCGATCCGCGATCCAGTCGGCGTCGGCGCCGGCGACATCCGCACTGCCGGCGAAGGTCGGGGCCAGGACGACCAGTTCCGGGGTGGTGGCTGCGCGCAAGGCCTCCAGTCCTCCGTGGCGGGATCGCTCCACCATCGCGACGATGTCCCGAGCCTCATGATCGGGTACGGCCCGCAGCAGGGTCTCCAGGGTGAGGGAGCCGTCGGCCTGCGCCAGCGCAGTGGACGACCAGACCTGCCCCGTGCGGAAGACCTCTTCGAACAGTGCCGCGACATAGGCGAGGCGGGCGAGGCGCTCCTCCGTCTCCCTCGCACGAATGACGGGCAGGGAACGGTCGTCGAGCCGTTCACGGACGATCAGCTCGTCGATCGTATCGAGCAGCTCAGCGCCGACACGCTCCAGGACCGGGGCGTACTCGCCGGCCATCGAGATCCCGGCGTCCACGGATCGGCCTCGCAGTTGGACTGCCCGCAGCGACCAGCGCAGACGATGGTCGATCGCCGCCCCCAGTGTGCCCCACCGGGCCTCGGCCTGCGGCTCGGGCCGCTGCGTCGGCAGCACGTGCGAGCGGGTCGCCCGGTATGAGGCCCTCAGGGCTCGCAGGGCAGGCAGCTCGGTGTCGAAGAAGACCCGCAGGGCGGACGTCTTGTCGTCGAGAAGTCGGGTCAGGCTCACAGAAGGTTCTCTTTCCGAGCAAAGGGAGCGACGATCAGGGCCGCGAAAAACGCGGCGATTCAGCGGACGTGCCGCGAAAAGGGCCGGGGCGCCACCGGGGCCCACAGTGGCACCCCGCGCTCTGAAGGAGGTAGAGCGGCGCCACGGCCCGGCAGGCAGCCATTCACCACACAGAGGGCCTCAACAGCGCTCGGCCCTTGCACAGTCACCCACCGAACTCCTCAGCCTCCGCAGCCGCCGGCCCCTGCGCATCGAGCTTGAGCAGCCGCGAGGCAATCGCCCCCTCGTTGCGGCCGAACTCCTCGGCCAGTTCACCCAACGACACACCCTGGGCGCAGCGGTCGAGGAGGTCTTGTTCTTCCTCGGCCGTCCAGCGCTTGTACGCGTTGGGATGCACGCGTCGCTTCTCCTCGACCGTGTAGGCTTTTTCGGCCTCGGGCTGCGTGGGGACAGGCCGTGGGGCGGGAACCAGGTCTTTGGGGAAGGGGGCCAGGCTCAGGTCGGCGAGCTTCCAGCGGATCGACTTCTCAGAGCGTTCGAGCTGCTGCGCGATGTCGGCCGGATCTCGCCCCTCGTCGTGCAGGTCAGTCAGTCGGCTCTCCTCCTCACCGCTCCAGAGTTCCCCGGTACGAGGTGGCCGGTGAGGAGCACGTGGGCCGCTCGGAGCGGCTTCGCGGCCGTGCGTGCCGTCCGTACCCGGGGCACCCGTCAGCAGGCGGACGATCAGCGGGATGTCGACGGAGAGGACCTCTCCTCGCAGTTCCGTGACCACCTCGCCGCTCGGATCGCAGCCGATGATGCCTACCCGTCCCCGGCCGGGAGTGTCCGAGTCATACGACAGCTCGTATCGGCGTGCACCGTCCGAGGTATGAGCGGTGATGGTCCGTCGGGTCGTCTCCGCAAGCATCCACTGCCGCGCCGGCCAGGGTCCCTCCCCCGGTGTCCGGCCGGCACCCACATCATCCGTTCCTGCGTCAACGTTTGCAGACATCGTTCGATGATCCTTTCCACCCGATGTGCTGGCACGGTCGGCTCGAAGCGGCGCGAGGCCCCAGGCCGCGCCGCCTTACCGCGGCTTGTCGAATGCTTAGTCAGGAGCTGATGAAACGTCAGTCATGCTCCTGGAACTGCGATTTGCCTACCATCCAATCTCTTGCGGCCCCGACGATATCAACCGGGCAGACGAACGACACCGGAAGCGAAGAACCTCCGAAACCATGGACGCGACGCTGTCACAGGCCCCTGCTACGCTCGGCACACCGCCACCCTGCGGACCGCGACGTCCAGGAAGCGGGCAGGGGCCCATTTTCAGGGCTTCCGCCAACGCGCTACCAGCCCCGCCAGCCCCGCCCGAGGGACAGATCGCACGCCCAAAAAGCACCCGACACGGTGAACTCCCCACTACGCAGGGACCGTAGGCGCGCACCGACCACAGCAAGCAAGCCAAAGGACGGCAAGAGCAACCAGGCCGGTCGGGGTCTGTACGGTCTTCGGCTCATACAAGATTCTCGTAGCCGGTGATCGCTTCGGAGCGTGTGTCAGCTGAGCAGGATGCGCTGACGCAGGAGGCGGTATCCGGCGCGGCCGTAGGTCTGCCTCTTGAGCAGCTTGATCTTGTTGTTGACGCCTTCGGTGCGGCCGTTGTGCCAGGGCAAGGTGAGGGCGTGCTCGACGGCTGTGCGATCGCGTTCGAGCCCGGTGACGTAGGCGTGCAGGAAGGGCAGGTCCGCGGCTCGGACCTGGGTGATCCAGCCGGTCAGCGCGTCGGCGTTGGCCGGTGCCGGGGTGAGCAGGGCGGCGAAGCCGGTCGTCGCGGCGGCCAAGGCCGTCATCTCCGGGCAGGCCCCGGCGAGCTGGTCGCGCAGCACGAGCTGCTCTTCGCGCAGGTGGTCGGGGTCGGTGAGCAGGAGGCGGGCCACTCTGCGCGGGGAGAGGCTGGCGTGGTCGGCCTCGACCCGTCCCTGGTTGATGTAGCGGACCAGGAGGTTCGCACTGCCGCTGTAGCCGAGTTCCTTGATCTCGGCCAGGAGGTGGGTGACGGGGACCGCGGGGTCCTCGGCGCGGCGTCGGCGCAGGTGGTCGCGGTAGGGATCGACCAGGGTGGGCCGGTACAGGGGCGCCGTCACCATGCGTTCCGGCTCGGTGTGGCGGGCGTAGCGTTTGACGGTGTTCAGGGCGAGGCCCAGACGGCGGGCGCATTCCAGCAGGCCGACCCCGGCACCGAGGAGCTGGTGGACCTGCTGCCACCGCTCGCGGGTGGTCGCGGCGCGGGTGCCCTCCCGCAGGGGCGGGCCGGCCTTGGCCCAGCAGGCGCTGTGGGCCCTGATCTCGCTGGTCGCGGCCTCGGCCAGGCCGTGCCACAGGTGCCAGCGGTCGCAGACCTGCGTGATCGCGGGGTTGGCGTCCGTGGTGGCCTGTGCGAAGCCCCCGGCCCCGTCCCGGCAGACAACCGAGATACCGGGGTGGTCCTTCAGCCAGGCGGTGACCGTCTCCATCTTCCGGTCCGGCAGCACCTCGATCCGCTCACCTGTCACGGCGTCGATCAGGATCGTGGCATAGCGGTGGCCTCGGCGCAGGGCGAACTCGTCGATCCCCAGTACCCGCGGGACGGCCCTGGCCGGCAGGGCGACGCGCATCAGGCAATTCAGTACGCACGCCCAGGACAGCGCCTGGTGCAGCACACTCAGTAGCCGGGCCCCGGCCGACCCGGCCAGGGCCACGGCGACCGCGTCGATCACCTTCTGCAGGGCTGGCGTGCGGCGCTGGTAACGCTTCGTCAGCCCGTCTACCTGCTCTGCGAAGGTGGCCTTCTCGCAGTCCGGGTTCTCGCAGTACAGGCGGCGCACCGATAAGTCGATCACGACCGGGCGGCCGCCGACCGCCTCGTCCGCGACATGCCGCTCATATCGCGAATGCACCCAGTCCGATACCTGCCCGCACGCCGGACACGCCGCTTCGGCGTCATCCCTGGTCCGGGCCGTGATCCTCAGCAGATCCCCGCCAGCCTCCACCCGATCGACCCGCACCGCGGCCAGCTGCGGCAGAAGGTCCCCCACCACGACAACACACAGCCCAGCCTCTCACCGCCAACCAGCCAACACCAGAGGCAAGTCGAAGCGATCACCGGCTACGAAAATCTTGTATGAGCCAGATCGCTTACACGCCCGAGGCCCTCGCCGTGAGCAGCCCGGCGAGGGCTTTCCCCACCTGCACAAGGGTCGCTGCGCGCCTGCCGATTGCCGCCGCTGACGCCGTGCAGTTGGCGTCATGCTGGGCCAGTTGAGGCTCCATCGGACACCGGAGGAAGTCCGCACCTGGGCCCGTCACCCAGGAGGCGGGCCGGACGCCGAATCACACTGGCAGAGATCGGGTTCGCAGCTCCCGAGGAGTCCATGGCAAGCAGCGCTGATCCGGTCGAGGCGGCTGCGATCCTGGGTCGCGCGGACGTCGAGCACTGTCCTGCCGGTAGACCTTCCACCGTTCCAGGCGCAGCGCCGTTCGGGCGGCTGCTCCTCGGCTCTGTTCCTCGCGAAGTGATCGTGCATCGCAGGCGGGTTCTGTTAGTACTGCAACGGTGCTTAGCGTGACGGTTGTTGGGTTCGCTCGTTGGGCTGTTCATGGGTGGGGACATATCCGAGGTCGATGCTCGTCGCTGG
>NZ_JBEXYC010000085.1:0-19706 GCF_040630835.1 Kitasatospora sp. NPDC005751
ACTTCACCAAGGACCGCCCCGGTTACTTCAACGGCACCGGTCAGATCATGCGCTTCGCCGCCGGGGCGGGACGGCGCGTCCCGGGCACGGTCGTCGCGCTCGGCGCGGTCAGCCTGGTCACCGATGTCTCCTCGGAGATGGTCACCGCCGTGCTGCCGCTCTACCTGGTGCTGGGGCTCGGCCTCTCGCCGCTTCAATTCGGTTTCCTCGACGGGCTGTTCAACGGGGCGACGGCACTGGTCCGGCTGCTCGGCGGCAAGCTCGCCGACCGCGGCGGCGGCCGGCACCGGACGGTCGCCGGGGTCGGCTACCTGCTGTCGGCGCTCTCCCGGCTCGGGCTGCTGCTGGCCGGCGGCGCGGCCGCCGGGATCGCCGCCGCGCTGGCCGCCGACCGGCTCGGCAAGGGCGTGCGGACCGCGCCGCGGGACGCGATGATCTCGCTCAGCGCGCCGCCGGAGGAGCTCGGCCGGGCGTTCGGGGTGCACCGGGCGATGGACACCACGGGGGCGCTGCTCGGCCCCCTGGTCGCGTTCGTGGTGCTGTGGGCGACGGCGGACGCGTACGACGCGGTCTTCGTGGTCAGCTTCGCCACCGGGCTGTTCGGCGTGCTGGTGCTGGTGCTCTTCGTCCCGGCCGGGGCGAGGCCGGCGGCCGGCGTGAAGCCGAGGCCGGCCGGCGGGAAGACCGGCGAGCGCGGCAGGACGGGGAAGAAGCCCAGGGCACTCGGCGACCCGGTGTTCCGGCGGGTCGTCACGGCCGCCGTGCTGCTGGGCGCCGCGACGATCGGCGACTCCTTCCTCTACCTGCTGCTCCAGCGCGGCCTGGACCTGCCGGCCCTGCTCTTCCCGCTGCTGCCGCTCGGCGCCGCGGCGTGCTACCTGCTGCTGGCCGTACCGGCGGGCCGGATCGCGGACCGGTCCGGGCGGCGCACCCCGTTCCTCTGGGGGCACGGTGCGCTGCTCGCGGCCTACCTCGTGGTGATGGCCCCGCCGGGCTGGCCGGCCACCGTACTCGTCCTGGTCCTCCTGGGCGTCTTCTACGCCGCCACGGACGGTGTGCTGATGGCACTCGCCGGGCCGGTCCTGCCGCTCGACGGCCGGGCGAGCGGGCTCGCGGTGCTGCAGACCGGTCAGGCGCTGGCCCGGCTGGTCGGTGCGGCGGGCTTCGGTGCGGCCTGGACGTGGTGGGGGCCGCGTCCGGCCCTGGCGGCGGCCGCGCTCGCGCTGGCCGCCGCACTCGTCGCGGCTCGGCGGATCCTGCCGGAGCGGCCGGAGAGGGAGGTCTCGTGAAAGCGCGTTCGCTGGTGCTGATCACCGCGGCCCTGGTGCTGCTGGGCGGTTCGCTGGGGTACGTCCTGCACGCCAGGGAACGCGGCGGCGGGCAGCGGCTGGTCGCCGCCGCGAGCTCGTTCACCCTGGACGAGCCCGGGCTCTACTACCGGGATTCCGCCACCGGGCGGGTCGCCCGCAGTCCGGGGGTGGCGGACGGCCCGTCCTGCGTCCGCTTCCACGCCGCGGGGGACCGGGCGCTGTGCCTGCGCGCGCTGCCCGGCACCCCGGCCCGGACCCAGGCGGTGGTGTACGACCGGAAGTTCACCGAGCTCCAGTCGGTGACGGTGCCCGGGATCCCGAACCGGGCCCGGGTGTCGGCCTCCGGGCACCTGCTCGCCTGGACCGCCTTCGCGGTGGGGGACTCCTACGCGGCGGGCACCTTCTCCACCCGGACGTCGGTCCTGGACCTGCGTACCGGCTACCTGGTCAAGTCCATCGAGTCCATCCCGCTGACCGTCGACGGCGCCCGCTACCACGCCGCCGACGTCAACTACTGGGGCGTCAGCTTCGCCGCCGACGACAACCGCTTCTACGCCACCGTCTCGACCGGCGGCCGGACCCACCTGGTCGAGGGGGACCTCCGGGCCTGGTCGGCCCGCACCCTGCGGGAGAACGTGGAGTGCCCCTCGCTCTCGCCGGACGGTACCCGGATCGCCTTCAAGAAGAAGGTCTCGACCGACCCGGCGGCGCCCTGGCGGCTCCACGTGCTGGAGCTGGCGGGGATGGGCGAGCACCCGCTGGCCGAGTCGCGCAGCGTGGACGACCAGGCGGTCTGGCTCGACGGGGAGACGCTCGGGTACGCGCTGCCCGGCCAGGGCGGCAAGGGCACCGACGTCTGGAGCGTGCCGGCGGACGGCGGCGGGGCGCCGCGGCTGCTGGTGCCCGGCGGCTCGTCGCCGGTGGCCGTGGCCGCGGCGCCGAACTGACCCGGGGGCCGGCGCCGCGGCCACGGCCGCCCGCGCGCTCGGCGCCGCCGGGCTGCTGCCCCCGCTGGTCGCCCTGCTCGGCGACGACAGCCCGGACGTCCGCGAGGCCGCCGTACGGGTCCTGACCCGGTCCGCCGGTGGCCCGGCGGTCGCCGCGGGCCCGCGGGAACGGCTCGCCGACTCCTACGCGGCCGTGCGGGCCGACGCGCGGCCGGCCCTGCGGCGGGTGAGCCCGGCGGGCGTCGGCGGTGATCAGGCGTAGATCCGGGCGTAGAGCTCCTGGATCTGCTCGGCGGTGGGCACGACGGGGTTGTTGGCGGGGGAGCCCGACCCCAGGGCCTGCTCGGCCATCAGGGGCGTCAGCCGGGCCCACGCGGCCGGGTCGATGCCGTGGGCGCGGGGGGTGGGGACGGCCAGGTCGTGGCAGAGCTCGTGGAGGGCGTCGACGAGCTTGGCGGCGGCCGCGCCCTCGGCGTCCGTCGCGCTCGCGGCGCCCAGGGCCCGGGCGCAGTTGGCGTACCGGCCGGGGGCCGCGGCCACCGAGAAGGCGGTCACCGCGGGGAACAGCATCGCGTTCGACAGGCCGTGGGCGACGTGGAAGTGGGCGCCGATCGGACGGCTCATGCCGTGCACGAGGGCGACGCTGGAGTTCGAGAAAGCCATCCCGGCCTGGGTCGCGGCGAGCATCATGGCCTCGCGCGCCACGGCGTCCGAACCGTCCGCGTAGACGCGGCGCAGATGGCGGCCGATGGTGGCGATCGCGGTGAGGGCCAGACCGTCGGAGAAGGCGTTGGCCTTGCGGCTGACGTACGCCTCGACGGCATGGGTGAGGGCGTCGACGCCGGTGTCGGCGGTCAGCCGGGGCGGCATCGACAGGGTCAGGTCCGCGTCGACGACGGCGGCGATCGGCTGGAACGCCGGGCCCAGGCAGAGCATCTTCTCGTCCGTGCCGCTGTCGGTGATGACGGTGACCTGGGTCGCCTCCGAGCCGCTGCCGGCGGTGGTGGGGACGGCGATCACCGGGAGCGCCGGCCCGTGGTTGACGCGCGGCGCCTTGTAGTCGCGCATCCGACCGCCCTGGACGCCCAGCAGGGCGAGCGCCTTGGCGCTGTCCATCGGGCTGCCGCCGCCGAACCCGATGACCGAGTCCGCCCGGTGCCCGTGCAGCGCCTCCAGGCCCGCGGCCAGCGAGTCGGTGGTCGGGTCGGGCACGGTGCCGGCGAACAGGCGAGGGCTCAGCCCGGCCCGGACCAGTGTCGCGGTCACCCGCTCCGCCGCGCCGGTCCCGACCAGGAACGCGTCGGTGACGAGCAGGGGCCGGCTCAGCCCCAGTCCGGCGACGACGTCGCCCAGTTCCTCGACGGCGCCGCGGCCGACGCGCACGATCCGGGGCAGGGACAGGCCGGCGACCATGGGGGACCCTCTCGACGCGGGGAGGAACGGCGGCCGGGTGCGCCGGCCGACGGTGCCCCGACTCTGCCGCCCCCGAGTCGTGCGCTCAAGCACCAATCGTGCAGACGGGGTGTGCGCGAATGCAGATACGCTGCCCCGGTGCCCTCCCGTACCCGCCCGGTCGGCGACGACCCGGACCCGCCGCCGCGGCCGGAGCACGGCGGTCCCGACCCGCGCGCACTCCGCGCGGACGACCTGCGGTACCTGCTCGCCGTCGCCCGCACGGGCCGGCTGGTCAGCGCGGCCGACGCGCTCGGCGTGGACCACACCACGGTGTCCCGCCGGATCACCGCGCTGGAGAAGAGCCTCGGGGTACGGCTGATCGAACGTGGCACGGAGGGCTGGGGCCTGACCGACGCCGGCCGGTCCGTCGCGGACAGCGCCCGCGCGATCGAGGACGCCCTCGTCCGGGTCGTCGACGCGGTCTCCGGTCAGGACGCGCCGTCCCTGCACGGCACCGTCCGGGTGAGCGCCCCGGACGGCTTCGGCACCGTCTTCGCCACCCCGGCACTGGCCCGGGTGCGCCGGCGCCACCCCCGACTGCGCGTCGAACTCATCACGGCCACGCGGCAGTTGAATCTGCGCCCGGCCGGCTTCGACCTCGCCCTGGCGATCGGCCGGCCACCGCGCAGCCGCCTGGTGACCGAGCACCTGACCGACTACGCGCTGGGCCTGTACGCCGCCGACGAGTACCTCGCGCGGTGCGGCCCGCCCGGCTCGGTCGCCGAGCTGCGGGAGCATCCGCTGATCTTCTACATCGACTCGATGCTCCAGGTCGGCGACCTCGACATCGAACGCCATCTGCCGGGCGTCACACCCGCGTTCTCCTCCACCAACGTCTTCGCCCAGGTCGAGGCCACCCGACTCGGCGCCGGGATCGGCGTGCTGCCGGCCTTCCTCGCCGAACGGGCCCTGCTGCGAAGGCTGTTGCCGGACGAGGTCGACATCCGGCTGCCGATCACGCTGGCCGTACGGCGCGAGGCGGTGACCCACCCCGCCGTCCGGGTCGTCCGCGACGCCCTCCACCACGAGGTCGCCCACCGCACCGCCGAGCTCCTCCCCGCCGACTCGACCCGGGAGCCGGGACCACCGCCTTCGAGCAGTACATGATGATCCGTCAGGCCGGAACGGCCTCGACCACGGAAAGGACGGTGGGGGTGGGGAGGACGCGGGAGAGGCGTAGGCCGGCGCGGTCGAAGAGGGCGGCGAAGTCCGCCTCGGTGCGTTCGCGGCCGGTGAGGGAGGCCATCATCATCAGGTCCAGGGTCTTGGACTGGTGCGGGGCGTTGCCCCGGGGGACCACCGCGTCCAGCACCAGGACGCGGCCGCCCGGGTGGAGCGAGCGGCGGCAGCTGGTCAGCAGGGTCACGCAGGTCTCGTCGTCCCAGTCGTGCGTGATGCGCTTGAGCAGGTGGATGTCGCCGGGCGGTGCGGACGCGAAGAAGTCGCCCTCCGCGAGGGTCCAGCGGCCCGCGATCTCCTTGTCGGTGTCGAGGCGATGGCCGGCCAGGACGTGGGCGCGGTCGTAGAGGACGCCCGCCACGCCCGGGTTGCGGCGCAGCACCTCCAGCAGCAGGCCGCCGTGGCCGCCGCCGACGTCCACGACGGTGCCGGTCTCCGGGAAGTCGTAGGCCGCCGCGATGACCGCGTTCTCGGCGTCGGACATCGCCGCCATGCCGCCGTGGAAGACGGCGGCGGTCCGCGCGTCCTGGGCGAACCAGTCGAAGAACGGCATGCCGAAGATGGCCTCGAACGACGCGGTGCCCTCGGTCAGGCAGCTCGTCAGCTCGCCGGCCGGCTGCCACATGGTGCGGTCGGTGAGCATCTGGACGGCCGTCCGGGCCGAGCAGGGGACGTCGCTGCGCAGCGCCTGGCCGGCGTCGGTCAGCGTGAACCGGCCCGCGTCGTCCTCCGCCACCACGCCCCGGGTGGCGAGCAGGCGCAGCACCCGGTGCAGGCTGCGGGCGTCCAGGCCGGTCGTGGTGGCGAGTTCGGCGGGCGTGCGGGGGCCGTCCGCGAGGTGGTCGGCCACGCCAACGTCGGCGGCGGCGCGGAGGGCGGCGGGGAAGAGGAAGCCGAGGGCCTCGTCGATGAGGAAGGCCGAGGAACGGCGGTAGCGGGCCTCGGGATCGGCCGCGCCGCCGGGCTCGGCGACGGTGTCACCCGCCGCCGTCCGCGCGTCGAAGTGCTTGGCCTCGTCCTGGCGCATGCCGTCCTCCTCGCATCCGTGCCCCCGCCCGGGAAGGCTGCCCACGGGCGACGGGACCGAAGCGCACCACCCACCGGTCGGGTGCGGACGTTCGCCGGGGAACGACCCGCCTGGCCGTAGGGTCGTCGTGACACGTGACGGAAATCCTCGAAGGAGCGGCCCGATGGCGACCGGCCGGCGCATCCTCAAGGTCAACGGCGCGGAGCTGAGCGCCGACCTCCTCGGCGATCCCGCCGATCCCGCCGTCCTGCTGATCCACGGCGCGGGCCACTGCGCGCTCAACTGGAGCGACGGCTTCGTCCGGCGGCTGGCCGACGGGGGCAGGTTCGTCATCCGGTACGACAGCCGCGACGCGGGGGGATCGACGACCTACCAGGTGGGCGCTCCGCCGTACGGGCTGCCGGACCTGGCCGACGATGCCGCCGCCCTGATCGGCGCCCTCGGCCTGGGCGCGGCCCACGTCGTCGGCATGTCGCAGGGCGCCGCGGTCGGCCAGCTGCTGGCCCTCGACCATCCGGACCGGGTGGCCACGCTCACCTGCGCGTCGTCCACGCCCGGCATCCCCGGACAGGAGCAGGCGGACCTCCCGCCGATGTCGGACCGGCTCGCGGCCTTCTTCGCCCGGTCCGAGGCCCGGTCCGAGGCCCAGTCCGAGGCCGGTTCCGGGGCCGGGTCCGGGCCCGGAGAGGAGGACGGTGACGGCGAGGCCGGAGCGGACGGCGGTGGCGGGGTCGACTGGTCCGACCGGGACGCCGTCATCGCCTCGATCGTCGAGGGCGAGCGTCCCTTCGCCGCCGTCTCGCGGCCGTTCGACGAGGACGCCGTGCGCCGGCTGGCCGCCCGGGTCGTGGACCGCGCCGCCGACATCGCCGCCCAGTCGACCAACCCCTACCTCCTCGATGCCGGCCGCCCCTGGCGCCACCGGCTCGGCGGGATCACCGCGCCCACCCTGGTGCTCCACGGCGACGAGGACCCGCTGTTCCCGGTCGAGCACGGGCGCGCCCTGGCGGCGGAGATTCCCGGCGCCCGCTTCATCGCCCTCGAACGCACCGGGCACGAGGTCTTTCCCGAGGGGACGTGGGACGTCGTCGTCCCGGCGCTCCTCGCCCACACCCGCCGGCCGGGCGGCCCGGCCGCCCCGGGCCGGCCGTAGCGGGAACGCGGAGAGACCCCCGCGTCGCAGCGCCGGGGCGCCGCGTCGCGGGGGTCTCCCGGGTGGACCGGTCAGCAGTGGACGCTGCGCTCGCACTCCTCGTAGCGGCGGATCTGCGCCTCGATGGCGGCCGCGCGGGCGTCCGTGACGTTGGCCTCCTGGAAGTGGCCCTGGCTGCGCAGGCGCTGGGCCTGCTGGCGCAGCTTGGCGGCCTGGACCTGCAGCTCACCGATGTTGACCGAGACGGAGGCGCGGGCCTGGGCGGGCGCGGCCTGGGCGGGCGCGGCGGCGAGGAGCAGGCCACCGGCGAGAACGGCCGAGACGGTCAGTGCGGACATGCGACGGAGCATGGTTTCCCCCTGGTTGTTCGATGGTTCATGTGCTGTTCGGTCATCCGTCGAACTGATGACTACTCAGTAGCGTAAGTGATCATGTCCGATGACCGGGCATCGGACGCCGCATTACGGACGTTCGGCGGGTCGGCGACCCTGCCGATCGGCGGGGGTGGGGCGGGGTGGTGGGGTGATCCATCGACGGCTACTGGCGAGTAATGTGGCTGATCATCACCTCCTCTGATGGGCCATCAGCTCGCTAGGCTCGACGGCCGGGCGGAGTCACGTGGTCCGGGTGGCCTGAGTGGTCCGAGTGTCCTCCGTGGTCCGAGCGATCCGGGTGGCTCCGAGCGATCCGGGTGGCTCCGAGGATTCGCGTGATTCCAGTGGTTCGAATGCAGAGGGAGCAGTGATGGAACGATCCCACCCCCGTCCCGGCCGCCGGGCGGCCAGTGCCGTCCTGGTGGCGGCGCTCGCGCTCGGTGGGGCCGCCGTCGCACGGCCCGCCTCCGCGGCGGCCGCGACGGCGACCCCCGCGAGCGGCCCGGCAGCCGGCCCCGCCGCCGGCGCCGTCGGGTCGTTCCGGCTGGCCGACATCCCGGCGAACGACGGCGTGGTGCTCAGGGCGGACGTGTTCACCCCGGCCCCCGGCAGTCCGGGAGCCGACCCGCGGGGGCGGTACCCGCTGGTGGTCCAGCCGGCCAGCTGGGGGCAGAACGACCTGGAGTACGTCGCCCAGGGCCACGCGCTCGCCGCCGCGGGCTACGTGGTCGTCACCTACACGGTGCGCGGCTTCTGGGGCTCCGGCGGCGAGGTCGACGTCGCCGGGCCGAAGGACGTCGCCGACATCTCCACGGTGATCGACTGGGCGCTGGCGCGGACCCCGGCGGACCCGGAGCGGATCGGCATGGTGGGGCTCTCGCTGGGCGGCGGCCTCACCCTCCTCGGCGCCGCCTTCGACCCCCGGATCAAGGCCGTCGCCTCGCTGAGCGGCTGGGCCGACCTGACCGACTCGCTGTACAGCGGGCAGACCCGGCACGTCCAGGCGGCCGCGGTGCTCGCCGGGATCCAGGCGCCGACCGGCCGCCGGAGCCCCGAGTTCAGCCGGGTGCTGGACGACCTCTTCGCCGACCGCGACCTGCCCGAGGTCGTCCGGTGGGCGGACACCCGCTCGCCGGCCCGCTACCTGGAGCGGATCAACGCCAACGGCACGGCCGTCCTGCTGGCGAACGCCTGGGGCGACAGCTTCTTCAACCCCGGCCAGGTGACGGCCTTCTACCAGCGCCTCACCGGGCCCAAGCGCCTCGAACTGCGCCCGGGCGACCATGCCAGCCAGGAGTTCACCGGCCTGCTCGGCCTCTCCAACGCCGCCTGGAGCAGTGCCCGTTCCTGGCTCGACCAGTACCTCAAGGGTGCCCCCGGCGACTCGCGGCCGCCGGTCGACCTGGCGGTCCGCCCCACCAGTGCGCACGAGGCCCACCCCGACTGGCAGGCCGTCAGCTCCCGGACCGAGACGCTGGCGCTGGGTGCCGAGGACCTCGGCGGACCGGCCGCCGGGGACTGGCGGTCGACGCTGCGCGGCAACGCCGCCTCCGGGGCGAGCGGCGGCGTCGCCCTGCTGTCCGGGCTGGCGGACCAGGTGCTCCACCGGGCGCCGACCGTGGTCGTCCCGCTGCTGGACCGCTCCGCCGCCGTCGTCCGGCAGTCGCCGCCCCGGCCGCAGGGCCTGGCGGTGCGCGGAGCGGCCCGGGTGCACACCACGGTGACCGCCTCCGCCCCGCAGGGCACGGCCGTCGCCTACCTCTACGACGTGGACGCGCTGGGCGTGGGCCGGCTGATCTCGCACGGCCCGCAGAGCTGGTCCGACCGGACGCCGGGGCAGCCGTTCCCGCTGGACGTCACGCTCTTCGCCACCGCCTACGACCTGCCCGCCGGTCACCGGCTCGCGCTGGTGCTCGGCACCCGGGACGCCCTCTACGGCGGTCGCACGCCGTCCGGCTCCACCGTGACCTTCGGCTCCACGCGGGCCGACCCGGCCGTGCTGGACCTGCCGGTGCGCTGAGCCGGCGGCCGTTCGGCGGCTACGGCCCGAGGTCCTCCAGGACGGCCTGTGCCGCGTTGTGGCCGGGGATGCCGCTGACGCCGCCGCCGCGGACCGCCCCCGCGCCGCACAGCAGCACGTTCGGGTGCGCCGTCGCCACGCCCCAGCGGGCGGCGGCGCCGTCCAGCTCTCCGGTCGCGTAGGGGAACGCGAGGTCCCGGTGGAAGATGTGACCGCCCGGCAGGCCGACCTCCCGCTCCAGGTCCAGCGGCGTCCTGACCTCCACGCACGGCCGCCCGGCGGCGTCGGTGGCCAGGCAGTCGGCGAGCGGCTCGGCCAGCACCTCGTCGAGCCGGGCCAGGCTCGCCGCGAGCGCGAGCTCCTTGGCCGCCGGGTCGGTGAAGAGCCGCGCGGGCATGTGCAGTCCGAACAGGGTGAGCGTCTGGAGCCCCTGCCGGAGCGCCTCGGGCCCGAGGATCGACGGGTCGGTGAGGGTGTGGCAGTAGATCTCCGACGGCGGCATCGAGGGCATCCGGCCGGCCGACGCCTCGGCGTGGGCCGTCTCCAACTGCCGGTACCCCTCGGCGATGTGGAAGGTCCCCGCGAAGGCGTCGCGCGGATCCGCGGCCGGGTCCCGGAGCCGTGGCAGCCGGCGCAGCACCATGTTGACCTTCAGCTGGGCGCCCTCCGGGGCGGGCCCGGGGTCCTCGCCCAGCAGCCGGGCCAGGACGGCCGGGGCGGCGTTCGCCAGGACCCGGCGGCCCACCGCGGTGGCCTCGCCGCCCCGGTGGCGGTAGGACACCTCGGCCTCTCCGGTGCCGTCGGTGGCGACGGCGGTGACCTCGCAGCCGGTCCGGATCTCCGCGCCGGCCGCCAGCGCCGCCTCGGCCAGCGCGCCCGTCACCGCGCCCATCCCGCCGACCGGGACGTCCCAGTCGCCCGTCCCGTTGCCGATCACGTGGTACAGGAAGCAGCGGTTCTGCAGCAGCGAGGGGTCGTGGGCGTGGGTGAAGGTGCCGATCAGCGCGTCCGTCAGCACCACGCCGCGGACCAGGTCGTCGGTGAAGGTCCGCTCGATCGTCTCGCCCAGCGGGCGTTCGAAGAACGACTCCCAGACGGCGTCGTCCGCGACCCGCCGGCGCAGCCCGGCCCGGGCGGGCAGCGGCTCGGTGAGCGTCGGGAACACCCGCTCGGCGAGCTTCCCGGTCGCCGCGTAGAAGCTCTGCCAGGCCTCCCACTCGCGCGGGTCACCGGTCAGCGCCCGGAAGGACGCCGCGGTCCGGGCGGGGTCGGCGGCGTCCACCAGGAGACCGGTCGGCCGGCCGTCCCGGACGGTGGGCGTGTAGGAGGAGATCCGGCGCCGCCGCAGGTCCAGCCGGAGCCCGAGGTCCCGGACGACCCGGCGCGGCAGCAGGCTCACCAGGTACGAGTAGCGCGACAGCCGGGCGTCCACGCCCGCGAACGCCCGGGCCGACACCGCCGCCCCGCCCACCTGCGGCAGCCGTTCGAGCACCAGCACCCGGAGGCCGGCCCGGGCCAGATAGGCCGCCGCCACCAGGGCGTTGTGGCCGCCGCCGACGATCACGACGTCGTGCCGGGAGAGCGGGTCCGCGTTCACGCGGTCACGCTACGCCTCGGCGGGCGGGCGGGGAACAGGCCGCGCGTCAGGTGGCCGGTATCCGCCGCGGGCGGTCGCCCGCCCTACCTACCCCATCGGGGCTCTCGGGGTGTGCCGGACGGCGCTGTTCGCCCCCGGGACCGGGGGTGCCGGGCGGGTGCGCCGCCGCCGCAGCCAGATGTACAGCAGCAGGCACGGCAGCAGCAGGCCGCCGACGTTGAGCGCGACGAACGCGGTGAGGCTGCCGATGTGGTCGACCAGCCAGCCGAAGTTCTGGCCGAAGAAGCCGACCACGAAGGACAGCGGGAGGAAGACGGTCGCGACGATGGTGAGCCGCTCCATGGTGGCGGTCTGCCGGAGGTTGATCCGGTTCTGCTCGACGGAGATCACCGCGATGTTCGCCTCCAGGACGGTGGCCAGCAGGTCGCGCTGGGCGGCGACCTCCTCGTTGACCAGCAGCAGGTGGTCGTGCACGTCCCGGAAGTACGGCAGCAGTTCGGGCGCCGACCGGCCGGGCTGGAGCCGCCGGGCGAGCACGGCGAGCAGGGGGTGGACGACCCGGTAGAAGTCGGTGGCCTCGCGGCGCAGGAAGTAGATCCGTTCGGTCGGGGCGACCGTGCCGGAGAACACCGTGGCCTCGATCTCCTCGATGTCGCGTTCGAGTTCGGTGACGACGGGCGCGTAGCTGTCGACCACCTGGTCGAGGATCGCCCACAGGGTCGAGGCGCTGCCGGTCCGCAGCAGTTCGGGGCTGCGTTCGAGCCGGTTGCGGGCGCCGGCCAGCTCGCTGGCGATGCCCTGGCGGACGGTGATCACGAAGTGCTCGGCGAGGAAGACGCTGATCTCGCCGGAGTCGACCTCCTCGCGGTCGTCGTCGTAGCGCGCGGTGCGCAGGATGATCAGCTCGGTGCCGTCCTCGTACCGCTCGGCCTTGGGCCGCAGGTGGTGGGCCTGGGCGTCCTCGACGGCGAGTTCGTGCAGTCCGAAGCCCTCGCGCACGGTGGCCAGCTCCTCGGGGGCCGGTTCGAACAGGCCCAGCCAGACGAACCCGCCCTGCGCGCAGCGCGCGGCCGCCTCCTCCAGCGGCATGGGGCCCTCGTGCTGGCGGCGTCCGTCGCGGTAGTGCGCGCAGTCGACGATCATGGCCTTCCTCCTCGTGCCCGGCCGACCGCGCCGAGTGCCGCCGCACCGGCGGGCGCGGCCGCCGCGGTCGCCCCCGCACTCGATGCTCCTCCGATTCGGCCGGACGTGCCGCACCGGCGGGCCCGGGCACCCCGGTACCCCGCTGCTCCGGCGGACCGGCCGGTCCGCCGCTCGCCGGGGGCTCGGCCGCTCAGCCGGTCGACGGGAGCGGGTCGCCGAGGTAGCGGCGGCCGGCTATCTGCTCGAAGATCAGGTTGGTCCGGGTCTGCGCCACCGCCGGGTGGGTGGTGAGGTGGTCCACCACGAAGTCGCGCAGGCCCTCGGGCCCGGCGACGCCGACGTGCAGCAGGTAGTCGTCGGACCCCGCCATGTGGAACACCGCCAGGACGCCGGGCAGGTCGGGGGCGGTGCCGCGGAAGCTCTCGTTCTGCTCCCGGGTGTGGGCGCGCAGCCGGACGGAGATCATCGCCTGCAGCGGCAGGCCGATCGCGGCGGGGTCGACGTCGGCCCGGAAGCCCCGGATGATCCCGCGCTCCTGGAGGGCGCGGACCCTGGCCAGACAGGTGGAGGGGGCGATGCCCACCGCCTCGGCGAGCGCGTTGTTGGGCAGCCGGGCGTGGTCGGAGAGGACGCGCAGGATGGCCCGGTCCACGTCGTCGACGGGCGCTCTGCGGGGCGGTGGAATGTTCGGCATGCCGGGCAGGATTCCAGCTGTTTCCGCCGATCCGCAAGATCTCGGGCCATGCCACCGAATCTTGTGCGGAGGAACTTCCCCCGGGCGCCGGGAAGTTCCATCCTGACCGCGAGCGTCGAACGCCCCTGCGGCGTTCCCCGCCGGTGGACGGCCCGCGGCGACCCCGTGCGGCCCCCGCCGCGACCCCCACGTCGCCCCCCCACACCAACACCCCTGGAGTGCCGCGCCCATGAGCCCGACCGCCACCTTCGCCGCCGCGACCGCCGTCGACCCGGGGGCAGAGCTGGACGGCCGCGACTTCGTGCTCCCCACCGGCGGGCTGGACGACGACCGGCGCCTGCGCGCCCTGGACACCGTGGACGAGTACCTGACCCGCAAGCGCCGGCACCTGGTGGGCTACCAGGCCACCCAGGACATGCAGGGCTGCGCACTGGACCTGGCCCGGTTCATGCCGAACAACATCAACAACCTCGGCGACCCGTTCCAGAGCGGCGGCTACAAGCCGAACACCAAGGTGGTCGAGCGCGCGGTGCTCGACTACTACGCGGCCCTGTGGAACGCCGAGCGGCCGCACGACCCCGCCGACCCCGAGTCCTACTGGGGCTACATGCTCTCGATGGGCTCGACCGAGGGCAACATGTACGCGCTCTGGAACGCCCGGGACTACCTGAGCGGCAAGGCGCTGATCCAGCCGCCGACGGCCCCGTTCGACGCCCTGCGGTACGTGCAGGCCGCGCCCGACCGGGACAACCCGAACGCGCACCGGCCGGTGGCCTTCTACTCCGAGGACACCCACTACTCCTTCGCCAAGGCGGTGCGGGTGCTGGGTGTCGAGACCTTCCACGCCGTGGGCCTGGAGAAGTACGCGGACCGGTGCCCGCTGGTCGACCCCGCCACGGGGCGCCGCGAGTGGCCCACCGAGGTGCCCTCCCGCCCCGGCCCCTCGGGCCACTCCTGGGACGGCCCGGGCGAGATCGACGTCGACGCCCTCGCGGTGCTGGTCGAGTTCTTCGCCGCGAACGGGCACCCGGTCTTCGTGAACCTCAACCTCGGCAGCACCTTCAAGGGCGCCCACGACGACGTCCGGCAGGTCTGCGAGCGGCTGCTGCCGATCTTCGAGCGGTACGGCCTGGTCGAGCGCCAGGTGGTCTACGGCACGGACCCGCGGACCGGGGAGCCGCTGGTCGACCTGCGCCGGGGCTTCTGGATCCACGTGGACGGCGCGCTCGGCGCCGGCTACGCGCCGTTCCTGCGGCTGGCCAACCAGGACCCGGCGTACGGCTGGACCCCCGACGTCGAGCTGCCCGAGTACGACTTCGGCCTGAGGCTGCCCACCCGGGAGCACGGCGAGCTGGACATGGTCTCCTCGATCGCGATGAGCGGCCACAAGTGGCCCGGCGCGCCCTGGCCCTGCGGCATCTACATGACGAAGGTCAAGTACCAGATCTCGCCGCCGTCCCAGCCGGAGTACATCGGCGCGCCGGACACCACCTTCGCGGGCTCCCGCAACGGCTTCTCCCCGCTGGTCATCTGGGACCACCTGTCCCGGCACTCCTACCAGGACCAGGTGGACCGGATACGCCGGGCCCAGGAGCTGGCCGGCTACCTGGAGCGGCGGCTGCGGGGGATCGAGCGGGAGACGGGCGCCGAGCTCTGGCCGGCCCGCACCCCGGGCGCGGTCACCGTGCGGTTCCGCAAGCCGAGCCCCGAGCTTGTGGCGAAGTGGTCGCTGTCCTCCCAGGACGTGCTGATGGTCCCGGGCGACGAGACCACCCGCCGCAGCTACGTGCACGTCTTCGTGATGCCCTCGGTCGACCGGGCGAAGCTGGACGCCCTGCTGGCCGACCTCGCCCGGGACCCGGTCGTGCTCGGGTCGGCCGGGTGACGGGAAGGGCCGCCGGGCCCGGCCCCGCGGGTCAGGCGGAGCGGCGGTAGTGGGCGTCGACCACCTGGGCCGTGGAGAGGCCGTGGATGCGCCGGGCGCTGGCCACCTCCTGGGTGAAGCGGTGCCGGAACTCCGGGTCCTCCCCGAGTTCGGGCCGGACGACCTTGAGCGCCCCCGGGCGCCCCCCGGGCGCTGCGCCGGTGTCCGGAATCGCACCGGATCATCACCCCGACTGTAGTTTCAGTCAGGTTTGGGTCGGAAGACATCCACCGGGCGGACCACCCGATAGGATGATCCCCCGTGGCTGACCGTCGAAGCTTGATCATGGAAGCGGCCGCGCGGGTCATCGCCCGGCGCGGTGTCCGCGGGCTGCGGGTGGAGGAGCTGGCGTCCGAAGCCGGCGTCTCCACCGCGCTGATCTACTACCACTTCAAGGACCGCGCGGGGATTCTCCGGGCGACGTTGGAGTTCATCAACGACCGGGCCGGTCGCTACACGACCGAGCGCGCTCCGGACGCCCCGCCGCTGGACGCCCGGAGTGAGCTGGAGCAGACCCTGCTGCTGGAACTCCAGGACACCCCCGAGGTGCGGGAGAACAGCACGGCCTGGGGCGAGCTGCGGGCGAGCGCGGTGTTCGACCCGGACCTGCGGGAGGACCTGGCCCGCGCGACGCTGGTCTGGGTGCAGGAGGTCGCCGACCTGCTGGGCAAGGTGCGGCCGATGAACGGGGCCGCCGCGCTGGCGAGTTCCGCCGAGCGGCTGACCGCGCTCATGGAGGGGCTCAGCGTCCGGTGGCTCAGCGGCAGCCTGCAGGGGGAGCACGCGCGTGAGCTGATGGCCGGTGCGATCGACATCGAGCTGGAGCGGCTGCGCCGCTAGGCGCCGAGGTCCGGACCGGACCGGTCCGGACCTGTTCGTGCCCGGGGAGCGGGCCCGACTCGGCGGGTCACACCCGTGCCCGCGGTCTTGATCGAACTTTCAGTCAGACTGAGAGCGGGGCTGTGGCGCCGGGTACGACGGCCCGACCGCCCACGGCAGGGCCACCGGTCACCCGTTGGGCACTCGCCGAGGCGTTTCCCGGGCGCGAGGTCGTCCAGCTCGACGTCGACCGCCTGGTGGCCGGGGTCGGCGGGTGCGCGCCGGGCCGGGGTCTACCGGCCGTTCGGATCCCCCGAGGCGGTGGGGTGGATCCGGCCGCGGCAGGCCCAGGCGGTGGCCGCCGCGAGGAGCGCGGTGCCGCCGCCCAGCAGCATCACGGCGGTGGTCGACCCGTGGTCCACCACCGTGCCGCCCGCCAGGGCGCCGATCGACAGGGTCGCCTGGAACGAGGAGGTGAACACCACCCCGGCCGCCTCCGGCGCCTGCGGAGCCGCGGCGAGGAACCAGGTCAGCGAGCAGACCGGGACGGCGCCGTACGCCACCCCCCAGAGCACCAGGACGACGGCGGCGCCCGGACCGGAGCCGCCCAGGACCGGCAGCAGCAGGGTCGCGCCGGCGAGCAGGGCGGCGGCGCCGGCCAGCGCCGCTCCGGGGGCCCGGGCCGCCCGGTCACCGGCGAGGACGTTGCCGAGCAGCCCGGCCGCGCCGTAGCCGAGCAGGAGCCCGGTGACCAGCCCCGGCCCCGCGTGGGTGACCTCCGCCAGGAACGGCGAGACGTAGGTGTAGCTGCCGAAGTGGGCCAGCACGATCAGGAAGGTCACCGCGAGGCCGCTGCGGGTGCCCCGCCCGGCGAGCAGCCCGCGCAGCACGCCGAGACCCGTGCCGGCCCCCGGCGGGAGCGGCGGCAGCGAGACCAGGAGTGCGAGGAGCACCAGTACGGTCAGCGCGGCCATCGCGGCGAAGGCGGTGCGCCAGCCGGCCAGTGAGCCGATCAGGACCCCGGCCGGCACGCCGATGACCGAGCCGAGCGGCACGGCGGTGAAGAACACGGTGTTCGCCCGGGCCTGCCGCGCCGGTGCGACGAGGCGCGGGGCGAGCCCCGACCCGATCGACCAGAATGCGCCGATCACCAGGCCGAGCGCGACCCGGGCCGCCAGCACCGCCCAGTAGGCGGGGGCGAGCGCGTTGAGCAGGTCGGCGAACGCCAGCAGCGCCAGCAGGCCGCAGAGCATGGTGCGGCGGTCGGTGCGCCGGGTGGTGACGGTGACCACCGGCGCGGCCACCGCGGCGACCAGGCCGGGCAGCGTCATCATCAGCCCGGCCGTGCCGTCGGAGATCCGGAAGGAGGCGCCGATCGGGGTGAGCAGGCCGATCGGCAGGATCTCGGTGGTGACGAGGGAGAAGACGCCGGCCGTCACGGCCAGCACGGCGGGCCAGCCGCCGGTCCTGGCGCGGGGGCCGGGCGGGGCGCCGGCGGATGCGGGCGGGGCGAGGAGAGCGGTGTCTGGAAGAGCGGTGTCGGGCATGCCGGCGGTCCTGTCCGTGCGGGGTGGGTTCGGGTCGAAGTCCACCAGCGTGGCGGGGTGTTGGGCTGGCGTGAATCCGACGTGAACGTCCGGTCCGAGCGGCTTTCCATCGCCCGCGCCCTGGACGGATAGCTCTCACTGAGAGCTAAAATGGAGGCATGACCGCGGATGTCACGGACACCTCCGCCACCGCCCTGGGCGACGAGTTCTCCACCCTCCTCGTCGGGATCCAGCGCCTGGTCCGACGACGGCTGCGGGAGGGCCTGACCGAGCCCCGGCTGCGCGGCGCGCAGGTCGAGCTGCTGCGCCTGGTGGCCGACTCGCCGGGCCTGCGGGTCTCGGACGCGGCCGCGGAGCTCTGCCTGGCCGGCAACTCGGTCTCCACCCTGGTCAACCAACTGGTCGCGCTGGGCCTGCTGCGCCGCGAGGTGGACCCGGCCGACCGTCGGGCCGCCCTGCTCCACGTCACCGACGAGGCGGTCGAACGGCTCGCGGCCTGGCGGGCCCGGCGGTCGGCGCTGGTCGGCGAGGTGGTGGCGGGGCTGTCCGCCGAGGAGCGGACGGCGCTGGACGCCGCGCTGCCCGCGCTGCGCGGCGTCGCGGCGGGCCTGCGCGCCCGACCGGAGACGACGAGGCCGGAGACGAGGCCGGACAAGCCGAAGGCGAACGGGGCGAAGGAGAGGGTGCGGCGATGACGTCGGGCGAGGACGAGGCGGTGGTCTGCCGCGGCCTGGAGTACTCCTTCCATCGCGGCCGGGGGAAGGACGGTGCCACCAAGGCGGTCGACGGGGTCGACCTGACGGTCCGCACCGGCGAGGTGTTCGGCCTGCTCGGCCCCAACGGCGCCGGCAAGACCACCACGATCCGGGCGATCACCACCCTGCTCCCGACGGCCGCCGGCATGGTCCGGGTCTTCGGCCACGACGCCGCCCGGCAGCGGACGCGGGTGCGCCGGCTGCTGGGCTACGTCCCGCAGCAGCTGTCCGCCGACGCGGGGCTGACCGGTCGCGAGAACGTCGCCCTGTTCGCCCGGGTCTTCGACGTGCCGAGGTCCGAGCGGTCCGAGCGGGTCGCCCAGGCGCTGGCCGCCGTCGACCTCACCGAGGCCGCCGACCGGATGGCCGGCACCTTCTCCGGAGGCATGGTGCGCCGGCTCGAACTCGCCCAGGCCCTGGTCAGCGCCCCGCGCCTGCTCGTCCTGGACGAGCCGACGATCGGCCTGGACCCGATCGCCCGGGCCGGCGTCTGGGAGCGCGTCGACGCGATCCGCCGGGCCACCGGGATGACCGTCCTGGTGACCACCCACTACATGGACGAGGCCGACCGGCACTGCGACCGGATCGCGCTGATGGACCGCGGCCGGATCCGCGCGCTCGGCACCCCGGGAGAGCTCAAGGACCGGGTCCGGGAACAGGACCCGCGGCAGTCCGAGCCCAGTCTGGACGACGTGTTCCGCCACTTCTCGGGCCGCGGCCTGGGCCGTGGCGAGGCCACGGAAGGAGACTTCAGCGATGTCCGCCGAACCCGTCGCACGGCCGGCCGGGTCGGCTGAACCCGCCGGCCCCGGCCCGGCCGCCGACCTGCCCGACCTCGCTCTGCTGCTGGTCCCGCCGCGTGCCCGCACGGGGTGGCGGGTGGTGCCGGCCCGGGTGGTCGCGATGTGCGTGGTCGAACTGCAGAAGCTGCGCCACGACCGCACCGAGCTGTACACCCGGGCGGTCCAGCCGGCGCTCTGGCTGCTGATCTTCGGCGAGACCTTCACCCGGCTGAAGGCGATCCCGACCGGCGGGATCCCGTACCTGGACTTCCTGGCGCCCGGGATCATCGCCCAGTCGGCGATGTTCATCGCGATCTTCTACGGCATCATGATCATCTGGGAGCGGGACTCCGGCGTGCTCACCAAGCTGCTGGTCACCCCGACCCCGCGGGCCGCGCTGGTCACCGGGAAGGCCTTCGCCGCCGGGGTCAAGGCGGTGCTGCAGGCCGCCGTGGTGGTGCTGCTCGCGGCGGCGCTCGGGGTCGCGATGACCTGGAACCCGCTGCGGCTGCTCGGCGTCGTGGTCGCGGTGGTGCTCGGGTCGGCCTTCTTCTCGTGCCTGTCGATGGCCGTCGCCGGCCTCGTGCTCACCCGGGACCGGCTGATGGGCATCGGCCAGGCGATCACCATGCCGCTGTTCTTCGCCTCGAACGCGCTCTACCCGGTGGACCTGATGCCCGGCTGGCTGCAGGCGGTCAGCCGGGCCAACCCGCTCAGCTACCAGGTCGACGCGCTGCGGGGGCTCCTCATCGGCACCCCGGCGCACCTTCCGCTGGACTTCGCGGTGCTGACGCTGGCCTCGGGGCTCGGCATCGCGGCGGCCTCCGGGCTGCTGGGGCGGCTCGCGCGGTAGCGACCGGGCCGCGTCGGTGTCCGGGTGTGCCGCGACGCCGCTGGACCGGACCGGGTGGTCGGGTGCAGCGGCGTTGTCGTGCCCGGGTGGGCGGGTGTGGCGGGTGGTGCTGGGGGTGTTACTTGGT